>PLFB01000260.1 GCA_003137135.1 Acetobacteraceae bacterium
GGAGTCGGTGCCGCCGGTGACGACGGCCAGGCCTTCGGACACCAGGGTTTCGGACAAGATCTTGGCGTTGGCGACGACGGCTTTTTGGTAGGCGGCGAAGTCGGGCCGCAGGGCCTCGCCGAAGGCGACGGCCTTGGCGGCGATGACGTGCATCAGCGGGCCGCCCTGCAGGCCGGGGAAGATGGCGGAATTGATTTTTTTGGCCAAATCCTCGTGGTTGGTGAGGATGATGCCGCCGCGCGGGCCGCGCAGGGTTTTGTGGGTGGTGGTGGTGACGACGTGGGCGTGGGGCAGGGGCGACGGGTAGATGCCGGCGGCGACGAGGCCGGCGAAATGCGCCATGTCCACCATGAAATAGGCGCCGACTTCGTCGGCGATGGCGCGGATTCTTGGAAAATCGATGAAGCGCGGATAGGCGGAGCCGCCGGCGATGATGATTCTAGGCTTTTCGGTCCGGGCCAGGTGCGCGACTTCGTCGTAGTCGATCAAACCGTCGTCCTTGCGGACGCCGTATTGCACGGCGTTGAACCATTTGCCTGACAGGTTGGGCGCGGCGCCGTGGGTGAGGTGGCCGCCGGCGGCCAGCGACATGCCGAGGATGGTGTCGCCGGGATTGATGAGCGCCAGGAAAACCGCCTGATTGGCTTGGCTGCCGGAGTTGGGCTGCACGTTGGCGAAACCGGCGTCAAACAGTTTTTTGGCGCGCTCGATTGCCAGGGTTTCGGCAAGATCGGCGGGGCCGCAGCCGCCATAGTAGCGCTTGCCGGGGTAGCCCTCGGCGTATTTGTTGGTGAGCACGGAGCCCTGCGCGGCCATGACCGCGGCGGAGACGTAGTTTTCGGAGGCGATGAGCTCGATGCCGTCCTGCTCGCGGACCAGTTCCTGTGTCAGAATGCCGGCGAGTTCGGGGTCGGTCTCGGTCAAGGGGGCGTTGAAAAAGCGGTCCAGGGACGGCGACACGGAGGGTTTGTTCATGTCTCGGCTTTCGCGGTGAGGGATGAAAGTTTTTCGATCCGGCGGTCGTGGCGGCCACCCTCGTAGGGCGTGCTGAGGAAGGCGCCCAAAATGTCGAGGGCGACTTCGAGGCCGACGATGCGGGCGCCCAGCGCCAAAACGTTGGCGTCGTTATGGGCGCGGGTGAGGCGGGCGGTGGTGACGTCGTGCGCGAGGCCGCAGCGGATTTCTGGGAACCGGTTGGCGGCGATCGACATGCCGATGCCGGTGCCGCAGACCAGAATGCCGAGCTCGGCTTCCTGGCGGATGACGGCGTGACAGACGGTGCCGGCAAAGTCGGGATAGTCCACGCTGGCGGGGCCGTCCGTACCGAAATCCAGCACCTGGTGGCCGCCTTCCAGCAGCGCCGCGGCGAGGCGGTTTTTCAGCTCGGCGCCGCCGTGGTCGGCGCCGACGGCAATGGTCAAAGAGCGAGTCATGGGGCTGGTTTAGCATGGTGCCACAAAATGTGGAATCGAGCACCGGTACGCGGGGGGCAGTGGCGGGAAGGCTGATTCCGTGGTTTGTCAGAGGGCCGAAATAAAATGGGGTGGGTCATGCGATGGAGCTTTAGGGTTGCGATGGCGTTGGCGTTTGCCGGAAGCCTGGCGGTGACGGGATGCGCGGTGGCCCCGCCGGCGGGGCCGAGTGTCACCGCGCTGCCGGGGCCGGGAAAAACCCTGGATCAGTTCAACGCGGACGACACATCATGCCGCGATTACGCGGCGGATCGCACGCAGAATGCGCCCGCCCAGGCCGCCGCGGCGAGCAATAACGCCAATGCGACGGTCGCGGCCGGCACGCTGATCGGCGCCGGGCTGGGGGCGGCACTGGGCTCGATCAACGGCCAGGCGGGCACCGGGGCGGCCATCGGCGCCGGAACCGGTCTCCTGGCCGGCGCGGCCTCGGCCGGCGACCAGTCACAAGCGGCGGCCGATAGCCTGCAGGCGGACTATGACCGGGCCTATTCGCAATGCATGGTGGGCAACGGCGAGGCGATCCAGGGCCAGCCGGCCGGATATGCCGGGCCGGCGCCCGCCGATGACGTGTTGCCGGCGGCGATCGCCGGCGCCGGCGTGGCGGCGGTGCTGCTGAGCACGCAGAAATCCGAGCCGGGCGGCGTGGCGCAATCCGCGCAGCCGGTGCAACACGCGGCGGCCGGCGGCGGGACGGCGGCGGGGAGCGGTGACAAGAAGAAGAAGAAAGACAAGAAGGATCAGACGAATTGAGTTTGAGGCGGGGTAGGAAGGATTATATCCGCAGATGACGCAGATGACCGCAGATAAGTAAGGAAAGCAGCGCTTTTTGAAAAAAGCGCGCAAAAACTTTTGCTCCTGGGGGCGTGGCATTGTTGGGCATGGATAGACGGTCGCTGATGGGGTGTTTGGGGGCTGCGGTGCTGTTGCCGCGGGCGGCGTTTGCGGGGGATTTTGCGGCGTTTGTGGCGGCGCTGCAGACGCGGGCGCTGGCGGCGGGGATTCCGGAGGAGGTGGTTGACGAGACGACTTCCGGGCTGGTGGTGAATGCGGATGTGATCAAGTTTGATCATCATCAGCCGGAGTTTACGATGACCTGGGCGGCGTTTTCGGCGCGGGTGCTGAACCAGGCGCGGGTGGCGGAGGGGAGGGCGAAATATGGGCAGAGCTCGGAACTGCTGGCGGCGGTGACGAGCCGGTTTGGCGTGCCGGCGGGGCCGCTGATGGGGATTTGGGGGGTGGAGACGAATTATGGCGCGACGCAAGGGGATTTTGGCGTGTTCGACGCGCTGACGACGCTGGCTTGGGATCGCGGCAGTTCCTATTTTGCGGGCGAGGTGATTTCGGCCATGCGGATCGTGGCGAGGGGGGACGTGCCGGCGGAAAAATTACTGGGGTCGTATGCCGGCGCGATGGGGCAGCCGCAGTTCATGCCGAGCGTGTATTTGTCCACCGCGGTGTCGTTTTACGGTTCTGGCACGCCGGATATCTGGGGGAGCGACGCGGATTCGGTGGCGTCGATCGCGAATTATCTGGCGAAGTCGGGGTGGGTGCCGGGGCTGCCTTCGAGCGAGCCGGTGCTGGCGCCGCCGGGGCTGAGTGTGGTGGGGACGGGGCGGGAGAATGTGCGGACAATTGGGTATTGGGAGGCGCTGGGCGTGCAGCGGCTGCCGGGGGCCAGCGAATTGCCGGATATGACTCCGTGCGCGCTGCTGCTGCCGGATGGGGCCGGCGGGCAGGCGTTCTTGATTTATGCGAATTTTCGGGCGATCCGGAAATATAATCCGTCGGATTTTTACGCGCTGTGCGTGGGGGCGCTGGGGCGCATGGTGCTGGCTTGATATTTCGGGCGATGGCTTTTTCCGTGGCGTTTGGGCTGGTGGGGTGCCAGCCGCCGGCACCGCCGGTGGCGTCGGGGCCGCCGCAATTCGTGGTGGGGCAGGGGTATCAGGCCCGGGGGGAGTGGCTGTATCCGCAGAATTTCTCGGCTTACGACAAGACCGGGTTGTCGGAGGTGATCATCGATGGGCATCCGCCGTTTACCACGGATAATGAGGTGTATGACCCGGATGCGATCGCGGCGGCGAGCCCGGTGTTGCAGTTGCCGTCGATCGCGACCGTGACGAATCTGGAAAACGGGTATTCCATGGACGTGCGGGTTAATGACCGGGGGCCGGATAATCCGGGGCGGATTATCGCGGTGACGCCGAAGGTGGCAAGTCTGCTGGGGTTTCCGCAGGATGGGGTGACCGAGGTTGAGGTGACGCTGAAGCCGCAGGAGACCTCGGAGGTGGATGCGGCGCTGGGGCAGGGGCCGAAGATGACGGCCGCACCGGTGGCGAGCATTACGGAGCAGAGTTTGGGTCCTCCAGGTCAGGGAGGCCCAGCGGCGGTGCAGACGATTGGCGGCGGGCAGGATGACGATGCGAGTGCGCCGGACCCGGTGACGCTGAGCGGGCAGGTGACGGCGTATCCGCCGAGTCCGGGGCCGTTGTTCGTGCAGATACCGGGGTTTGGGCGGCCGCGGGATGCCGATGCGACGCTCGATGCCTTGGCGGGGCTGCCGACGACGGTGGTGCCGACGAGCGGCGGGAGCCGGGTGCTGTATGCGATCCGGATCGGGCCGTATGACGACGTGGCGAGCGCTGATGCGGCTTTGCAGGAATGTTTGCAGCGCGGCGTGACGGACCCCGAGATCATCGTCCGGTGAATCGGGGGCCGGGGCTGTTTGTGACGCTGGAGGGCGGCGAGGGGGCGGGGAAATCGACGCAGGCGCGGCGGTTGGCGGCGGTGTTTGAGGCGGCGGGGCGGGAGGTGGTGCTGACACGCGAACCGGGCGGGACGGTGGGGGCGGAGAAGGTAAGGGGGCTGCTGCTGGACCCGGCAACGGATTTATGTGCGCTCGCGGATACGTTTTTACATTTTGCGGCGCGGGCGGACCACGTGGAGAAGGTGATCGCGCCGGCGGTGGCGCGCGGGGCGGTGGTGGTTTGTGACCGGTTTTATGATTCGACGCTGGCCTATCAGGGGTTTGGGCTGGGGGTGAAGATTGAGACGATCGTCGAGATGATCAAGATTCTCGACTTCAAGCCGGATCTGAGCATTTTTCTAGAACTGCCTGATTTTTTGGCAAAAGCGCGGCTGGAGGGGCGGGGGTTGGCGCCGGACCGGTATGATCTGATGGGCGAGGTTTTGCGGGAAAAAGTGGCGGCTGGGTTTCGGGTGATCGCGGCGACGGACCCGAAACGTTGCGTGGTGGTGGGGGCGGAGGGGGATGCGGAGACGGTGACGGCGGCCATCGTCGCGGCGCTGCGGGCGCGCGGATTGCTGGTGTGATCCCGCCCAGGGCTAACGAGCATTTTGCCGGGCATGAGGGGGCGGTGGCGGCGCTTTATGAGGCGGCGGCGGGAAAACGGCTGCACCATGCCTGGCTGATCGGGGGGCAGGCGGGGATCGGGAAAAAAACGCTGGCGTACCGGTTCGCAAGGTGGCTGCTGGCCGGGGGGACTTCGAGCGATCTATCGGTTGATCCGGGGCATCCGGTTTCTAAGCGCGTGGCGGCGGGGACGCATGTTGATCTGAGGACGATCGAGCGGCGGTTCAATGAGAAGACCAAGAAGATGCAGAGCATCATCGCGGTCGATACCGTGCGGGAAATAAAGCAGTTTTTCCATTTGACGGCGGGCGAGGGGGGGTGGCGGATCGTCGTCGTCGAGGGCGCCGAGGATTTGAACTTTGAGGCGCAGAATGCGCTGCTGAAGCAGTTGGAGGAGCCGCCGAAGCAGGGGATTCTTCTCCTGGTGACGGATGCGCCGAGCCGGCTGCTGCCGACGACGAGGAGCCGGTGCCGGGTGCTGAACCTGGCGCCGCTGGCGGATGCGCAGGTGGGCGGGCTGCTGGCGAATTATGCGCCGGAACTGGGCGAAGACGTGCGCCAAAAATTGGTGCGGCTGGCGGAGGGGAGCATCGGGACGGCGCTGATGCTGGCGCAGGAAACCGGCATGGCGATGGCGAGCCTGGTGGATGAGGCGCTGGCCGGGCCGGTGGCGCCGGCACGGGCGCAGGCGATCGCGGACGGGATTTCCCGTACGGAGGATGGGTTTCCCCTGTTCATGTCGCTGCTGCGGGCAGGGCTGGCGGCGGGGACGCGGGCGGCGGCGCGGCGCGGCGGCGATGCGAAACTTGCGGGGCGGGTGACGGTCTGGCAGGAACTGGGGAGGCTGGAGCGGGAGGTGGAACACCTCTATCTGGATAAGCGCGCCGCGGTGGTCGTGGCGCTGAGCCAATTGCACGGGTGATGAGCAAGACGTTCTACCTGACGACGCCGATTTTCTACGTTAATGGCGCGCCGCATCTGGGGCACGCCTATACGTCGGTGGCGGCCGATGTGCTGGCGCGGTTCAAGCGGCTGGATGGTTTTGATGTGTTCTTTTTGACCGGGACGGATGAGCACGGACAGAAGGTTGAGGCGGCGGCGCGCGCGGCGGGGGTTGAGCCGCAGGCGTTTACCGATCGCGTCGCCGCGGATTTTGCCGACATGGCGCGGCGGATGAAAATTTCCAATGACGATTTTATCCGCACGACGGAGGCTAGGCATAAACGCGCTTGCCAGGCGATTTGGCAAAAGCTGATGGCGGCGGGGGCGATTTACCTGGGGGAGTATGCCGGCTGGTACGCGGTGCGGGATGAGGCGTTCTACGACGAGGACGAGCTGATCGCCGGCAAGGATGGCGCCAAACTGGCGCCGACGGGGGCGCCGGTGGAATGGGTGGTGGAACCCAGTTATTTTTTCAAACTCAGTGCCTACCAGGACAAACTTCTAGCACTGTATGAGGAGCATCCGGGCTTCATCGCGCCGGCGGCGAAGCGCAATGAAGTGCTGGCGTTTGTGAAGTCGGGGTTGCGGGACCTTTCGGTGAGCCGGACGAGTTTTTCGTGGGGAATTCCGGTGCCGGGCGATCCTGAGCACGTGATGTATGTGTGGCTGGACGCGCTGGTGAATTACCTGACTGCGGTGGGCTATCCGGATGAGGGGGATGAAAAATTCAGGTTCTGGCCGGCGGATTTGCATCTGGTGGGCAAGGAAATTGTGCGGTTTCACGCGGTGTACTGGCCGGCGTTTTTGATCGCGGCGGGGCTGCCGGTGCCGAAAAAGGTATTTTCGCATGGCTGGTGGACGGTCGAGGGCGAGAAGATGAGCAAGTCGTTGGGGAATTTTATTGATCCAAGGCCGCTGGTGGATGAGTTTGGGGTGGATGCATTGCGGTTTTTTCTGCTGCGGGAAGTGCCGTTCGGGGGGGATGGGGATTTTTCGCGGAAGGCGCTGATCTCGCGGTTGAATGTCGAGCTGGCGAATGATCTGGGGAATTTGGCGCAAAGGACGCTTTCGTTCATCGCCAAGAATGCTGATGGGGTGGTGCCGGCGCGGGGCAGGCTGCACGAAGCGGATTTGGCGTTGTTGGGCATGGCGGGGGGACTGGCCGAGAAGGTGCGCGAGGCGATGGAGCGGTTGGCGTTCAACGAGGCGCTGGAAGAGATTTGGAAAGTGATACGCGCGGCCAATGGGTATATCGATCATCAGGCGCCTTGGGCGCTGAGGAAGACCGACATCGAGCGCATGAATACGGTGCTGCGGGTGCTGGTGGAGACGATCAGGACAATCGGGTTTTTGCTGCAGCCGTTCATGCCGGGAGCGATGGAGAATTTGTTGACGCAGGTGGGCGTGCCGGCGGCCGCGCGGCACTTCAGCGATTTGGAAACGACGCTGGTGGATGGCGCGGGTTTGCCGGCGCCGAGCGGGGTGTTTCCTCGGTATGTTGAGGCGGCGTGAAGCGGGCAGGAAGAAGTTCTTTTTTTGAAAAAAAAGAACCAAAAAAACTTTTGCGAGCTGGGGGCGTTTGGACCGGGATTGCCGTTAATCGGCACCTATGGTGCCGATTAACGGCAATCCCGGTCCAAACGCCCCCAGCTCGCAAAAGTTTTTTGCGCGCTTTTTTTCAAAAAAGCGCTTCTTGCTGTCTCCCATGCTGATCGATTCACACTGTCATCTGGATTATTTCACACCGGAAGAGCGTCCGGGGGTGGTGGAGCGGGCGCGGGCGGCCGGGGTTGAGAGGATGGTGACGATTGGGGTGACGTTGGCGCAGTCGCGGGAGGCGATTGGGATCGCGGAGGAACATGAGGGGGTGTTTTGTTGCGTGGGGGTGCATCCGAACCATGCGGCGGATTCTTTGTCGGTGGCGGGGGCGGAAGAGATTGCGGCGTTGACGGAGCATCCGAAGGTGATCGGGATTGGCGAGTCGGGGCTGGATTATTTTTATGACAAGGCGCCGAGGGATGTGCAGCAGGAGAATTTTCGGGCGCATATCCGGGCGGCGGCCTTAACGGGGTTACCGCTGGCGATCCATGCGCGGGATGCGGATGAGGATATTGCGAGGATTCTGCGGGAAGAAAGGGCAGGGGGCCAAAAATTTCAGTTCTTGCTGCATTGTTTTTCGTCCGGCCGGGGGCTGGCGGAAGCGGCGGTGGAAATGGGGGGGTATTTTTCGTTCTCCGGGATCATTACGTTTCCAAAAGCGCAGGAGTTGCGGGACATCGCGGCAAAAATTCCGAAGGAGCGGGTGCTGGTGGAAACGGATTCGCCGTATCTGGCGCCGGTGCCGTTCCGCGGCAAACGGAACGAGCCGGCTTATACCGTGCATACCGCAAAGGTGCTGGGGGAGGTTTTTGGGCTGACGCCGGAAGAGATCGCGGCGTTGACCACCAGCAATTTTTTGAAATTTTATCGGAAGGCGGCTTGAGCGGTCATAGGCTGACGATTCTGGGGTGCGGCGGGTCGGCGGGTTGCCCGCAAATCGGCGGCGCGGATGGGGCGGGCGACTGGGGGGAGCTGGAGTCTTCGGAGCCGCGCAATGTGCGGACGCGGCCTTCGGTTGTGTTTACCAGCGCGGCGGGGAAGAATTTGCTGGTGGATACAGGGCCGGATCTGCGCGCCCAGCTTGTCGGCAACAAAATCGGCCGGGTGGATGCGATTGTTTATACCCATGCGCATGCGGACCATATCGCGGGGCTGGACGAGATACGGATTCTGAACCGGTTGCTGGGGGCGCCGATGCCGGCCTATGCAGAGGCGGCGGTGTGGGCCGATCTGCGGCAGCGGTTTGACTACGCGTTCCGGCCCTGGATCGCGGGGACGCATTTTTTCCGGCCGGTGCTGCAGACGCATACGGTCAAGCCGCCGCAAACTATCGAGATTCTGGGCATGGACGTGACGATTTTCGCGCAGGACCATGGGTACGTGCCCTCGCTCGGGCTGCGGATTGGCGATGCGGCGTATTGCACGGATGTGAAGCGGCTGGATGAGGCGGCGCTGGCGGCGCTGGAGGGGGTCAAGGTTTTTGTGGTGGATTGTTTTACGCGGCACGATCCGCACCCCACGCATGCGAATTTGGAACAGGTGCTGGAATGGGTGGCGCGGCTGCGGCCGGCGCGCACGATTTTGACGCATCTCGGCCCCTCCATGGACTGGAACTGGGCGCGCAAAAATCTGCCGGAGGGGGTGGAGCTGGCTTATGACGGGATGGCGTTAACTTTTTAGAAGCATTTACCGGACATAAAGGAATTCATCTGAATGTGAACAAACTGTAACCCGAGGAGTTACCATGGCGCTGCGCTACGACGACGACCGTTCCTACGATTCGGCCAAAAGGTCATTGTCTTTGGATAGCGCGACAGCAGCGGCGAGCCTTGTGGGGGTTTATGTGCCCGCGCCCGCGGCGCCGGATATCGCGGCGCCCAGTTTGGGACTTGGTGACTTTGCGAGCGGGACCGCCGCCGTGGGGGCGGCGAAGGCCACGACGGCGCTCTATATCATCAACCCGGGCGATACCGTCGCCATCAGTCCGCACGATCTCCATCAGGACGGGCTGGGGGATTGTTTCCTGATTTCTTCGATCGGCGAGCTGGCGATCACGCACGCCGCCTCGATCCAGAACATGATCAAGGTGAATTCGAACGGCACCGAGACGGTGACGCTGTACGAGGATGCCAATGGCAGCCTGCCGGTGCCCGGCTATACCGGCGGTTTCAAGGCGGTGACGGAAGTGGTGAGCAACATTTTCAATGCCAACTCCGTGAACAGCGCGGCCGGGCAGGACGTGGTGAACGGGGTGAAGGAGATTTGGCCGCAGGTGCTGGAGCAGGCGGTGGCGCAACTGAATGGCGGGATTTCCGCCATCGCCAATGGCGGCTACCCGTTCGTGGCGATGGAGGAGCTGACGGGCAAGGCGGCGACCTGGATCTATCAGCCGGCGAGCACGATGACGGGCGCGCAGCTGTTCACCCAGCTGACCGCGGACATCAAGGCCGGCGACATGCTGACGTTTGACACACCTTCCAATCCCACCGGATTCAACCTGGTCGGCGGGCATTGCTATATGTTTGACGGGATGACGGGGAGCGGGGCTGCCGCCACGGTGACGCTGCTGAACCCGTGGGGGACGAACGAGCCTGGCAAGATCCAGTTGAGCCAGCTGGCGGGGAATATTTGTCAGATTGATGTCGGGCATTCCTGACGGGTTGCACCGCCGCGCGGAGGTTTTTCGCGGCGGCGGACCGCCATCCAGTACACCAAGCCGAAACCAGCGCCGGCGACAAAAAAACATGGGCCTTGGCGTGCGATCGCGGTGACGTATGCCTGCGTAAACGTCTGAGTTTCAATGAAAAGTGGTTCTGGCGCGAGGGATGTCGTGGCGCAGGCCAATAGCGCGAGCAGGACGGCCGCCAAGAGACTGAAGTGCGGCCAGAAGGTGCATTTTAGAAAGTTGAGCCAGGCGACGAGCATTGCCCAGGGCAAAGCCATCAGGATGAGCGCGGGAAGAAACCCGTTCACCACGAGAAAGACGAGCGCCAACCCAAGCTGGAATTTTGCCGATACGTTGATGTGGTAAGCCGCGTCTGTGAATGCGTTGCGGACGCAAAACCAGACGACAAAAATGGCGGAAGCCGCCACCACAGCCGCGATGTAGGCGAAGACGCTCCGCGCTAGGCGTGGTGCGGCATTGCCGGCCGGCGTGGCGGTATGGCTTGCGGTTGAAGGCTTCATGCTGATGATGAGACCGCGCGGCTTGCGACTTGGCAAGCGTCAGTTTCTTTCCATAATATTGATTCTGCGATTAATGGCTTAGGTTGCGGATCCTCGATGCCGGCTGGGCGGCTGACCGGAAGAGTTGATGACAGCGGCGCCGATTGTTCAAGCGCCGCCGTGGATTGTGACCGCTCCCTTGGTCTCGCTTGTCCTGGTTTGCTGGGTTTCGAAACCAAACGCTGATTGCTTTAGCTTTTCACCATAAAATCCTTGACGGAGAGTTTTGGGCCGCCGGCGAGGGTGACGGTGGTGCCGTCCGGCAGGGTTATGCTGGTGTATTCACCTGGCGACCTGATCTCGGTGGCGAGCACGGCCTTGACGGCGCCGGCGCCGAAGCCGGTGAGTTCGATGCGGTCGTTTTTCTTGAAATTGATGATGGCGGCGACCTGGGTGGTGGTGTCGGCATGGCTGAAAAACTCGAACACGTTTTTGCCGGAGCCGCCGGCCATGACGGCGTTCGAGGCCGTCACTTCAAAAAGATTGGCGCCGCTGCCGCCGAGCAATAACTCCTCCGCGCCGGCGACCGTGCTGCCGAGCATCGTCTGCTTGCCGGTTCCGGCCGCGCCGTCGAACGTCTCGGTGCCGGTGCCGGCGATGAAGACCACGGATTTTGCGCCGGAGACGCTGTAGGCACCCCCGGCAGCGCCGTGAATGGTTTCAACGCCGCCCGGGGTTGCGGCGAAAATCGTATCAGCGCCGGGGGCGCCATGAAAACTCATTTGATGAAATCTTTGGCGGTCAAAGTGGGGGCGCCGGAGAACGCGACCTGGGTGCCGTCCGGCAGGGTTATGGTCGTCACGCCGGAGGACATGACCTGGGTGGCCAAAGTCTCTTTCACGGCGTTGGCGGCAAAGTTTCCGAGCTCGATATGGTCGCCTTTTGCGAAATTGGTGATCTCGACCGTCAATGTGCTTGGCCCGACGTTATCGAAGACGAAGTAGTTTTTGCCGGCGCCGCCCACGAGGGTGGCGGCGGCGGCGCCGCCGTCCATTTCGAAGGCGTTATTATGGCTTCCGCCGATCAGGACGTCCGACGCGCCGACCTTGGTGCCGGCAAACAGGGTAAGTTTGCCGGTTTCGGCCGCGCCGTTGCAGGTTTCGGCGCCGCCGCCCGCGAAGAAGACCGTGTGGCGACGGCCGGACACAGTGTAGGATTTGCCGGCATGGCCGTGGATGGTGCGCAGACCGTCCACCGGTAGGGAAACCGTGTCGGCGCCGATGGCGCGACCTGTCAGGATTGATTGCATGACGCACCTGCCCTTGGATGTGACGCAAAATAGGGCGATTTTTGCTTGCAGTAAAGCAAGAGGTTCCTGGCCGGTTTGCCGACCGGATCAAAAGTTTTTTGCGGAGCTTTTTTTCAAAAAAGCGACCGCTTGCTATCTATCCTTCGATGCGAATGACCACGCGCCTGGCGGATTGCGCGCTGGCTTCCGGCGCGCTTTGTTCGCCGAGGCCGCGGGCACGGATACGGCCGGGGCCGACGCCGTCGGCGATGAGCTGGTCGGCGACGATTCTGGCGCGGGTTTTGGAGAGCAGGATGTTGGCTTGCGTGTTGCCGCCGGCGTCGGCGGCGCCGAGGACGATGATTCGGGCCTCGGGCCGTTCGGCGGCGGTGACGGCGGCGGCGGCGATGGCGTCGAGCGCCGGTTTATCCAGGGCCACGGAATAGGGCTGGAAGAACACGGGCGTGGCGGGGGCGGTGGTGGCCAGCGGTGGCGGCGACATGTCCGCGCATGCGGATAGGGCCATGATGGCGCCGAGGATGAGAAATCGCCGCATGATGGGCCTCCGTTGTTCGAGGCAGCATGTCGGGATGGGTGCTAACTATTTCAATATGCGGGGTTTTTTCGGCGGTATTTCCAGAATTGGTTAACTTGTGGTGTAGCTGTATTTTCATGACCAATCGGCATCTTCTCGGGATACAGGGGCTCTCGCCGCCCAAGATTACGGCGCTGCTGGACCTGGCGGAGAATTATGTGCTGTTGAACCGGTCCGGCAAGACGCAGCGCGATTTATTGCGCGGGCGGACTCTGATCAATCTGTTTTTCGAGGACTCTACACGCACGCGGACGAGTTTTGAGCTGGCGGGCAAGCGGCTTGGGGCGGATGTGATCAATATGTCCGTTTCGACCAGCTCGGTTTCCAAGGGGGAGACGCTGCTGGATACGGCGGCGACGCTGAATGCGATGAACTGCGATTTGCTGGTGGTGCGGCATAACCAGTCCGGGGCCCCTGCCCTGCTGGCGCAAAAAGTTGAGGCGAGCGTGATCAATGCGGGGGATGGGACGCATGAGCATCCGACGCAGGCGATATTGGACGCGCTGACGATACGGCGGAACAAGGGGCGGCTGGAGGGGCTGACGATAGCGATCTGTGGGGACATTTTGCACTCGCGGGTGGCGCGCAGCAATTTTTTGCTGCTGACGATGATGGGGAACCAGGTGCGGCTGGTGGGGCCGCCGACGCTGATGCCGGCGGAGGTGGGGTCGCTGGGGGTGACCGTGCATCATGATATGCGGGAGGGGCTGCGGGGCGCGGATATTGTGATGGCTTTGAGGTTGCAGCGGGAGCGGATGAGCAAGGGCGGGCTGGTGCCGAGTGCGCGAGAGTTTTTTGCGTTTTATGGGCTGGATGCGGAAAAGCTGGCGTATGCGAAGCCGGATGCGCTGGTGATGCATCCGGGGCCGATGAACCGGGGCGTGGAGATAGACAGCGCGGTGGCGGACCATCCGTACCGTTCGGTCATTAAGGAACAGGTGGAAATGGGGGTGGCGGTGCGGATGGCGGTGCTGGACGCGCTGGCCCGGGGTACGCTGTGGAATGACTGATTGCCTTTTCGTTAACGTGACGCTGGCGGCGCCGGATGGTTTTTCGGTGGGCGATCTGCTGGTGCTGGATGGACGTATCGCGGATCTGGGGGCGGGACTGGGGCGGCCAGAGGGCGTGGATGTGGTGGACGGCGGCGGCGGGATTCTGTGTCCGGGGCTGGTGGATATCCGGGCGAGCCTTGGGGAGCCGGGATATGAGTACCGGGAAACCATTGTTTCGGCGGCGCAGGCGGCGGCGGCGGGCGGGATTACCACCATCGGCGTGCTGCCCGATAGCCGGCCGGCGATTGATGATCCGGCGCTGGTCAAACTGATTATTTCGCGGGGCGAGGAAACGGGGAGCGTGACGCTGGTGCCGTACGGCGCGGCTACGAGGGGGTGCGCGGGGGAGGAACTGGCGGAGTATGGGCTGCTGAAGGCGGCGGGGGCGGCGGCGTTTACGGATGGGCGGCGCAGCATCGCGTCGGCGCGGCTGATGCGGCGGGCTTTGAGTTATGCCAGCGGGTTTGGCATGCGGATTATCCAGCATCCCGAGGATGCGGAACTGGCGGAGGGCGGGGCGGCGACGGAGGGGGCGCTGGCGACGATTCTGGGGCTGCCGGGCATTCCGGCCTGTGCGGAGGCGATTTGCGTTGCGCGGGATATAAGACTGGCGGAACTGACGGGCGGGGCCGTGCATGTCGCGCATGTGACGACCGGAGAGGCGCTGGCGCTGATCCGGGAGGCGAAGGACCGGGGCATCGCGGTGACCTGCGATACGGCGCCGCCGTATTTTGATCTGAACGAGGTGGCGATCGGAGATTTTCGGACCTATGCGAAATTCTCGCCGCCGCTGCGGGCGGAGGCGGACCGCCAGGCGGTGCTGGCGGGGCTGGCGGATGGGACGATCGATGCGATCGCGAGCGACCATCAGCCGCGCGATGCGGATGATAAGAGGTTGCCGTTCGCGGAGGCTTCGGCCGGCGGGGCGGGGCTGGCGACATTGTTGGCGGTGACGCTGGCGCAGGTGCATGGCGGGTTTTTGTCAATGGAGCAGGCGCTGGCGCTGTTGACGGCGCGGCCGGCGGCGTGGCTGGGGGTGGATGCGGGCGTTTTGCGGCGCGGGGCGCCGGCGGATTTGTGTCTGTTTGATCCGGAAAAATCCTGGCGCGTGGAGGCCGGGAAATTGCCTGGAAAAGCGCAGAATACACCGTTCGATGGAAGGCCGCTGGAGGGCAAGGTTCGTGGAACCTGGAAGGCGGGGCGGCGGGTGTTTGGATGATACTGTTGCTCCTCCTCTGCGCGGCGTCTTATGCTTTAGGATCAATTCCTTTCGGGCTGGTGCTGACGCGCGCCGCGGGGCTCGGCGATATTCGCTCCATCGGCAGCGGCAATATCGGCGCGACCAACGTGTTGCGAACAGGCCACAAGGGGCTGGCGCTGGCCACGCTGTTTCTGGACGGTTTCAAGGGCACGCTGGCGGTGCTGGTGGCGCGCCATTTCGGCTACCCAGCCCCGCTCTGCGCGGGTTTCGCCGTGTTTCTGGGACATCTCTACCCGGTTTGGCTGCGGTTTAAGGGGGGCAAGGGCGTGGCGACGGCGTTGGGGGTGTTTTTGGGCGTGTGGTTTCCGGTGGGGGTTTTGGCGTGTCTGACGTGGGTTGGGGTCGCGTCGGCGTTCCGCTACTCGTCACTCTCGTCGCTAGCGGCGGTGGCGGTGGCGCCGGTGGTGGCGCTCGCGTTCGGGCGCGGCGAACTGGCGATATTGTTTGTGCTCATCGCGGCGCTGGTGTTTTGGAAACATGCGGGGAATATCGCAAGGCTACGGGCGGGGACGGAGCCGCGGATCGGGAAGACCGCTTGAAGCGAACACGCCTTTGATGAAACCGTGGCGCCTGCGGCGCTCTGATGTTATATAAAGGTATAATTCGGAAAGCGATCAAAATGCACAAAACCAGTCTTCGTAAGGTCGGCGGCTCAATTATGTTGGCGGTCCCGCCGCCAATTCTGGAGCTTCTCGCGTTGAAGCCGGGCGAAACCGTGGGCGTGACGGTGGAGGGGGGGCGCCTGGTGGTGGAACCGCATCCGGGGCCGCAATACACTCTGGAGGAGTTGCTGGCGGCTTCGGATTATTCTGGGGCGCGCAGTGGTGAGGACGAGGAGTGGCTGGGCTCGGGGGCGGTGGGGCGGGAGATTCTTTGAATCGGGGGGATATTTATTTGGTGCCGTTGGACCCGGCGGCGGGGCGGGAGCAGGCGGGGACGCGGCCGGTGCTGGTGATTTCGCCGGCGGCTTTTAACAAGGCGACAGGGGCGCCGGTAGTGTTGCCGATTACAACTGGGGGCGGATTTGCGCGGCGGCTGGGGTTTGCGGTGGAAATTACGGGCATGAAGAAGACCACTGGGATCGTGCGGTGCGACCAGCCGCGGACGCTGGACCTGGAGGCGCGGCAGGGGCGGAAAATGGGGAGCCTGCCGGTGGCAGTGCTGGCGGATGTGATGGCGAAAGTGGCGACGATCTTAACGTGACGATGTTCATGGCGGAGGTGTCAGGGCGGCGCCTTCCAGGCCCAGGAAATCGATGAGGCCTCGGCTTACGGTCAGCATGGTCGCACTGTCGAGTTGGCCAAAGACCTTGCCGATTTTTTCGCGGGGGATGGTGATGGATTTGTCGAGCATGATTTGGGAGGGCGATTTTAGGCCATTTTCGGTGGTCGGAGTTATGGTGACGCGGAAGGTGGGCTCGTCGTGCAAGTCGGAGGTCAGGCGCAGGACGGTGAGGCTGGGGAGTTGGGAGAAACTGTCGGATTGGATGATGAGGGCGGGGCGGGGTTTGCCGTAGTCGCCGGTGACGGCGATGGTAACGAGGTCGCCGCGTTTCATGGCAGATCATCGTTCCAGAAGGTTTCGTCGGCGAGGTCGGCTTCGAGTTCGCGCATGACGGCGTATTCGTCGGTGCGCGGATCACGGGCGCGAATGGCGGCCTGAAGGGACTGGTGGCGGGCCTCGCGTTCGAAGGTTTGGCGCTCGCGGCGCCGGACATAGGCCCACATGAGGTCGCGGATGACCTGGGCGGCGGGCTTGTCCTCGGCTTCGGCCGCCTGGGTGAAGGCGGTTTTCAGGGCGTGGTCGATGCGGAGGTTGAAGCTGGACGCTTTCTTGTGATGGCTGGAGCGGGGCAAGGGAAGATTCCGTAACTGCTTAATGCAATTATAATGCAGTTACATTTTTACCGCAAACGATCGTGTTTGGGTGCGCGTTGGCGTTGGAATGGAAGATGGATGGCTTCGCAAGGGCTCGCCATGACGCGGTTGGGCCGGCGGCTTAATTTTCATGCGCTCCCCGGCCTTTGAGCGGCCATACTGTGGCCGCTCAAAGGCCATGGGAATCAAAGGTTTTTTGGTTACTTTTTTGAAAAAAAGTAACTGCTTGCTTCCTTCTACCAAAAGCACCGCACGATTTCGATTTGGAACCAGAACATTCCGGCGATGGCGGCGACGGTGAGGACTTCGCGGATGATGGCCGCCGGACCGGTCGGGGAGGTGTATTGCTCGTACAGCGAAGGGATCGCGGCGGGGTGGACTGGTTCGGGAATGCCGGGGCCGGGAGAGCCGTGGTGGTACGGATCGGCCGTCAGCGAGGCGGGGTCTGGAATGACGTTCATAAAAATCGGTCTCGCAGGCTGGCGGTCCGGAGCGAGACATCTTGTCGGAACTCAGCGACGCATTTGTGAAGTTGAAAGGTTTATGCGGGGAATTGGTTAACGACGCGTGAATGGAACCCGCGACGCGACGGCACGAATGGCACGATTTTGGGGACGAGAGTAAATAAATAATCAATTTCAGGTTGCGTTTGCGGAAAAACCGGACTTCATTGCACGGATGGACGATCCGGTGACACATCTGCGGCTGGTGCGGACGGAGAGCGTGGGGCCGTTGACCTATCGGCGGCTGCTGGCGCGGTTTCCGATGGTGGAGGACGCGCTGGCGGCGGTGCCGGAACTCGCAAGGATCGGCGGGCGGGAGACGCCGCCCCGAATCGCCAGCCGGGCGGAGGCGGAGAAGGAATTGGCGGCACTGCGGAAGATGGGGGCGACGGCGCTGTTTCTGGGGGACCAGAATTATCCGCCGTTTCTGGCGGAAACGGCGGATGCGCCGCCGTTTTTGGCCGTGCTGGGCGACGTGAAACTGCTATCGTCGCGCTGCCTTGGCATCGTCGGCGCGCGCAATGCCTCGGCCAACGGCATGCGCATGGCGCAGAATCTGGCCGGCGAACTGGCACAAAATCTCACCATCGTCTCCGGCCTGGCGCGCGGGATCGACGCGGCGGCGCATAACGGCGCGCTGGCCGCCGGCCGGACGGTCGCCGTGATCGCCGGCGGCCTGGATGTTGCCTATCCGCCGGAGCATGAGAAGCTGCAGGAGCAGATTACGCAAAACGGCGCCGTCATCGCCGAGGCGCCGCTCGGCACCGCGCCGATGGCCAGGCATTTTCCGAAACGCAACCGGATCATCGCCGGACTGGTGCTTGGGTTGGTGGTGATCGAGGCGGCGCCGCGCTCCGGCTCGCTGTTGACGGCGCGGTTGGCCAATGAGGCCGGCCGGGAACTGTTCGCGGTGCCCGGCTCGCCGCTGGACCCGCGCAGCCAGGGGTCCAACGACCTGATCCGCCAGGGCGCGCACCTGACGGAGAGTGCCGCCGATGTTCTGGCGAACCTGCCGGACCATCCCGGCCGCGAGGGCCTCTCGCGGGACCCGTTGTTCCGCCACGCACGGTCAGGCCTGGCCGAGCCCCCTGCCCTGCTGCCCGTCCTCGAAACTGACGCGGCGACATTGCGCCAGGCGCGGAGCAGAATCCCGCCGCTGTTGACCGCCGATCCCGTGCAGGTTGACGAGTTAGCCCGGCGCTGCCAGTTGTCGATGGCCGCGGTCGCCGCGGTGCTCCTGGAACTTGAATTGGCCGGACGGGTGGAAACCCTTTCGGGAAACCGGGTGGCGCTACTGGCCGCCGCATGAATGGGATTCCTTGTTGACTGAGATCGTCGTCGTCGAATCGCCCTCCAAGGCCAAGACAATCAACAAATATCTGGGCGACAAGTTTACGGTTCTGGCGTCCTACGGCCATGTGCGTGACCTGCCGCCGAAGGACGGTTCCGTGCTGCCGGACGAGGATTTCGCGATGTCCTGGGAGGCCGATGAGCGCGGCCAGAAGCAGATGACGGCGATCGCCAAGGCCGTGAAGGGTGCCAAAACGCTCTATCTGGCGACCGACCCGGACCGCGAGGGCGAGGCGATTTCCTGGCACGTGCGGACGATGCTGGAGGACAAGCACGCGCTGAAGGGCGTCAACGTGCTGCGGGTGACGTTCAACGAGATCACCAAATCGGCCGTGAAGGCGGCGATGGCGGCACCAAGGGCGCTGGATCAGCCGTTGATCGAGGCGTATCTGGCGCGCCGCGCGCTGGATTATCTGGTGGGATTCACGCTCTCGCCGGTGCTGTGGCGCAAATTGCCGGGCAGCAAGTCGGCGGGGCGGGTGCAGTCGGTGGCGCTGCGGCTGATTTGCGAGCGTGAAGCCGAAATCGAGGTTTTTCGGGCGCGCGAATACTGGACGATCGAAGCGGGATTCTTGACCCCGACCGGCGCGCCGTTTTCGGCCCGGCTGACGCATTACCAGGGCAAGAAGCTCGAGCAGTTCGACCTGAACGACGAGGCCAAGGCGCTGGCCGCCAAGGCGGCGGTGCAGGCGGGCGCGTTTACGGTGACGTCGGTGGAGAAGAAGCGGGTCAAGCGCAACCCGCCGCCGCCGTTTATTACGAGTACGCTGCAGCAGGAGGCGAGCAGAAAACTCGGGTTTTCCTCGCAGCAGACGATGCGCCTGGCGCAGCAGCTCTATGAGGGCATCGAAATCGGCGGCGAGACCGTCGGGTTGATCACCTATATGCGGACCGACGGCGTGCAATTGGCGAAGGAAGCCGTCACCGCCATGCGGGCGGAAATCAAATCCGAATTCGGGCCGGAATACGTGCCGGCGGCGCCGCGAGAATATCTTTCGAAATCGAAGAACGCGCAGGAGGCGCATGAGGCGATCCGGCCGACCGATATTTCGCTGCACCCCGCGAAGGTCGCAAAGATGCTGTCGGGCGAGCAGGGCCGGCTGTATGAGCTGATCTATAAGCGCGCGCTGGCCTGCCAGATGCAATCCGCCGAGCTGGATCAGACGACCGTGGATATGTCCGACGGCAAAGGCCAGACGCTGCGCGCCACCGGCTCGATCCTGGCGTTTGATGGGTTTTTAAAACTTTATCGCGAAGACCTGGACGATCCGGCCGAGGACGAGGAGAGCGGCAAGATTCTGCCGCCGCTGCAAAAGGCCGATCCGCTGAAAACCGGCAAGGTCGAGGCGAGCCAGCATTTTACCCAGCCGCCGCCGCGTTATTCGGAAGCCTCGCTGGTGAAGAAAATGGAGGAACTCGGCATCGGCCGGCCTTCCACCTACGCCTCCATCCTCACGGTGCTGCGGGACCGCAACTATGTGCGGCTGGAAAACCGTCGGTTTGTGCCGGAAGATCGGGGCCGGCTGGTGACGGCGTTTTTGATGAGCTTTTTCTCACGCTATGTGGATACCGGTTTTACCGCGAATCTTGAAGAACAGCTCGACGAAATCGCCGAGGGCCACGCGCAGTGGCGGCAGGTGCTGCGGGATTTCTGGACGGATTTTTCGGCCGCGATCGCGGAGACCAAAGACCTCAAAATCTCCGATGTCATCGAGGCGCTGGATGAGGATCTGGGGCCGCATTTCTTTCCGCCGCGCGAGGATGGCTCGGACCCGCGCACCTGCCCGGCCTGCGGCAACGGGCGCATCGGGCTGCGGCTGGGGCGGTTCGGCTCGTTCATCGGCTGCTCGAATTATCCGGCCTGCCAATACACCCGTAAACTGGCGATCGACGGCGCCGAATCCGCGGAAGATACGCTGAAAGATGGCCAGCGCCTGCTCGGGCATGACCCAGAGACGGGCGAGGAAATCACCCTGCGCCGCGGGCCCTACGGGCTGTACGTGCAGCAGGGCGAACCCGATCCTACCGATAAGAAAGCCAAGCCGAAGCGCTCGTCGCTGACGCGCGGGATGGACCCGGAGGTGCTGTCGCTGGAAGACGCGCTCGGCCTGCTCTCGCTGCCGCGTCTGGTCGGGCACCACCCGACCACCGGCGAAAAAATCGAGGCCGGCGTCGGCCGCTTCGGCCCCTATATCAAAATGGGGCCGTTGTTCGCGTCGCTGGATAAGGACGACGACGTGCTGCATATCGGCCTGAACCGGGCGATGGACCTGATCGGCAAAAAGCAGGATTCGGTCCGCAACCTGGGGCCGCACCCGAAGGATTCAGCACCCGTGGTGGCGCGCAAAGGGCGGTTTGGGCCGTATGCGCAATGGGGCAATATGGTCGCGAACCTGCCGCGCGGCGAGGAACTGGCGGATTTCACCTTGGATCAGGCGGTTGCGCTGCTGGCAGAAAAAGGCAAAATTCTGGCGCCCAAGGGCAAGAAAACCGCCGCCAAAAAAGCCGCGCCAAAAGCCGCGCCGAAACCCGCCGCGCGCGCGGCGGTGGAGAAGCCCAAGGCGAAGGCGAAACCCAAGCCGAAAGCCAAGGCGAAGGCGAAGGCCAAAGTGAAGGCAAAAGCAAGCAGCAAGTGAAGCAAGCGGTCGCTTTTTTGAAAAAAAGCTCCGCAAAAAACTTTTGATTCCCCCGGCCTTTGAGCGGCCATACGATGGCCGCTCAAAGGCGGGGGGAATAGAAGTTTTTTGGTTACTTTTTTTCAAAAAAGTAACTACTTACTTCGCTAATGACCCAGCATAGCGGCTCGTGCCTTTGCGGCGCGGTGACTTTTGAAGTGAGCGGCGATCTGCCAGGGGCGGATGCTTGCCATTGCGGCATGTGCCGCAAGATTTCCGGGCATTATTTCGCCTCAGCCAACGTCAAACGCGCGGCGCTGACCATCCAGGGCGAGAATAAGGTGACGTGGTACGCATCCTCGAACAAGGTGCGGCGCGGTTTTTGCGCGCGCTGCGGCTCGACGCTGTTCTGGGATCCGCTGTCGCGCGACTGGCTGGCCATCGCGATGGGCGCGTTCGACACGCCGACGCAAACCCGCCTGACCGAGCACATCTTTGTCGCCGAGAAGGGTGACTATTATGACATCGCTGACGGCGTCACGCAGTTTGAGAAATGGCCGCCCCGCGCGGCGCCGGGAGATTAAGGGGGCAAGAACCCCCTTGATCGTGGCGGCTACGCGTCGCTTTCGGCGTCGGTTTTTGGCAGGATGGACTCGGCCTTCGGCGTCTCGGCCTTCGCCTTGGCGGCGAATTTCGCCGCCTGCACGGGGGCGGACGCCGCCACCGCTTCGTGGATGTTTTGCTCCTGCCGGTCAAAGATGATTTTCGTGGCCTCGCCAAAGCTCTTGCGCATCTCTTCGGAAACCTCGCGCATCGTGGTGGTCAGCCGCTCCATCTCCTGCAGGTAGCGGTCCACCATGGTCTGGCCGGCCGCGGCCGGCTTGTCGGCCTGGCTGGCTTCCTTGAACGTGTTGATCCGATGCTCGACCAGTTGCTGACCGAATTCGATTTCCAGTTTGATCGCGGACATCATGCCGTGCATGACGCGCTCATTGGCGCGCAGCATGCGGCCGGCATTGTCCTTCCAGAGATGCATCACTGTGGCGCTTTCTTGCTTGATCGCTTCGGCGCCGGCTTGGGCGGTGTCGCTCGGATGAAGGTCGGCCATTCGCTATCTCCTGTTGTGGGCGAGGCCGGACGTATAACCCGAAATCGCCGCGTGTCATCATGAACATCCGCTGAACGTACGGGCTTTAACAAGTTCGTCATTTCGCGGTATTATGTTCAAGTACTTTCGAAAGTTTCTTCATTTAAGCGATGATTGTCAAAAATATTTCACCTGGGATCGTTGCAGTTCATGGCACGCGCGCGGCGTCGCATTTCCGCACCGCGCCGGTCGCATCTCTCAACGTGGACTTGCAGGGCATTCTGGCCGGGCGGCATCGCGGATTCTCCCGCCCGGCGGGGGCGCGCGAGCCATGGTACGCGCGCGGCGCCGAAATCCGCAGCGGCCGGCAACTCACGATTGTATCGGTGGAGGAACTGGCGGAGGTTGCGCGCCGGATGGATTTGCCGGTGGTGGAACCCGGCTGGATCGGCGCCAACGTGGTCGTGCAAGGGATCGTTGACCTGACGGGGCTGCCGTGGGGTACCCGGCTGGTCTGCGCCGGCGGGGCGGTGCTGGTGAACGAGGGGGAAAACGCGCCGTGCCGGTTCGCGGGGGCTGAAATCGCGCGGCATTTTCCGGACCGGCCGGGACTGGACCGGCTGTTTCCCAAAGCGGCGATCCATCGGCGCGGCATTCTGGCCTCCGTGGAACTGGCCGGCACGATTGCGCCGGGGCCGGTAACGCTTAGAGTGCCGCCGCAACGAACTTGGAAAGGGGGCAAATTGCGATGACGATCATGCCGGTGACGTTGGCGACCGCGGGCATTTTGGGCCTGCTCTACGTTTATCTATCGGTGCGCGTGACGATGGCGCGCGCTGGCAGCAAAATTTCGCTCGGCGAAGGCAGCCAGGGCGCGGTGGCGCTGGGCAAGGAGGCGGAAGCCTCGAAGCTGCAGATCGCCTGCCGGTCGCACGCGAATTTCGCCGAATACGTGCCACTGGCGCTGCTGCTGATGGGCGGCATCGAAATGGCGGGCGCGAGCCACTGGTTCCTGATGCTGCTGGCGCTGCTGCTGATCGCGGCGCGGGTGGCGCATCCGTTGGGCATGTCCCGGCCGGCGCCCAACCCGTTCCGCGCCGGCGGCGCGGCGGTGACGTGGGCGGTGATCGTGCTGGCCAGTTTGGATGCGATTAGGATAGGGCTGTAACAAGCAGAAGAAAGCAGCGCTTTTTGAAAAAAGCGCGCAAAAACTTTTGCGTGGGGGCCTGGGCAACTCCGGTGTCTCTTTNNTCAAAGAGACACCGGAGTTGCCCGGGCCCCCAGCAAAAGTTTTTTGGTTACCCCGGGCGGGGCGCCTTTTTTTCAAAAAAGTAACTTCTTTCTGTTGCTTTTTTACCGCTTAAAAAAAACACTGTTACGCGCCCGCCACGGCTTATGGTGGCGCGCCGGGGCAGGCCCCATACTGAGTCCATGAAGACTGTCCACAAAAAACCGCGCGACAAGGCCGGGCGCCCGTCCGGAAGCCTGCCCAGCCGCGCGGAGATTAAAACGTTTTTGGAGAATTCTAGAGAAAAGTTCGGGGTCAAGGAGCTTGCTGAAAAATTCTCCATCGGGCCGGATGACCGGAAAGCTTTTCGGGGCATTCTGAAGTCGTTGCAGACTGATGGCGTATTGCATCGTGCTGGGCCGAAGCAGGTGCGGGATGCGCAGGCGCTGCCGGAGAACGCGGTGGTGGAGATTGCCGGGATTGATCGCGATGGCGAGGCGTTCGCGCGGCCGGTGATCTGGGAGGGTTCTGGGCGGGCGCCGATTATTTTCATGGCGCCGGAGCCGAAGGGGCAGCCGGCGCTGGCGCCGGGGGCGAGGGTGCTGGCGCGGTTGAGGAGGATCGGCGGGGATAAGTATGAGGGGCGGACGATTAGGCGGCTGACGGAAAAGACCGGCAGCATCGTGGGCGTGTTTCGGGCGCTGCCGGACGGGTCCGGGCGGATTGAGCCGACGGATCGGCGGCAGAAGGCCGAATGGGTGGTGCCGGCGCGCGAGACGAATGGCGCCACGGCGGGGGAGATTGTGCGGGCGGAGCCGATTCCCGGCTCGGGCTGGGGGCCGAAGCCGGCGCGGGTGACGGAGTGTTTGGGGCAGGTGACGGATGCGCGCTCGGTCAGTCTGATCGCGATTGCGACGCACGAGATACCGACGGAATTTCCGGAGGCGGCGCTGGCGGAGGCGGCGAAGGCCAGGGCCACGCCGCTGGGCAAAAGGACTGATCTGCGGGACGTGCCGTTGATCACGATCGACGGGGCGGATGCGCGGGATTTCGATGACGCGGTGTTTGCGGCGCCGGAGGGCGCGGGGTTTCGGCTGATCGTGGCGATCGCGGATGTGGCGCATTACGTCAAGCCACAATCGGCGCTGGATAGGTCGGCCCGGGAACGTGGGAATTCCTGCTATTTTCCTGACCGCGTGGTGCCGATGCTGCCGGAGGCGCTGTCCAACGGGTGGTGCAGCTTAAAACCGCATGAGGATCGCGGGTGCTTGTTCGTGGAGATGTTCATCGACTCGCACGGACGCAAGCAGCGCTACAAGTTCGGGCGCGGGCTAATGCGGTCGGCGGCGCGCAAGACGTATGAGGAGGTGCAGGCGGAACATGATGCGGACCCGAAACATCATGCCGATCTGTATGGCGCCTACGCGGCGCTGAAGGCGGCGCGGGATGCGCGGGGGACGCTGGATTTGGACCTGCCGGAGCGCAAGGTGGAGTTATCGGCGGACGGCCAGGTGGCCAGAATCTCGCCGCGGCCGCGGTTGGATAGCCACCGGCTGATCGAGGAATTCATGATCCTGGCGAATGTGTGCGCGGCGGAGGAGATCGAGCGATTAAAACTGCCTTGCATGTACCGGCTGCACGCGCCGCCGAGCCCCGAAAAACTGGATAATTTGAGGAATTTTCTGGGGACTATGGAGATATCGTTAAAACCGGCGGACCAGATTCATCCGCGCGATCTGGACCAGGTGTTGAAGCTGGTGGCGGGGACGGACCGCGCGCCGCTGGTGAACGAAACGATTTTGCGCAGCCAGTCTCAGGCGGAGTACGGGCCGGACAATATCGGGCATTTCGGGCTGGCGCTGACGAAATATGCGCATTTCACCTCGCCGATTCGGCGCTATGCGGATTTGCTGGTGCATCGGGCGCTGATCAGCGGGCTGAAGCTCGGGAAGGATGGGCTGTCGGATGAGGATATAAGGCAGTTCGAGGATACCGCGGAGCTGATTACCAGGACCGAGCGGCGCGCCACGCTGGCGGAACGCGATTCCACCGACCGCTACCTTGCGCTGTATTTGCAACACCGTGTGGGAGAGTTGTTCGACGGGCGGATTTCCGGGGTGACGAAGTTTGGGCTTTTCGTCACTCTCACCGAAACCGGCGCGAGCGGATTTGCACCCATGGCGACCTTGCCTGACGATTACTGGCATTTTGACGAGGCGAGCCAGACGCTCTCGGGCCGCCGGACCCGCAAGACGTTTCAACTGGCGCAGCCGGTGGAAGTGCGGCTGGCGGAGGCCAAGCCGGTGACCGGCGGGCTGCTGCTGCACGTGCTGGGCGGCGGCGAAAAGCCGCAAAAGACGCCGGCGCGCATTACGCCCAAGCGGCGCGAGAAGCTGGCTGGCGCCAAGCCGGGGGGCGGCAAGCCGGCCGACGCCAAAAAAATCGGCAAAAAACCCAAAGAGAAACGGCGGCGGTGAGAAGCACCCTCCTGCTCCTGCTGGTCTGCATGCTCGCACCCGGCCTGGCGCCGCGCGCGGCCGCCGCCACGGCGTTCGATACCGCGATGGCGGCCTCGGTCTGGTCGGCGGCCCTCTCCTACATCGCGCCGCGGGCGTTGCAGCCGCTCAGCGTGCCGCAGATGACCGTGTGGGGCCTGAACGGGCTGACCGCGCTGGACCCGGATTTGACCGCAACCTTGCAGGACGGGCAGTTGCGGCTGTACGGGCCGGAGGCGCTGCTGATCGCCCTGCCCGCCCCGGCGCCGGATGATTCCCTCGCATGGGGCAACGCGGCGGCGAAAATCGCGGCCGCGGCGTTCGCCGCCTCGCCCGCCTTGCAGCAGGCCGGCACGCAGGGCGTCATCCAGAGTTTTTTCGACGAATTGTTCAACCATTTCGACCCCTATTCGCGCTACGAGCCGCCGATCCGCGCCGCGCAGGACCAGCTGATGATCACGGGCGCCGCCGGCGCGGGGTTTTCGCTGACGCGGCTGGGCAACGCGGTGGTCATCGGCGACGTCGCGCCGGACAGCCCGGCCGCCGAAGCCGGTTTTGCGCCGGGTACCCAGGTCCTCGCCATCGACGACCGGGCGGTCTATCCCGGCGAAGTTTCGCTGCTCAACGCCAATCTCGCCGGCATTCCCGGCAGCGCCGTCAAAGTACGTCTGCGCGATCCATCGGACCCGGACACGGAGACCGAAGTCACCCTGACCCGCGCCTTCGTGCCGCCGCAAACCGTGTTTTTGGAGCCGGGTCTGCCGCCTGGCGTGCTGGGGCTGAAAATTACCGCGTTCAACACGGGCACGTCCGACCAGTTTTCCGCCGCCCTGGTCACCGGCCTCTCGGCCGATCCGCCGCCCGATGCGCTGCTCATCGACCTGCGCGGCAACCGCGGCGGCGTGCTGCGCCAGGCGGTGCTGGTCGCGGATTCGCTGCTCTCCGCCGGCAAAATCGTGCAGGCGGCCGGGCGCGACCCGGCCGCCGACCAGGCCTACGCCGCCGAAGGCAGCGACATCACCGGCGGGCTGCCGATCGTGGTGCTGGTCGATGGCCAGACCGCCAGCGCCGCGGAAATTCTGGCGGCCTCCCTGGCGGACAACCGGCGCGCGGTGGTGGTGGGCAGCGCCACGCTGGGCAAGGGCCTGGTGCAAACCCTCACCTCGCTGCCCGATGGCGGCGAACTTTTTGTCACCTGGAGCCGCGTGCTCGCCCCCTTGGGCTGGCCGCTGCAAACGCTGGGGGTAATGCCGGACATCTGCACCAGCCTGGGCGAGCCGGCGCTGGACGCCCAACTGTCCGCCCTCTCGCACGGCCAGAACCTGCTCGCCAATGCCCTGGCCGCCTCCCGCGCCGCGCGCGCGCCCGTGCCGGTCGCAACGGTCCTGAACATCCGCAACCAATGCCCGGCGGCAATCGGCGGCGACCTGGATTTTTCAGCCGCCGCGGCGGCGTTGGCGAGCCCGGCAATCTATAAGGCCGCGCTCTGGCCGCAAGGCCGGTAAGAAAGCAGCGCTTTTTGAAAAAAGCGCGCAAAAACTTTTGCGAGCTGGGGGCTTTTGGACCGGGAGTGCCGTTAATCGGCTCCGGTGGAGCCAATTAACGGCACTCCCGGTCCAAAGGCCCCCAGCTCGCAAAAGTTTTTTGGTTCCCCGGGCGGGGCGCCTTTTTCTCAAAAAAGCACTGCTTTCTTACTGGCTCTTGACCCGAGGCCGCAAAATCGGCATGAGGCGCGGCTATTGGAGAGTCAGCATGGCTAAATCGAACGTCGTTCAGATCAAACTCATCTCGACCGCCGACACGGGTTACTTCTACGTGACCAAGAAGAACGCGCGCGCGCAGACGCAGAAGCTGGAACTGAACAAGTACGATCCGGTCGTGCGCAAGCACGTCAAGTTCAAAGAAGCCAAGATCAAATAGTCTCTCCAGCCCGCTCCGTGCCGGAGCGGAAGACGGCCACCGGCGACAAAAGTTTTCTGCCCTGGGTACAGGCGCTGCGCGCCTTCGCGGCACTTTGCGTCGCGTTCGTGCATATCGCGCATGACGATATCGCGAACGGCGCCGATCCGGACGGTATTTTCAAGGCGATCACCACATTCTTCCCGTGGGACGCGGGCGTTGATATTTTTTTCGTCATTTCCGGGTTTGTCATCGTGCATGCTTCGGCGAAATTATTTGCGGCACCTGGTGGGCCAAAAGCTTTCTTGCGCCGGCGGTTGACGCGGATTGTGCCGCTGTACTGGATCATGACCACCGCCTTCGTCGCGGTGCTATGCCTGAACCGGGCGGAAATCCATGGCGATATCGGCGGACCGGAATTTTTGGCCGCGAGCTATTTGTTCATTCCCTGGAAGCGGCCGGACGGGGTGATGCAGCCGGCTTTTGGGCTGGGCTGGACGCTGAATTACGAGATGTTTTTCTACGCCGTCTTCGCGCCGTTTCTGCTGCTGGCGCGGCCCTACGCGGTCGCCGGCCTGGCGCTGCTGTTTGGCGCGCTGGTGGTTTTTCGGGCCGATTTTGCGATGCCGCAACTCGTGTTCTGGTCGGACCCCATTATTCTCGAATTCGTGTTCGGCATGATCATCGCGCTGCTGGCGGCGCGATCCGTGACCTTGCCGCTCGCGCTCCGCGCCGGGCTGATTGGCGGCGCGATTGTCGCCTTCCATTACAACGCCGCCGGGCATGGCTTGCGGCCGGTGATTTATGGCCTGCCGGCCGCCTGCCTGGTGGCCTGCGCGGTGCTGACGCCAGCTGAGAAAACCTTCAGCATGCCGGAAAGATTTCTGATTCGCCTGGGCGACGCCTCGTACGGCATGTATCTCGTTCACCCGTTCGTGATGCGGTTGTTTTCCACTTTATGGCAAAAAATTCACGCGCAAAACGAAATTTTGGGCACCATCTACGTCCTCGCGGGGCTGGCGGTGGCGCAGATGTGTGCGCTCATCATCAACGCCACGCTGGAACGACGAACTTTACTCTGGCTGCGCGGGACACGTGGATGAAATTGTTTAAATGCCAAAATTGCGGCCAGGCCGTGTATTTTGAGAATCGTTTTTGTGGAAATTGCAGTCATGCGCTGGGCTTTTTGCCGGGCGCGCTGGTGATGGCGGCGCTGGAGCCGGCGGCGCAGGAAAACATGTTTACGGCGCTGACGCCGAGGCGGCCGACGGTGCGCTATTGCGCGAATATCGCGCATGACGCCTGCAACTGGCTGATCCCCGAAAACAACGACGGGGATTTTTGCGTGGCGTGCCGGCATAATCGGACGATTCCGGATATTTCCATCGAACAGAACCTGCTGCACTGGCGCAAGATGGAGGTGGCGAAACACCGGCTATTCTATACGCTGATTTCGCTGCGCCTGCCTTTGGAAAACATCAACGACAATCCTGAGCATGGGCTGACGTTCGATTTTCTGGCCGAGGATCCTTCGACGAACATCAAGATTCTGACGGGGCATGATGATGGCGTCATCACCATCAACCTGAACGAGGCGGATGACGCGCTGCGCGAAAAATTCCGCACCGCGATGGGCGAGCCGTACCGCACGCTGCTGGGGCATTTCAGGCACGAGGTGGGACACTATTTCTGGGACGTGCTGGTGCGCGACGGCGGGCGGCTGGAGGAATGCCGTGCGATTTTCGGCGATGAGCGCGCCGATTACGGCGAGGCGCTGAAGCGGCATTATGCCGAGGGCGCGCCGGCGGATTGGCAGGAGAACCACATTTCCACCTATGCGACCGCGCATCCGTGGGAGGATTTCGCGGAAACCTGGGCGCATTATCTGCACATCTACGACACGCTGGAGACCGCGGCGGCGTTTGGCCTGCGCATCCAGCCCGTCGGCGCCAAGAACAAGGCGCTGATGGCGGACCTGACGTCCACGCCCGCGCCCACAAAATCCGTGCAGCCGCTGATTGATGCGTGGCTGCCGCTGACCTTCGCGGTGAACAGCATCAACCGCAGCATGGGGCTGGCGGATATGTATCCGTTCATCGTCTCGCCCGCGGTGGTGAAAAAACTGCAGTTCATCCAGGATATTATTCAGGCCGGCGGCAAGCCGGCGGCGCGCAAGCGCGGGCTGTTCAACCGGATCATGGGTGGGCCGGAACAGCCGCCGTCCGCGCCCCCTGCCCCGCCCGGCGAGCCGATGCGGCCGCCCGCGCCGGAACCCGAGCGCCCGCCGGTCACCGAACCGCCGCATGATCCGAGCCTGCCGGAGACGCCGCCGGAAATTCCGCCAGGCGAGCCGACGGAAATACCGGTGCCGATGCAGGTTTAGGAAAGCAAGCAGCGCTTTTTAAAAAAAGGCTCCCCGCCTGGGGCGCGCAA
>PLFB01000107.1:0-1721 GCA_003137135.1 Acetobacteraceae bacterium
GGCATCGGCTTCGTGGTGCAGGCCTACCAGAAGCGCGCGCCCTTCGTGATCGACTTTTTAATCGACCTGGCCCGCCGGTCCGGCCGCCGGCTGATGCTGCGCCTGGTCAAGGGCGCGTACTGGGATTCCGAAATCAAGCGCGCCCAGGTCGATGGTTTTGAGGGCTTTCCGGTGTTCACCAGAAAACTCCACACCGACGTCTCCTATCTGGCCTGCGCGCAAAAAATGCTGTCGGCGCCAAAAGAAATTTTTCCCCAGTTCGCCACCCATAACGCGCAGACCGTGGCCAGCATTCTGGCCATGGCCGGCGAGAATTTCGTGCTTGGCCAGTACGAATTCCAATGCCTGCACGGCATGGGCGAACCGCTCTACGACGAAGTCGTCGGCCNNTGCCGCATCTACGCCCCGGTCGGCACGCACGAAACACTTTTGGCCTACCTTGTGCGCCGGCTGCTGGAAAACGGCGCCAACACCTCGTTCGTCAACAAAATCGCCGACCCAAAAGTGCCGATAGAAACTCTGGTAGCGGACCCCGTGGTTTTGGCGCGCGCCGTCTTACCGCCAGGGTCCGGGCACGAAAAAATCATGCTGCCACAAAACATGTTCGGCGCGGCGCGGCAGAACTCCGCCGGCCTCGACCTCACGAACGAGCAGCGCCTGGCATCATTGTCCGCGTCACTGCTCTCCGAATCCGTCAAGACATGGCGTGCCGCGCCGATCTTGGACGCCGAACAGACCGAGGGCCCGTACCAACCGGTGTTCAATCCGGCGGAGGCGCGCGACGAGGTGGGACAGGTGGCGGAGGCGTCGCCGGACCTGGTGGCGCGAGCCGTCGAGACCGCGGCACGGGCCGCGCCGGCCTGGCAGGCAACCCCGCCGGCCGAGCGCGCAAAAATTTTGCGCCGCGCCGCCGCTTCCCTCGAGGCCGAACGGCCGGCATTCCTAAACCTACTGGTGCGCGAAGCCGGCAAAACCATCCCAGCCGCCATCGGCGAGGTCCGCGAAGCCGTCGATTTCTTGCGCTATTACGCGGCGCAGGCGGAAACATTCACCACCGCCACCGAAGTTCCCCTGGGCGTCATCACCGCCATCAGCCCCTGGAACTTTCCGCTGGCGATTTTTACCGGCCAGGTCTCGGCCGCCCTCGCCGCCGGCAATGCGGTGATCGCCAAACCCGCCGAACAAACCCCGCTGGTGGCCGCATTAGCCGTCAAGACCTTATTATCCGCCGGCATTCCCGCCGGCGCGCTGACGCTCCTGCCCGGCGACGGCGCCGTCGGCGCGGCGCTGGCCGCCCATCCGGGCGTCAACGGCGTCGTCTTCACCGGCTCAACCCAGGTCGCCCGCGCCATCCAGAGCCAGCTCGCCGCCCGCCTTAACGCGCGCAAAATGCCGATCCCGCTGATCGCCGAAACCGGCGGCCAGAACGCCATGGTGGTGGATTCCTCCGCCTTGCCCGAACAGGCCGTCGCCGACATCCTCGCCTCCGCCTTCGATTCCGCCGGTCAAAGATGCTCCGCCCTGCGCCTGCTGCTGGTCCAGGAAGACGCCGCGGACCGCCTGCTCGCCATGCTGCGCGGCGCCATGGCCGAACTGCGCATCGGCCGCCCCGATGCCTTGGAAACCGATATCGGCCCCGTCATCAGCGCCGAAGCCCGCGACGTGATTCTTGCCCACGTCGCATCCATGCGCGCCCAAAACTTCCCCGTGCACGCGCCGGC
>PLFB01000107.1:1802-11027 GCA_003137135.1 Acetobacteraceae bacterium
GCCGCCGCCGGCAACATCTACGTCAACCGCAACATCATCGGCGCGGTCGTCGGCGTGCAGCCCTTCGGCGGCCATGGCCTGTCAGGCACCGGCCCCAAAGCCGGCGGCCCGCTCTACCTCCGCCGCCTGCTCGCCGAAGCGCCAGAAAACCACGGCCTCCCCACCGCACCGCCCCCCGGACCCCTGAACCTCTTCATCCGCCACCTGGAAGCCAACAACATCGACGCCACACCGGCTTCCCCCTACCTCACCCTCACCCCCTCACCCGCAGCCATCCCCCTCCCCGGCCCCGTCGGCGAAACCAATTTTTACCAACTTGTTCCCCGCGGAAAAATCCTGTGCGTTGCCGCCTCACAGCAGTACGCGCTGGCCCAGGTCGCCGCCACCCTCGCCGCCGGCAACACCGCCATCCTCCGCAGCCCAGAGATTCTTCCCGCCTTCCAAAACCTGCCCGAACCTCTTGCGGAATTCATCAAACCGGACGCGGACGATCCCGACATGGACGCCGCCCTCTTCCAGGGCGATCCCGCCACCCTCTCCACCCTCCTGGCGCAACTCGCGGCCCGAGCCGGCAAAGTCATCCCCGTCTTCGCGCCACCGCGCGAAGATGGGCTATACCCGGTCGAGTTCCTCATGACGGAAGTCGTCGTTTCGACCAACACGGCGGCCGCCGGCGGCAATGCCAGCCTGATGACGATTGGTTAGGAGGAAGGAAGCAAAAAGCGCTTTTTGAAAAAAGCGCGNNCGGGAATTGCCTTTAAACGGCTCCTTTCGAGCCGTTTAAAGGCAATCCCGGACCCCACGCCTCAGCTCGCAAAAGTTTTTTTGCCGCGGTCGCGGGCGACTTACTTTTTTCAAAAAAAGTAACTTCTTTACTCTGTTCTAAAACCCCATCACCTCCGCCAAAATACTCGCCTCCAGCCCGCCATCCGCCGCCACGTTCACCCCGTTCACCCACCGCGCCCCATCCGAGCACAAAAATGCAATCACCGGCGCAATATCACCCGCATTCCCCGCCCGCCCCACGCGCGTGATATCCGAATCCACCCGCTCATCCCCCAACACCGACCGGAACTCCGCCAAAATCGGCGTCTCCACCGGCCCCGGGCTGACCGCATTCACCCTGATGCCGCGGTCCTTGAACAGCGGCAGATGCGCGGCGCGAAACGTCCACAGCAGCAGCGCCTCTTTCGAAACCGGATAGACCTCCTCGTCCTTGATCCTGAATTCTTCCACCACCGTTTCGACATGCGGGAATCCCTGAATGCCGGCCAGCCCCTTCGCGCGCTCAAGATTCTGCCGCCAGCCGAACCCCGCGATCGAGGCGACGTTCACCACCGCGCCCCCCTCCCGCAGCTTCGCCGCGCAGGCCTCGGAAAGCGCGCGCAGCCCGTAAAAATTGATCGCCAGGCTCTTCACCGCGCCGAGCGTGCCGGACACGCCGGCGACGTTGCACAGCGCGTCGAATTTGTGCGGCAGCCGCGCCGCCAGGCTGGCCACGCCCTCCGGCGCGGAAAGATCGCCCTGCACGAAAGCCGCCATGGCAAATTTCGGTTCACGCCGATCGATCCCCATCACGTCCGCGCCGAGCTGACCCAAAAGTTCCGCCGCCCGCGCGCCGATGCCCGAGGCGCAGCCCGTGACCACGATGGTTTTGCCAAACAGCATGTTTCGCCTCCTCCGACTTTCATTTATCCAGCAGCAAAGCCGGAAAATCTCCAGCAAGGCAAGCTGGCGCGGCCCGCTTCATTGCTGGTAAACTTTGCATGGCTACGGTTTCATCAAGGTGGCCAGGATTTGCCCGGACAGACTATTTTAACTGGCGGTCAACCGCCTATCTAAACCACGAGAGTGGGCATCTGACGCCCCGGGGAGGATTTATGATTCTGCTCTTTGATCCCTACGCCAACCGGCAATGGTCGATGTCCGATGTCAGGCTGGTGAACAAGGTGGCGGACGCGCTTTACGCCGCGCACGAAAATCTCGATCTGTCCGAACTGAGCACGGCGATCCGCCGCACCTACCGGCCCGGCATGCACGCGCACGCTTTGATGCTGCATGTCAGCCGCGAACTGCGGCTGCCCCGCGCGGCCTGACCCGGCGGGGCCTAACCCGGCGGGGCCTAGAAGAAAGCAGCGCTTTTTGAAAAAAGGCTTCCCGCCCGGGCGCGCAAAAACTTCTTGTCTCCCCCGGCCTCTGAGTGGCCACAGTTTGGCCGATCAAACGCCCGGGGGAAATCAAAAGTTCTTTGGTTACCCCGGGCGGGGCGCCTTTTTTTCAAAAAAGTAACTGCTTCCTTCGCTTCTGACTAACTCGCGCCCCTACCCCGGCAAGCCGCCCAAAAACATATCCACCGCGATATNNCAGGCCGAAAAACATCATCACCATCGGGCGCCGGCGCGCGTGCCCGCGCAGCGCCGGCCGCAGGCTGGCCAGCAGCCGGTCGAACACCGCCATGATCTTGCGCTGCACTTCGACAATCTCCGCCCGCCGCGGCGCCGGCAGATGCTGCAAATCCTGAAACACGATTTTGTGATGCGCCGGCGCGCCGGCATACAGCGCCAGCAGGTCCCGCGCCAAGCCCCGCAGCTTGGCTTCCGCCGGCATGGTTTCCAGGTCCACGCGGAACGCGGCTTCCGCCAGGCTCTGGATGTAGCCGTCCATGACCTCGAACAGGATATCCTCTTTCGCCGGAAAATAGTGATAGATCAGCGATTTCGACGTCTTGCAGGCCTCCGCCAGCTCCGAGATCGAGGTGGCGGAAAAGCCGTTTTTCGCAAACAGCGCGGCGGCGGTCTCCAGAATGGCGTCGCGGCGCGTATCAAAGTCCGCGTAGAGCGTTTTTGTCATCGTTTCATCCTCCTGTCCGGCCCGCCCGGTCTCCGGCCCGCAAGGCAATGTACGGCCAAAACTTGAAGACTCTGTTAGGCGCCGCACCGGCGTCGCCGTCCCAGGAAAAAACTTCGCTTTTGGAATCTGTTATGAATAGGTTATAGCCAAGGGGGGCTGACGGTTGCCTTTCGAAAGGAAGCATTCACTTGTCTAAAAGGCTGATTTCCGCATGACGGCGCGGCTGATGGTGGTTGAAGACGATCCGGCCAATGCCCGCTTCCTGGAAGCCGCACTCTCGGCCGAATATTATGACGTTAAAACAATCTGCCACGCGCATGAGGTGCTCACCCAGGCCGCCGCCTGGCAGCCGGACGTGATTCTGCTCGACGTCATGATGCCGCGCATCAACGGCTACGAGCTCTGCGAGCAGCTCAAATCCGAGGATTCCACCCGCCACATCCCGGTGGTGATGGTGACCGGGCTAAAAGACCCGGCGGATCGCCGCCGCGGCCTCGCCGCCGGCGCCGACGAGTTTTTGACCAAGCCGATCGAGCACGAAATTCTGCTCGCCCGGCTGCGCGGCATCATCCGCCTCAAGCGCGTGCTGGACGAATGGCGCGCCCGCTACGTTACCATGGCCGCCCTCGGCCTCGGCGGCGCGCGCGACGCCGCGGTGCCGAACGGCCGCGCGCTGATCGTGGACGACCTGCTGATCCGCGCGCACCGCCTGCAGGCGGTGCTGCAAACCTCCGGCATCACCGCCGCACTCGTGGCCAACGACACCGAAGCCGGCGAGGCGATGGAGAGCGAACCGTTCGACCTGGTGATCCTCAGCCTTTCGCTGCTGAGCTGCGACCCGCTGCGGCTGATCGCAAAATTCCAGTCCTCCGCGCTGACGCGCGACACGCCGCTGCTGATGACCGCCGAGCGCGAGCAGAACGCGGCGGTGATCGCCGGTCTCAACCTCGGCGCCGCGGACTGCATGATGATGCCGCTGGATGAAGCCGAATGTTTGTTGCGCGTGAACAATCTGGTCCGGCGCAAGCGGCACCAGGACGCGCTGCGCGACGACGTCGCCCAGGCGCTCGCGCTCGCCGTCATCGACCCGCTGACAAAATTGTACAACCGCCGCTACATGATGACCCATCTGGAGCGGCTGTGCGAGGACCCCGCCCGCGGCCGCTTCGCGGTGCTGATGATCGACGTGGACCATTTCAAGAAAATCAACGACGAATTCGGCCACGGCGTCGGCGACAAGGTTTTGGAGGAGACCGGCAAGCTGCTCTACAGCGTGCTGCGCAAAACCGACCTGATCTCGCGCTTCGGCGGCGAGGAATTCTTGACCGTCATCAGCGGCCTGTCCGACAAGCGGCGCGCGCTGGCGGTGGCGGAGAAACTGCGCCAGGCGATCGCCGCGCTGCGGATTCTGCCGGAACTGCGCCTGAGTGTGAGCATCGGCGTCGCGATCCGCGATCCGGACAGCGACCTGCCGGCCGCCGCGCTGATCGAACGGGCGGACAAGGCGATGTACCACGCCAAGCGGCGCGGCCGGAACGTGGTATGCCTGTATGGTGACGACATCGCGATGCCGGCGGGACCGGCGGAGGTGGCTGAATGAACGGTACGATCCGGACGGTTTTTGCACAGGACCAGGATGCCGCGGCGGCGGTGCGCGCCGCCCAGGCCGCGCTCAGCGGCGAGCCCGCGGACCTCATCATCGCCTTCGTCGGCGGCAAGCACGGCCCGGAAGCGGTCCATGCCGCCCTGCGCGCCGCGTTTCCCGGCGTCACCCTGACCGGCGGCGCCGCCGCCGGCGTCATTTCGTCGCACGGCTTTGGCTATGGCGGCTTCGAAATCGGCCTGATCGCCTTTCACGGCCCCGACGTGACGCCGGCCATGGTGGCGACGCATGATCTGCTCGCCGGCGAATTCGCCGCCGGCGAAAACCTCGGCCGGTCCGTGCACGACCGCACCGCGGATGGCCAGGCGGTGTTCCTGCTGTTCGATTCGGTCGCCAGCGTCGCGCCGTTGAGACTGCATCCCGCCAGCCAGATTATGGCGGGGTTCCAGTCCGGGCTCGGCGCCCGCGAACTGCACGTCGTCGGCGGCGGTCTGCTGACCGACATCAACCTCTCCGGCGGCTGGCTGCTGGACGGCGCCGATGTCTGCAAGCACGCCGCCGCCGCGCTGATTTTCCCGCCCGGCATCGCGGCGGAAACCGTGATCTTCCACGGCTGCCGCCCCGCCAGCTCGTTCCTCGAGATCACCAAGATCGACGGCGCCGAGGTGCTGGAGCTCAACGGCGAACCCGCGCTGACGGTGGTGGAGCGCATGCTGGGCCTGACGCTGGGCACCACCAGCGGCCAGCAGCTTTCGCTGGTCGCGACCCTCGGCCAGAAACAGGGCGACCCGTTCGCCCCGTTCGACGAAAACGCCTATGTCAACCGCCTGATCCTGCAGGCCAATCCGGAGCGCGGCTCGCTCACCCTGTTCGAACCGGACTTCGAAGCCGGCGCGCGCGTCCAAATCATGAGCCGCGACAACATTCTGATGCTGGAATCCGTCACCCGCGGCGTTGCGGATTTGCGCCGCCTGATGGGCAGCAAAACAACGCTGCTCGGTCTCTATATCGACTGCGCCGGCCGCGCCAGCGTGATGAGCGGCGCCGAAACCGAGGAGGCCGAACTGGTGGTGGACTCCCTGGCGCCTGAATTTCCGTTCATGGGCTTCTATTCCGGCGTTGAAATCGCGCCCTTCGCCGGCGGCACCAGCCGCCCGCTGGATTGGACCGGGGTCCTGACGGTGCTGCAAACAGCTTCATGAACGCGCCCATCACGCCGAGTTTTGAACAGCTCCAGCGCGAGCTGGATTTCTACCGGCGTGAATACGACGAAATGGGCGCCCGTCTGGTGCGGCTGCAGGAAGAACAAAGCCGCGCGGCGCGCGAAGCCCGGCGCAGCAAAATTGTCGCCCGCCTGGTGCGCGACGCCTACCAGATCGTCCATCAGGACATTTTCGCCAGCAAGATCGGCGGCCTGATCCTCGCCATGGTCGCCGACACCGCACTCTGCGACAAGGCGGCCTTCCTGAAGCGAGACCCGATGAACCCGGAAAATTTTTTGGTGGAACACGCGCTCGGCGGCATGAGCGCCGACGCGCTGAACATGCCAGCGCCGCCGGCGTTTCTGTTCACCGCCTCCGGCAAGCCGCCCGAACCCGCAGCCAGCCCGCTGATCGGCCTGATCGGCGTGCCGTTCATTCTCTGGGCCTATGACGAGGAGTCCGGCCGCGGCGTGCTGCTGGGCAAAAAATTCGAAGGCAACATCCACCGCCCGTTCGAGGCGCGCGACAACGAAATCGTCGAGGTCGTGCTGGCGGTCTATATCGATCTGCTGCTGCGCAAAGGCGCCGAGGCGGCGATGCGCCAGGCCCGCCAGGCGGCGGAAGAGGCCAGCAACACGCGCGCGCGATTCCTGGCCAATCTCAGCCACGAATTGCGCTCGCCGCTCAACACCATCATCGGCTTTTCCGGCCTGCTGCTGGAAGGCCGCGCGCGCACGGCGCCGCCGGCGCATCGCGACGAATTCGCCCGCCAGATCCAGGCCGCCGGCCGCAGCCTGCTCGCACTCGCCAACGACATTCTGGATTTCTCCAGCCTCGGCCACGCCAGATTGCAACTGCGGCGGGACTGGGTGCCGGTGGCGCCGCTGCTGCACGCGGTGGCGCGCGCACTGGCGCAGGACATCGCCGCCCGCGGCGTATGGGTGGACGTGCTGCCGCTGCAGCCCGAACTGCAGGCCAGCATCGACTACGACCGTTTCCGGCAAATCCTGACGAACCTGCTCGGCAACGCGGTCAAGTTCACCCCGCCCGGCGGCCGCGTGGAAATCGGCGCCTGCCTCGTGGGCCATGGCGGCGTGCGCTTCTCGGTGCGCGACAACGGCATCGGCATGCGGCCGGAAGACCTGGACCGCGCGCTGGAGCCGTTCGTGCAGCTGAAATCCGAATCCAACGAGCACCCGCGCGGCGCCGGCCTCGGCCTGCCGATCGCCAAACAACTTGTGGAGGCGCATGACGGCGAACTGAAACTGTCGAGCGTTTACGGCCAAGGCACCGAGGTTATCATTCTGCTCCCGGAAGGTTCCGCCAGGCTGGCGTAAGCGCCTCCGCGTCATGGCGAGCCTACGCAGCGCGGCGAAGCGGGCGCCATCCATCTTTCATTGGCGAAACCGGAAAAGTCATACCAAGCATCGTCGCGTCTGACCCATCCACGTCATTGCGAGCTCTTGCGAAGCAATCCATCTTTCTCGCAACCGGCACGAAGATGGATGAAGCCTGTTGCGCCCGCAATGACCTGAATAAGTCAACTCCCATGTTTCTTGGTATAAGAAAGGACTTCTTTTTTGAAAAAAAGAAGCAAAAAACTTTTACGAATCACAACCTGCAGCCGCCACAGTATGGCCGCTCCAACGCCGTGATTAGTAAAAGTTTTTTGCGCCGGCCCGCGTAGGGGCTCTTTCAAAAAAGCGCTACTTCCCTCTTTTCCCCTCCCAGCACATGCCCCGGCGCCCGCTCCATCGCCGCGAAATTCTGATCAATCGCCGCGAACAATCCCCAGCTATCGACATAATTCAGCGGAAACCCCGGGCATCCGGCCGCCAGATCCGCCTGCCGCGCGTGCACGTAGTTCACCCATTTCTTGCCCGGCCGCCGATGGTGAAAATCATGGCACGGCGCGTCGCCCACCAGCACGAACACCCGCACGAACAACTGCAGCGTCAGCATATTGGCCCACCAGGCGCACCACGCCGCCAGGCGCGGCACCACCGGCAGCCTCGCCGACGGCGGCGCGGCGCCGGGAAACACGCCGGCCGTGGCCTCGCACACCAGTTGCCGCCCGCGCTGCTCGATCACCTCCTCGGCCGGCAGCCGGTGCTCGCACAGAATCCGGAAAACCGTTGCGATTTGCAGCAGAATCGTCAACGGCAGGAACCACGCGATCGCCAGGATCAGCAGCGTGTGCGTCACCACGCCGAGCGCGACAACACCGCCGCAAAAACCAATGGCGACGGCGTTATGCACGGCATCGCCCGATGCCATGCTGCCCGCCAGGCGTTTGCGCAAAAACCGCGCGTGAAACACCGGCGAAACCAGCAGCCAAACCAGCCGCCGCCACAGCCCGCGCCGCGTCGTCGCGGCCCGCATTTCGCACAATCCCACCACGAAACCGGTGAACTCGTCGTCATCGGTAAACAGAACTTTCGCGCTGTGGTGCTGCATATGTTCGGACTGGTAGGCGTCGAAATGCTTGAACAGCAATAGCGCGGATACCAGCCTGCCCGCCAGGCGGTTTCTCGGCCGCGTCGAGAAAACCGTGCCATGCGCGCAGTGATGAAAAATCACCACCTGAAACAACCCGAGGCCCGAGCTGGTCGCGAGCAGCCCCACCGGCAGCAGCAACCAGCACCCAAAGTGGCGTGGCCCAAGCCACGCCAGCGCCAGCGCCGAAGCCGCGGTGCCGAGCACCACCAGCAGCACCGCCTCCCACACGAACGAGCCCGGCGCGCGCGTGACGAAATCTTCGCCCGGCGCGGGTTTGGCGGTCAGCCAGGTCAGGAACGGCTGCAAAACATGCGGCAGCCGCGCCGCCATTTCGGAACGCGGATCCTCCGCCACCGAGACCTGCAGGGCTTCCGGAATCTCGTAACAATCAGAACTTGAAACATGCATGGCGGGCGGTACTCTTTCTTGTATTCAGCCGGGGCGGCGCCGGCTCGCGCAACCAAAAATTGTACTCATGAAGGCTTGGTCTAACTCTTTGCATGGTGTTTAAAGGCCCCGGGAGGCCGTTAGATGGCGAACAGGTAACGCTTTAGCGTGCTTGAAAATTGGGACGAGTTGAAGGTTTTTGTTGAAAGCCTAACGATTTTTAATACTTGTTTGCGGAGTCGCGGCCACTCATGCGATGCAAACCGGCGGGTTTCCAGCAGCCGCCGGGTCTATCCGCCCGCCCAATTGTGATAGACTTGTTTCAACCAGGGAGGATTTCGCCGTGAGCCAGGCCGAAAACGCGAACCCGGCGCACGGTCTCGCCGCCGCGCCGCACCGGCATTTTTGTACCGACTGCGGAATATCCCGCACGGCGGACCCAAAACGTTGCGGCCGCGCCTGCCAATTTATCAAACCCGACTATCCGGCCCTGGAGCAGCAAGTGCACGGCCGCGCCCGCGCGGAGAACCGGCCGGACGAACTTCATTTCGGCCCCTACCGCCGCATGCTGCGCGCCCGGCTGAACCCAGCCCTGCCCGGCGCGCAATGGACCGGCATTACAACCAGGATAGGTGAGCGCCTGCTGGCCGGCGGTTTCGTGGACGCGGTGCTCACCATGCGGCC
>PLFB01000086.1 GCA_003137135.1 Acetobacteraceae bacterium
CGCACCATCGCCGCCACCACCTGGGCGGAATACAAGAAATACTTCGAGAAAGACGCCGCTTTGACCCGCCGCTTCCAGGTGGTGCGGGTCGAGGAGCCGGCCGAACCCGTCGCCGTGGCGATGATCCGCGGCCTGACCGCCACCCTGGAAGCGCATCACGGCGTGCGCATCCTCGACGAGGCGCTGAGTGAGGCGGTGCGCCTGTCCGCGCGTTTCATCCCCGCCCGCCAACTGCCGGACAAGGCGGTCAGCCTGATCGACACCGCCTGCGCCCGCGTCGCCATGAGCCAGTCCGCCATCCCCGCCCCCATCGAAGACCTTCGGCGCACCATCGACCTGATCGATACCGAACTCGGCATTCTGGAGCGTGAAATCGCCACCGGCGGCGCGCACGACGCGCGTATTACCGAAATCACCGAACAGAAACTGGCCGCGCAAAACGCCCTCGCCGCGCTCGAAACCCGTTTCGAGCAGGAGAAAAAACTCGCCACCGAAATTTCCGCGGTGCGCGACCAAATAGAAAACAAGGACGACACCGCCGACAAATCGGAACTGCGCACAAAACTCAACGCCCTGCACGAAGAGCTAAAAACATTACAAGGCGAAACCCCGCTGATCTTCCCGGTGGTGGACGGCCAGGCCGTCGCCGAAATCGTCGAAAGCTGGACCGGCATCCCCGCCGGCCGCATGCAATCCGACGAAATCAACACGGTATTGAAACTAAAAGAGGCGATGGAGGCCCGCATCGTCGGCCAGCCGCACGCGCTCGAAGCCGTCGCGCAGGCCATCCGCACCTCGCGCGCCAAACTAACGGACCCCCGAAAGCCCATCGGCGTGTTCCTGATGGTCGGCACCTCCGGCACCGGCAAAACCGAAACCGCGCTAACACTGGCCAACCTGCTCTATGGCGGCGAACAAAACCTCACCACCATCAACATGACCGAATTCAAGGAGGAGCATAAAGTCTCCCTCCTGATGGGCAGCCCGCCCGGCTATGTCGGCTACGGCGAAGGCGGCATCCTTACGGAAGCCGTCCGCCGCCGCCCGTATTCGGTGATTCTCCTCGACGAAATGGAAAAAGCCCATCCCGGCGTGCAGGACGTCTTCTTCCAGGTTTTTGACAAGGGCAACATGAAAGACGGCGAAGGCCGCGACATCGATTTCAAGAACACCGTCCTCATCATGACCTCCAACGCCGGCACCGAACTGATCGACAAATTATTTGCCGACCCGGAAACCGCGCCCGACGCCGCCGGCCTCGCGGAAGCCTTGCGCCCCGAGCTGATGAAATATTTCAAGCCGGCATTTTTGGGCCGCGTGACCATCGTGCCATATTTCCCGCTCTCGGAAGATGTGATAAGACAAATCGTCAAATTGCAACTTAACAAAATCGCCAAACGCGTTAAGGATGCCTACAAAGCGGCGTTCGATTACGCGCCGGAACTGGTTGAAACGATCGCCGCGCGCTGCAAGGAATCCTCTTCCGGCGCTCGGAATGTCGAAAACATTTTGTCACGAAGTTTGCTGCCCGAATTATCGGCTGAAGTGCTAAGCCGGCTGGCCGCAGGAGAGAACATAACAAAGATTTCGGTCGGGATGGGTCCGGAAGGGTCGTTCCGGTATGAGTTATCATAAAACGGTTACGTCAAACACCTGAAGCAACCCAGAAGGAGAGTTATCAATGGCTATCTACGTCAAATATTCCACGCCGACCATCAATGGCGGCGTGACAACCCAGGGCTACGCCAAACAGTTCGAAGTCAACTCGCTGCAGTTCGGCATCGGCCGCGGCGTCGGCTCGCCCATCGGCGGCACCACCAACCGTGAAGCCACCACCCCCAGCGTCTCCGAAATCGTGATGACCAAAGTGCTGGACGAAGCCTCCGGCGGCCTCATCAAGGAAGCCTATAGCGGCGCCGGCAAAGCCACCGCCGTCATCTCCTTCGTCCGCACCGACGGCGGCGGCGGCGTGACCTATCTGGAGATGACCCTGTCCGACGTCATGCTCTCCGGCTACAGCATTTCCTCCGGCGGCGACAAACCCACCGAATCAATTTCGTTCAACTTTACCAAGATCGAAACCAAGATCATTCCGCAGAATGCCGACGGCACGCCGGGCACGGCCTACCCCGTCACCTACGACCTCGGCCTGCAGAAGATGAGCTAAAACCGCGCCAGCGGTCCACACAAACCCGGCGCGGCCACGCCGCGCCGGTGCTATTTCACCGCGGCCCCGGGCACGCCGTCATGTCCCCGTGCCGGGCGCAACCGCGCGGCGCCGTCCGCCATATTGCCGCCCCGCGCCCCCGCCAAAACCGACTTGTTTCGTTTTTTCATCGTCTCTTTAAAAAGAAAACTTACAATTTCAAATTCTTAATTACGACAGGTCAGCTTACCTGTCTTTTGAGTCATATGACTCAATTGACAGTATCCATGACCTATCGTTGTCATTTTTAACGGACTGCCAGCGCCTCACAGCGTCTCCACCACGACCGCCGTCACATTATCGTTCACCCGGTGCGCCAGCGCCGCGGCGATCAAAAGCTCGGTCGGCGGCACCCCATCCGGCGCCCCCAGCAAACTCGCAATCTCCGCCGCCGACAGCGTCTTGCACAGCCCGTCGCTGCATAACAAAAACCTATCCCCAGGCTCGATAACCCCGATCACCTTATCCAATTCCAAAACCTCCGCATCCGCCCCCACCGCGCGCGTGATCACATTGGCATGCGGATGATGCTCGGCATCCTCCGGCGCCAGATTGCCGCTATCCACCAGTTCCTGCACCAGGCTGTGGTCNNGGCGGCCTCCGCCCGCAGCGCCTCATGCACCCGCGCCATCGTCAGCCGCACCTCCGAAAGCACTTCCGCCCCCGAAAGATGCGGCGGCAGCCGGTCTAGCTCCGCCACAATCATCCCGGACGCCACCTCCCCGGAATCATGTCCCCCCGCGCCATCCGCCACCACCCACAGCCCCAAATCCGGCCGAGAGAGCATATTATCCTCATTATGCTTGCGCACTGCACCCACATTCGTCATCGCCCAGGAGCGAACACGGATCGGCCCCGTCACGCGGCACCTCCCGCCGCCACCGCCGCGTCACTCAGCATCGCCGCGAAAAACGCCGCCGGCGGTAGCCCAAAAATCTCCAGCCGTTTCGGTTCCACCAATGGACTGCCCTCCGTCCACCACCCCGGCCCCGCCAAATCCGCCTCCGCCACCGGCTCGCCCAGCCGCGCCAGAAAATCCTCG
>PLFB01000199.1 GCA_003137135.1 Acetobacteraceae bacterium
CTGCAAAACCATGTTCGAAACCCCCCGCCTCCGCCTGCGCGCCTTCGAGGAATCAGACGCCCCCGCCTACCACGCCTGGTGGAACGACGCGGCCCTGGTCCCGTTCCAGACCACCGCCCCGGTCCGCCCCGTCACCCGCGACGACAGCCTCGCCAGCCTGAAAACCTGGGTCAAGGAATCACTCATCTATTGCAGCGCGGAAACCCTGGCCGGCGGCCAGCTCATAGGCATGATCAACCTGTTCGGCGGCGACCCCAAAAACCGCAATTTTCAGCTCGCCATCATCATCGCCCGCCCGTTCTGGGGCCACGGGTTTGGCCGCGAAATGGTGGAATTCATCACCCACTACGCCTTTGCGGAACTCGGCGTCCACCGCCTCTCGCTGCAGGTCTCCGCCGGCAATGTTCGCGCCATCAAATGCTACGAAACCGCCGGCTTCAAACACGAAGGCCGCCTGCGCCAGGCCAATTTCCAGAACAATGCCTGGACCGACGAACTGCTGATGGCCATGCTCCGCGAAGACCTGCCCAAAACCGCACCGCCCAAGTAGCCCCAGGCACGGTACGGGTCATTTTCGTCCAGTAAATATTTTTTTTCTCGCGGAACGTAAAAAAGTCCCGGAAATCTCATTGTAATGTAAGGTAGTGTGCCCTAGCTTTCGGACGTGTAATATAAACGCGGGAATTCTACCTCGCGGCAGGGGCAGGCCGGATGGGAAAAGATCGTGCCTTCAGGGTAAGGACGGCTGTCAAGCGCCTGCCCAAGTCGCTGGTGGAGCATTTCCAGTATAAGCTTATGATCGACGCGGTCACCGACCACGCCATCTACATGCTCGACCCGGACGGAGTCATCATCAGTTGGAACACCGGCGCCGAACGCCTCAAAGGCTACAATGCCCGCGAGGCCATGGGCAGCAATTTCGAGATTTTCTACAGCGAGGAAGACCGCCTCGACGGCGTGCCCAGGCGCGCCTTGCAATCCGCCGCGCAAAGCGGCCGTTTCGCCGCCGAGGGCTGGCGCATCCGCAAGGATGGCACAAAATTCTGGGCCAGCATCCGCATCGATCCGATCCGCGAGGACGGCGAACTGCTCGGCTTCGCCAAGGTCACGAGGGACGTCTCCCAGCACCGCGAATCCAACCTCGCCATGGAAAACCTGCTGGAGCGCCTGACCCTCGCCGCCGACAGCGCCGGCATCGGCATCTGGGACTGGGACATTCGGGAGGACGTCCTGATCTGGGACGACTGGATGTTCCGCCTCTACGGCTCGAGCGGACCGACTCGCTCAATCACTATGAATTATGGGAGCGGCATCTGCACCCCGACGACCGCGCCGCCGCCACGCGCGCCGTGGCGGACTGCCTGGTCGGTGCCAAGCCGCTGGACAGCGAGTTCCGCATTGTTTGGGACGACGGCAGCGTCCACGAAATCCGCGGCACCGGCCGCTTGACCCGCGCCGCCAGCGGCCAGCCTTTGCACATGATCGGCACCAACCGGGACATCACCGCCTTCAAGGAGGCGCTGCGCGCGCGCGAGGAAATCCAGGACCAGGTCGAAGGCATCCTGGAGAACATGAACGGCTATCTGTTTCAGCGCGCTTTGTCGCCGGACGGAAATGTCTCTTACCCCTATGTCAGTGAATCACTGTACCGTATGCTCGGCCTGCCTTTCGAGCCTGGAAAGCCGGGGCCTGATCTTCGCCAAGTCGTCTCGCCCTTGGACGCGGATCGAGTCGAGGCAGCGATCCGGCAGTCGGCGCGCGACATGACCGCGCTCGACCTTGAATTCCGGGTCCGCACCGGCGATGACCGGGAACTCTGGATTTCCAACCGCTCCAGCATCAGGCGCCTGTACGACGGCACCATCATCTGGGACGGTTTTGGCACCGACATCACAGTGGAAAAACGCGCCGCCCAGCAGCTTTTCTACTTGACCTACCACGACAAACTCACCGGTCTCAGGAATCGCCTGGGCTTTGAGGCGGATCTGGAGAGCGCGGTCACCAGCGCCATCGAAAACCTCGCCCCGTTTTGCGTATTTTTCATCGACATCGTCGATTTCCGCGCGATGAACGACACGCTGGGCATGAAGAAGGGCGACTACATCATCAACGAAACCGCGCGCCGGCTGCAAACCATCGCCGGCGCCGACGCCGTCGTCGCCCGCATCGCCGGCGATGAATTCGCCCTTCTCAAACGCGCCACCGACAAAATCGCCGCCACCCTCCTGGCCGAGCGCCTCTGCGCCGTAGTCGCCGAACCGATTTGGCTCGGCAACGAAAATGCCGCTTCCGATGCGGGCTACCGGATCGACGTCAATATCGGCATCGCCGGCTTCCCGGACGAGGAAACCAGCAGCGCCTCAGCACTCCTGCAGAACCCCGTGCCCGAATGCATGAAGCGCTGCGACATCGCGCTCTACGAGGCCAAGCGCCTCGGCCGCGGCAAATTCTGCCACTACAGCGACGACATCGATCATCGCGTGCGCAACCGCACGCTGCTGCAGCAATCATTGCATCTGGCGCTCGCCAACAACGAATTTCTGTTGCACTACCAGCCGATTTTCGATTTCCAATCCGGCAAAATCATCGCCGCGGTGGCGCTGGTACGCTGGCAGCACCCCACCCTCGGCTTCCAGCCGCCGGACCAGTTCATCCCGCTCGCGGAAGAATCCGGCCTCATCGTGCCGCTCGGCGCCTGGGTGCTTAAAACCAGCATGACGCAGATCCGCCAATGGCGAACCCAAATCGGCCTGCAGAAAATCGCCGTCAACGTCTCGGGCGTGCAGTTCTCGCAAACCGACTTCGTCGAAATGGTCGAAAACCTGCTGCGCGAAACCGGCGCCACGCCGGACATGATCGAACTCGAACTGACGGAAACCACCCTGATCGATTGCTCGCCCGACATGCTGGCGCGCATGAACGCGCTGCGCGGCATGGGCTTCACCCTCGCCATCGACGATTTCGGCGCCGGCTACTCCTCGCTGAAATACCTCAGCAAACTGCCGGTGGACAAGCTGAAAATCGACCAATGGTTCGTCGGCCAGATGCTCAACGATTCCAGCGACGCCGCCATCATCCGCACCATCGTCGCACTCGGCAAGGGCCTGAACCTCGAACTGACCGCCGAAGGCGTGGAAACCATGCCCCAGCGCGACTTCCTCCTCGCCGAAGGCTGCCACGCCGGCCAAGGCTACCTTTTCAGCAAACCTCTCGCGCAAAAGGACTTCGAAACCACCATCAAAACGCGCAAGTAAAACCAAGCAACATTGGCTGCGACGAATCCCCGTCATTGCGAGCCTACGCGGCGCGGCGCGGCGCGGCGAAACAATCCCTGCTTCATGCCGGTTGCAAGAAACAAAGCACACGCCACTCATTATAGGCTTCGGCGGAAGCGAAGAAAGCAGCGCTTTTTTGAAAAAAAGGGCTCCCCGCCTGGGGCGCGCAAAAAACTTTTGTTTTCCGCGGAGTTGAGCGGCCTTCGGTTGGCCGCTCGACGGCCGCGGCATCTGGGGCGAAGTGAGGGCAGCCAGGATCAAATGAATTTGAAGCAATCTTAAGCCTCCCCATGGTAGCGCCGCGCCAGTGACCCCACATCATTAACCACCAGGCGCACACCGCGCAGGAGGTCACCATGTCAACCATCCTCATCATCCTCATCATCTTTCTTCTGCTCGGCGGCGGCGGCTATTTCGGCATGCGCGGCCGCTGGTAACGGCCACCCCTATTCCCACTAACCGCCGGCGGAATTTCGTCGCGCTGCAATTTCGCGCTGAACCGGAATCGGAAAATCCCTCGTGACCGCCCCCGGCCTCTCAGGCGTCTCGGAAACCATGCTCTGGTCGTTGCATAACCGCGCCTGCGAAGCCCGCCGGCATGACGGCATCTTGGACGACCCGCGCACCATCTCGATCCACGACGCCATCACCTACGACTACCACCACCATTTCGGCACCCCTGGCGGCACCCTCGCCGCCCGCGCCGCGCAGATCGACAACGCCCTGCGGCACTGGCTCACCAAGAATCCGGACGGCCTCATCGTCTCGCTCGGCGAGGGCCTGGAAACGCAAGCCTCGCGCGTCGATAACGGCCGCATGCGCTGGCTCTCGGTTGACCTGCCCCAGGCCATCTCGTTGCGGGAACAATTCATCACCCCCACAAGCCGCTTCACCCACCTGGCCGCCAGCGCCCTGACGCCGGACTGGATGGACCGCGCCGATCCCGCCGCCGGCATCTGCGTCATCGCGCAAGGTCTGCTGATGTATTTCCAGCCCAGCCACGTGCAAAACCTGTTCTGCGCCATCGCCTCACGCTTTCCCGGCGCCAACATGATTTTTGACACCGTACCGGAATGGTTTTCCCGCCTCACCCTGGCCGGCCTGCAGCAGACCCCGCACTACCGCCTGCCGCCGATGCCCTGGGGCATCGACCAGCACGTGATCGAAAAGACCTTAAAAACCTGGCATCCCGGCCTGGCGAAAGTCGAATTCCTGAGCTACCGCGCGCCGCGCGGCCTGCACCGCTACGTCGCCGACATGATCGAAGGACTCCCCGTCTTCCGCCACCAGGTCCCCTGCCTCGTGCGCGTCGAGGTGTGACGGCCATACCAAAAGTCAACGTCGTTGACTCCTCCCCGTCATTGCGAGCGCAGCGAAGCAATCCATCTTTCGCGCCATTTGCAAGAAAGATGGCTTACTTCCCGTTAGCTCCCAATGACGCGAATGGCAAAGAGTCTATGACGATTGCTTCCCCTCAAGTAAAATATTTCATCGTCAGCCCAATCAGCGTCTTCACCTTCGCCGTATAAGGCGGCGCCAGCATGGCGGCCGCGCTCATCTGCTCGCGCAAAACCGCCCGCTCATGCGAGAACGCCTTGAATCCGAACAGCCCGTGCGAAGACCCGATGCCCGAATTATTCACCCCGCCAAACGGCAGATTCGCGTGCGAAAAATGCAGCACCGTCATATTCACGCAAGACCCGCCCGCGCTCGTCTGAGATAGCACCCGCTCGATCGCCGCATTGTCCTTCGAAAACACGTATAGCGCTAAAGGTTTCGGCTCCGCATTGATATGCCCGATCACATCGGCAAGATCGGTAAACGCCAGAATCGGCAGCACCGGCCCAAAAATCTCCTCCTGCATCACCAGACTATCGCGCGAAACATTCGTCAGCAGCGTCGGCGCCATGAACCTATCCGCCACATTCGCCGCGCCGCCCAGCACCACATTGGCACCCTTCGCGGTGGCGTCATCCAGAATGCGTTTCACCCGCCCAAAATGCCGCTCATTCACAATCCGGCAGTAATCAGCACTTTTCGCCGCATCCGCGCCGTACATTTTCGCAATCGCCGCCTTCGCCGACTCCAGAAACGCCGGCATCGCCCGCTCATGCACGTACAGATAATCCGGCGCGATGCAGGTCTGCCCCACATTCAAAAACTTGCCCCACATGATGCTGGAAGCGGCCTTTTTCACATCCGCCGTCTCATCCACGATCACCGGGCTCTTGCCGCCCAGTTCCAGCGTCACCGACGTCAGATTTTTGGCCGCCGCCGCCATCACGATCTTGCCCACCGCCGGGCTGCCCGTGAAGAAAATATGGTCAAACGGCAGCGCCAAAAGTTCCGTGGAAACCCCGGCATCGCCTTCAAACAGCGCCACCTCGTCCGGCGCGAACACCGCCGCCACGAGTTCCGCCAGCACCGCCGAACAGTTCGGCGTCATCTCGGAGGGTTTCAAAATCGCCGTGCATCCCGCCCCGATCGCGCTCGCCAGCGGCCCCAGCGTCAGATTGATCGGATAATTCCACGGCGAAATGATCAGCGAGACGCCCTTCGGCTCATACCGTATCCGCGCCTGCGTCCCCAGCAGCGCCATCGTCGGCGCCACNNGGCTTGCCCAAATCCGCCTTCACCGCGGCATAGATCGCGTCTTTACGTGCCAGCAAGGCCGTCTCCAGCCGTTTCAGTTTCGCAATCCGCTCTGCCGCGGAAGACGTGCGCAGCGCGATCGCCTTTTGTTTCTGCGCGGCAAACACCGAAGCGATGCTCGACTCAGTCTGCCCCTGCACGGGCGCAATCGCCGTCACGACATTCATGGTCCAGTCCTCCAAAAACCCTTACGTTTGCGTCAATCCCACCGGGAATTGCGCAAAATGTCAAGTTTTCCGCAGCGCCGAAGAAAGGACTTCTTTTTTAAAAAAAAGAAGCAAAAAACTTTTATTAATCTGGGCCAATGGCGTTTTCACCACCACGGTCTGGATGACCAAAAGTTTTTTGCGCGCCCCCGGCGGGAAGCCTTTTTTCAAAAAAGCGCTACTTACTTACTTCCTATACCGCGATAGCAAGGTGCCGGGTCGGCCGCCAGAATAACATCCCAATTCTCGAGAATCAGCGCGATTTTGTCTAACACGATCGCAAGATCCGCCATCTCCCGCACAATCCTCGCATCCTCGTCCAGCGCCTCATGCGAAGGCTCGCCCGCAATTAGCCGCGCCCCCGCCGAGACCCGCAGCACGCCCTGCTCGCCACAAAACTGCGGCAGGCATACCGGCTGCCCGATATGGCAAATCCGCGCCGCCACCGCGGCGTGGTCTGGCAGCACTGCGGACAAATCCGCGTTCAGCCAGACATACAGTTTTCTGGCCTCCGCCGGATCGAGATTCCGCTCCGGCGCGTGCGGTGCACGCAGCGAAAAGCTGAAAATGCTGCGGCGTCTTTCCCAATCCTCTTCCCAATCCCCGCGAAAAATCGCCGGCCTGCGCAGCAGCCGCAGCGCCTGATTTTCCCCGATTTTCCGCTCCACCGTTTCTTCGAAGCGTGCAAGAATGCGCGCCCGCTGCGCCGCCGGCACGCGCGCAAACGCGCGCATCTCCGCCAGCGCCGCGTGCCAGCGCAACGCGAGCCCGAAATTGCCGCTCTCCGGCAAATTTTCCGCCGCCGCGCAGGCCGGAAACTCGTCCCGCCCAAAATACGCATCCAGCCCCGCCGGCAGTTTTTTGTCCCGCAGCCGCGCTACAATCGCCGGCGGCAAAATCGCCGCCCCCGCGAATGGCGGCCCGGTGAAAAATTTCGACCCCGTCACCAGCACCACCGCATCCAGCGCCAGGTAATTTTGCACCGAAGCGGGCGAAAGCCGCGCCTGGCAGGCATCGATCACGATATCAAATTTTTGGCCATATTGTTTCCGCAGCCCGCGCAAAAACGCCGGCCCCGGCGCCAGCAAGCCGGTTTTCGAGAGGTCAAGGCCGTGCAACAAAACTTTTTCACCAGCCGCGATTCCCGCCGCGACCGCGGCAAGAATCTCCGCCTCCACGTCCTCGATCGCGCGCAGACCATTCGCGCCCCGCAGCGGCACATTCGTCACCGCCGTGTCCGGCCGGAAACCCTCGATCGGGGCTTCAAACACCACATCCGCGCCCAGCGCGGTATTCACCGCGAAATGCACGCCGCGCGCCGCCATCGGCACGCCCCTGCCGGTTTCTTCAGGTGCTACCAGAATGTTTCGCACCGGCGCATGCGGCGCACCGATATGCGTCAGCGCCAGCGCCAAAAGCTCGGTATCGGTGCCGGAGGCCGCCAGCACCACTTCGCACCCCTCGCGCAGCCCAAAAAACTCCGCAATCCCTGCCTGCGCCTCCCGCAGCGCCCGCGCCACCGCCGGCCGCCGGCCCGCCCCAAAAATCCCCTCCGTCACGTGCAGCCGCAAAAAATCCGCCGCCGCATAGCCACGCTCGGAGGAGGATGACGCCGTCGATGACGCAAACGTGACCGCCCAAGGCCGCGGCCGATGGCTGCACCCATAGCCGTTCAGTTCCGTCACCGGATCGCGCTGCAGCCTGATATCCCCCCCGGTTTCCATCAGCGCCTCGGCCGTGCCCAGATCCGCCCAGGCGCCGCGCACCGCCGCCAAATCCGCATCCTCCGCTTCCGGCGCGGCCAACCGCAGCATCGCCGCCTCCGGCGCCAGATCGCCGGCAAAAACTTTTACCCAGCCCGGTAGCGCCGCCTGGTCCGGCGCCGCCAAACCGTCCCACTCGGCCATGACAAACTGCGCCGCCGCCCGCGCCGCCGCCAACCTGGCGATCCCCGGATTCATCCCCGCCCGTAGCAGCCAAGCCGCCTCCAGCCCCCAGCGCAGGTAAAACGCCAAAACCGCGTCACCTGAAAACGCGCCGTCGCAAAGCCCTACGCCCGCCTCGTCCAACTCCAAAAACCCGCGCCCCGCCACCGGACGGGCCGCAATGTCCGCAAACGCCGCAAATTCCGGCGCCTGCCTGGCAGCCCGTATCCTCGCCATCCGCCCATGCAGGCGCGCCCCAACTGCTTGATCAATTTCGACCATGCCTGCCGTTAGCCCAATCCGCCCCAAAACGCCAAATGAAGCCGGCGCAATCCTACAAACTCGGCAGATCCAGCCCAAACTCCCGCGCGCATTGTTGCGCGATGTCATAGCCCGCATCCGCGTGCCGCATCACCCCGGTCGCAGGGTCATTCCACAGCACCCGCCCAATCCGCCGTGCCGCCGCCGGCGTGCCATCCGCGCAAATCACCATGCCCGCATGCTGCGAAAACCCCATCCCCACCCCGCCGCCATGATGCAGCGAAACCCACGTCGCGCCGGACGCGCAGTTCAACAACGCATTCAGCAGCGGCCAGTCGGAAACCGCATCCGAGCCATCCAGCATCGCCTCGGTCTCCCGGTTCGGCGACGCAACCGATCCGGAGTCGAGATGATCCCGCCCGATCACCACCGGCGCGGACAATTCCCCGCTCGCCACCATTTCATTAAACGCCAGGCCCAGCCGGTGCCTATCCCCCAGACCCACCCAGCAAATCCGCGCCGGCAGCCCCTGAAACGAAATTCTCTCCCGCGCCATATCCAGCCAGTGATGCAAATGCGCATCATCCGGCATCAACTCTTTCACCTTGGCATCCGTCTTAAAAATATCCTCCGGATCGCCCGAGAGGGCCGCCCACCGGAATGGCCCCACGCCCCGGCAGAACAGCGGCCTGATATACGCCGGCACGAATCCTGGAAAGTCAAAAGCATTGGCGACACCTTCCTCTTTCGCCACCTGCCGGATGTTGTTGCCGTAATCCAGCACCGGCACGCCCAGCTTCCAATACGCCAGCATCGCCCGCACATGCCCCGCCATCGTGGCCCGCGCCGCCTTCTCCACGCCCGCCTTATCCGTCTCTCGCCGCGCTTCCCATTCCGCCACGCTCCACCCGCGCGGCAAATACCCGTTCACGGGGTCATGCGCCGAAGTCTGGTCGGTGATCACATCCGGTTTGATCCCCCGCTCCAGCATCTCTTCGATCACATCAGCAACATTGCCCAGCAGCGCGACAGAAATCGGTTTCCCCTCGGCATGAGAGCGCTCGATCATCCCCAGCGCCTCATCCAAGGTCTCCGCCTTCACATCCACATACCGCGTTTTTAGCCGCATTTCGATCCGGCTCGCCTGGCACTCCACCGCCAGACAACTCGCGCCCGCCATCGTCGCGGCCAGCGGCTGCGCCCCGCCCATGCCGCCCAGCCCTGCCGTAAAAATCCATTTACCCGCCAGCGACCCATTAAAATGCCGCCGCCCGACCTCTACAAACGTCTCATAGGTCCCCTGCACAATCCCCTGCGTGCCGATATAAATCCAGCTGCCCGCCGTCATCTGCCCATACATCATCAGCCCCTTGCGATCGAGCTCATGAAAATGCGCCCAGTTCGCCCAATGCGGCACCAGATTCGAATTCGCAATCAACACCCGCGGCGCATCCTCATGCGTGGCAAAAACGCCGACGGGCTTGCCCGACTGCACCAACAACGTCTCATCCGCCTCCAGCCGCTTCAAAGTCTCCACGATTTTATCAAACGCATTCCAATCCCGCGCCGCCCGCCCGATCCCCCCATAAACCACCAGCTCCTCCGGCCGCTCCGCCACCATCGGATCCAGATTATTCATCAACATCCGCATCGGCGCCTCCGTCAACCAAGATTTTGCCGATATCTCCGCCCCATGCGGCGAACGAATCACGCGTGCATTATCAATCCGGCTCATCACAAATCTCCCATTGCCCAACAAGTAGGGTGGGTTAGCAAAGCTAACCCACCGAAGAAAGCAAGCAGTTACTTTTTTTGAAAAAAAAGTAACCAAAAAAACTTTTACTAACCACGGTGTTGGAGTGGCCACAGTATGGCCGCTCCAACACTGTGGTTAGTAAAAGTTTTTTGCTTCTTTTTTTCAAAAAAGAAGTTCTTTCTTGACTAAAACACTCAATATCTCACGCAAAATTTCCTGCATCGCCCGCGCGTAATCCGCCTCAAACATCCCCGGCCAGTTCGCCTCATCCGGCACCGCCGGCTCCCGCATATACCCCCGGCAAGCCAGCTCCATCTGGATCGCGTGCACGCCCCGCTCCGGCCGCCCGTGGTGCCGCGTAATATACCCGCCCGTAAACCGCCCATTCAGCACATGAGAAAACTCCGCCGCCGCCTCACAAATTTCCAACACTTTGGCCTCAACCGCCGGCGCGCAGGACGCCCCTTTATTCGTGCCGATATTGAAGTTCGGCAATTCCCCCTCAAACAGCCGCGGAATCCGGCTGCGTATCGAATGGCAATCATACAGCACAACCGACCCATGCGCCCGAAGCAGCCGCGCGATCTCGCTTTCAATTGCCGCATGATAAGGCTCGAAATACGTCACCCGCCGCGCCGCCACATCATCCGGCCCAAGCCCATCCTTGTAAAGCGGTTCCCCATCAAACGTCGTCGTCGGGCAAATCTCCGTCACCGCCTGCCCCGGATACAGCGAAACGCCGGACGGATCGCGATTCACATCAATCACCGTCCGCGAAATATGCGTCCGGATCACCGTCGCCCCCAGCTCCTCCGCAAACCCATAAAGCTGTGGCAGCCACCAATCCGCATCTTTTCGCGCCAGCCACAAGGACCGCAAAGCCGGCTGGAACTCTTCGGGAATCTCCGTACCCGCGTGCGGAATACTAACAATCAGCGGCGCGGTCCCATGCACAATTTCCAGCCAATCGCTCATGTCACCCCCGGCAAGCCAAATTCCGTCAACGGCCCATCGCGCAAAAGCTGAATGGCAGCCTCGATATCCGGCGCGAAAAACCGGTCATCCTCCCACTTCGGCACCCTTTCCCTAACGCGGCCCCGCACGGCTTCCAGCACTTCACTCGATTTTTCTTTATGAAAATCGCACCCCTGCGCCGCCGCCAAAAGCTCAATCGCCACAATGGCCCGCAAATTCTCCGTCATTCCCATCAGCCGCCGCGCCCCATGCGCCGCCATCGACACATGATCCTCCTGATTGGCCGATGTCGGAATCGAATCCACCACCGCCGGAAACGCCCGCCCCTTATTCTCCGCCACCAAAGCCGCCGCCGTCACCTGCGGAATCATGAACCCTGAATTCAACCCCGGCCGCGGCGACAAAAACGCCGGCAGCCCGGAGAGCGACGCATCCACCAGCATCGCCAGCCTTCGCTCCGCCAGCGAACCGATTTCGCAGACCGCCATCGCGATCATGTCCGCCGCGAACGCCACCGGCTCCGCATGAAAATTTCCGCCCGAAAGTGCTGCCGCCGGCTCATCAAAAATCAGCGGATTATCCGTCACCCCATTCGCCTCGGTCTCCAAAGTCGCCGCCGCCTGCCGCAAAACATCCAGAACCGCGCCCATCACCTGCGGCTGGCAGCGCAAGCAATACGGGTCCTGCACCCGCTCATCCCCAATCATATGAGATTTCCGGATCTCGCTCCCCGCCATCAAATTCTGCAACGCCACCGCGACCTCCGCCTGGCCCCTATGCCGCCTTAGCGCGTGAATCCGCGGATCGAACGGCGCATCAGACCCTTTCGCCGCGTCCGTGGAAAGCGCGCCCGTCACCAGCGCCGCCTTGAACAACGCCTCCGCCTCAAACAGCCCCGCCAGCGCATAGGCGGTCGAAAACTGCGTCCCATTCAGCAGCGCCAGCCCCTCCTTCGGCCCCAACACCACAGGCTCCAGCCCAGCCTTCGCCAAGCCGTCAGCCGCCGCCATCCGCGCGCTGGACAAGAAGACCTCGCCCACCCCCATCATCGCCGCCGCCATATGCGCCAGCGGCGCCAGATCGCCGGAAGCCCCCACCGACCCCTGCCCCGGCACCACCGGCACCACGTCGCGCGCCAGCATCGCCTCCAGAAACCGCAAAGTTTCCACGCGCACGCCGGAAGCGCCTTGCGCCAGCGAAGCGCATTTCAACGCCATCATCAACCGCGCCACCGCAAGAGGCATCGCCTCCCCCACCCCCGCGGCGTGAGACAGTACCAGATTGCGCTGCAACGCCTCCAAATCCTCCGGTGCGATCCTTACCGTCGCCAGTTTGCCAAACCCCGTGTTAATCCCATAGACCGGCTCGCCCCGACCCAAAATCGTCTCCACCGCCGCCGCCCCACGCGCCACCGCCGCCCAGACCGCCTCATCCAGCGCCACGGTGTCACCCTCATACACCGCCCGCCAAGAGACCAAACTTACCTGCCCAGCCTTGAGAATCATGCAGCGCTCCAAACCCGCCGCCAGAGCGGATTAAACCCCATCTGGTAAACCAGTTCCGCCGGCCGCTCGATATTCCAGATCGCCAGATGGCATTTCTTGCCCGCCTCCAGCGTCCCCACGTCGCCACGCCCCAGCGCCGCCGCCGCATGACGCGTCACGCCCAGCACACACTCTTCGACCGTCATCCGAAACTGCGTCGCGGCCATATTCATAGCCAGCAACAGCGAAAACAGCGGGGAAGTCCCCGGATTCAAATCCGTCGCCACCGCCATTTTCACCCCATGCCGCCGAAACGTGTCTATCGGCGGCGCCTGCCTCTCCCGCAACGTATAGAATGCCCCAGGCAGAATCACCGCCACCGTCCCCGCAGCCGCCATCGCCGCCGCCCCGTCCTCATCGGTATATTCCAAATGGTCCGCCGACAGCGCGCCAAACCTTGCCGCCAGCGCCGCCCCATGCAAATTCGAAAGCTGGTCCGCATGCAGTTTCAGCTTCAGCCGGCACCCTTGCGCCGCCTCAAAAAATACCGAGATCTCCTCAGGCGAAAACGCAATCCCCTCGCAAAACCCGTCCACCGCCTCCGCCAACCCCTCCTGCGCAACCTTCGGCAGCAGCTCGCAAATCATCCGCAAAAACCCCGCCCGATCCCCAGCAAACTCCGCCGGCAGCGCATGCGCCCCCAAGAAAGTCGAGGCGATATCAACATCGTTATTCACCCGCAGCCCCGCGATCACCCGCAAAACCTTCAACTCCGCAGCCTCCTCCAGCCCATACCCGGACTTGATTTCAACCGTCGTCACGCCCTGCGCCTTCAAAACCTCCAGCCGCGCCCGCGCTGCCGCCAGCAGCGCGAATTTCGAGGCCGCCCGCGTCGCCCGCACCGTCGCCATAATCCCCCCGCCAGCCCGGGCGATATCCTCGTAACTCGCCCCCTCCAGCCGCGCCTCAAACTCCCCCGCCCGATCCCCCGCATAAACCAGATGCGTATGGCAATCGATCAGCCCCGGCGTCACCCACCGCCCCTCGCAATCCACAATCTCCGCCGCCTCGATGCCCTGCTGCGGCCCGGCATAAATAATCCGCCCGCCGGTCTCCGCCAGCATACCGCGCTCAACCACCCCCAGCCCCGGCATCCCCGGCGCCATCGTGGCCAGCCTCGCATTGGTAAAAACCCGGTCGGCGCGCATGCAAGAAGTCCTTGGCTTCGGCATTTCAGTTGTATATACAATAGCCACCCCATAAAGGACTGTCCAGTGCCAGCCAAGACTCTATTTTTCTCGCACGCTTTGCTGCCCACCGGATGGTCCCAGAACATCCGCCTCACGCACGATGCCGGCGTCATCACCGCCATCGCGCCCGGCACCGCCGAGGACGCCGAACCCCACGCCATCGCGCTGCCTGGCCTACCCAACCTTCACTCCCACACCTTTCAGCGCGCCATGGCCGGCCTCGCCGAATACCGCGGCCCCGGCACCGACAATTTCTGGTCCTGGCGCGAACAAATGTACCGTTTCGCCCTCAAAATGTCGCCCGAAGACGTCGAAGCCACCGCCGCCCAAGCCTTCGCCGAAATGCTGGAATCCGGTTTTACCGCCGTCGCCGAATTCCACTACCTGCACCACGCCCCGGACGGCACGACGTACGACAACATCGCCGAAATGGCCGAGCGCATCGCCGCCGCCGCCGCGCAAACCGGCATCCACCTCGTCCTCCTCCCCGTCTTCTACGCCCACTCAAATTTCGGCGGCCACCCCCCCACAGAAGGCCAACGCCGCTTCATCACCAACCTCAAAAGCTTCACCACCCTGTACGAAAAATGCCAGGCTCTCGCCGCCACCGGTATCGCCCCTCACTCCCTGCGCGCCGTCACCCCGGATGAACTGAACAACCTCATCCCGTTGGCCAAACACCGCCCATTCCACCTGCATATTTCAGAACAGACCAAGGAAGTCGAAGACTGCCTCGCATGGTCTGCCCAACGCCCTGTCGAATGGCTCCTCGATCACGCGAAAGTCGCACCCAACTGGTGCCTCATCCACGCCACCCACATCACCGCCACCGAGCGCGCCGGCATCGAAAATTCCGGCGCCGTCGCCGGCCTCTGCCCCATCACCGAAGCCAATCTCGGCGACGGCATTTTTCCCACCCAAAACTTCACCGGCCCCTACGGCATCGGCACCGACTCCAACATCCTCATCGACGCCCCCGCCGAACTCCGCCAACTCGAATACGCCCAGCGCCTAACGCTACGGCAACGCAACGTCCTCGCCGCTCCATCCACGGGCGAAACAGTCTGGCAACGCGCCACCGCCGGCGGCGCGCAAGCCCTTGGCATCCGTGTCGGCCTCACCCAAGGTGCTGCCGCCAGCTTCGTCACCCTCGACACAAAAGCTCTAGGCCCCGCCGCCGAAAACCCGCAAACCGCCCTCAACGCCGCCATCTTCGCCGCCCGCCGCTCCGCCATCGACTGCGTCTGGTCGCAAGGCCACAAACTCGTGCAAAACGGCCGCCACATCCACGCCGAAGCCATCACCCAAAGATTCCATGAATCCCTCAAAAACCTGCTATAGTTGTCTATACAAATGAACCACATCAAACCCCTCCCGCTGTACGGGCGCATCAAAACCCACCTCCTCACCCGCATCCAGTCCGGTGAATGGCAAGACGGCGCAAGAATCCCGTCGGAACACGAACTCATGGCCACCATCGGCGCCTCCCGCATGACCATCCACCGCGCCCTGCGCGAACTCCAGCAGGAAGGTTTTTTGCGCCGCGTCCAAGGCCTCGGCACCTTCATCCAGCCGCAACCGCACCGCGCCGCGCTCCTCGAAATCACCGACATCGCCGCCGACATCGCCGCCCGCGGCCACCAGCACAGCGCCACCGTCATCACCCTGGAAGCCATCCGCGCCGACGTCCCCACAGCCGCCCACTTCTCACTTCGCCCCGGCGCCAAAATTTTTCATTCCCTCATCATCCATCACGAAAACCAAATCCCCCTCCAACTCGAGGAACGCTTCGTCGCCCCCCTCTTCGCCCCGCACTACCTCACCCAGGATTTCAGCACCCAAACCACCGCCGCCTACCTGCAATCCCTCGAACCGCCGGCGCAGATCGAACACGTCATCCAGGCCATAGCGCCCGACCCCACCGTCCAGGCCCACCTAAACATCCCGGCCACGGAACCCTGCCTGCGCCTCACCCGCCACACCTGGACCGCCGCCGGCCCCGCCACCCGCTCCGTCCTCACCCACCCAGGCTCGCGCTACAGTTTTGGCAGCCTTTACACCCCCGGTCCTGGCCAACGGCGCTGATCGCTTTATTTCCTGGCCAACTCAAGCTATCCCACCGCCTCACCCACAGGAGCCCAACCGCTTTGTCGAATTTCTTCTCCGAGACGGTCACATCCGTCCGGCACTGGACAGACACCCTCTTCAGCTTCTCCACCACCCGCACCCCCGCCTTCCGCTTCATCTCCGGCCAGTTCACCATGATCGGCCTGAAGGTCGAAGGCCGCCCGCTGCTGCGCGCCTACTCCATGTGCAGCGCCAATCACGAAGAAAGGCTCGAATTCTTCTCTATCAAAGTCCAAAACGGCCCGCTCACCAGCCGCCTGCAACACCTGGCCCAAGGCGACACCCTCCTCGTCGGCAAGAAGCCCGTCGGCACCCTCATCCAGGACAACCTGCTCCCCGGCGCCACCCTCTACCTGCTGGGCACCGGCACCGGCCTCGCCCCCTTCGCCGCCATCATCAAGGACCCGGACACCTACGACCGCTACGAAAAAATCGTCCTCGTCCACGGCTGCCGCGAAGTCGCCGAACTCGGCTACGGCGAGCAAACCGTTACGCAAGTCTTGGCCGACGAATTCCTGGGCGAACTGGCGACGGAAAAACTGCTCTACTACCCCACGGTCACGCGCGAAGAATTCCGTAACACCGGCCGGATCACGACGTTACTGGAAACCGCCAAACTTCAAAAAGACCTAGGCCTGAAGCCGCTCAATCGCGAAACCGACCGGGTGATGCTATGCGGCAGCCCGGCCATGCTGCAGGACCTGCATCAGTTTCTGAAGGATTCTGGATTCGAAGAGGGCAACCATAGCGAGCCGGGTCATTTTGTGATCGAAAAGGCATTTGTTGAGAAGTAGGTAGAAGGAAGAAGCGCTTTTTTGAAAAAAAGCGCGCAAAAAACTTTTGCTGGTGGCCTGGGAACTCCGGTGTCCCTTTATCGCCNNGGCGATAAAGGGACACCGGAGTTGCCTAGCCCGCACGCAAAAGTTTTTTTGGTTACTTTTTTTTCAAAAAAAGTAACTTCCCCTATCCACAAGGACTATTCGGCAGCACCGTCACCGGCTCGCTCAGCGGCGGCACGACGCAGTTGACCGCGGTGCCGTGGCTGCTGGCGTTGAACATATTGATGTAAATCCGGTTCCCCGCCATCTCAAACTCCGCCGGCGTCCCCAGCGGCGCCAGCCGCGTATAGGCGGCGTTGATTTCGGAATCGGTATTCGGCCCCTGCCCGGCATGGCCGATCACGGCCCACACCCGCTTGCCAGCCAGTTGCGCCTGCCGCGCATGCGCGATGTCGCCGTCGGAATCGCTCAGCACAATCGCCTGCGTCCCCGGCGGCAGGTACATGCGTAAAATGGGTAGCGCGCCGAGGTCGGTCAGGTACAGCACGTCGCCCGGCGCCATTTCATGCGCCAGCATTTGCGCCGCCAGGTCCCAGCGCGGCTTGGTTTCCGCCCGGTAATACGGCGCCAGGTTCAGCGCCAGCAGCGCGGTAATCACGGTCAGCGCCAGCACCCGCCGGCCCGGCCGCATCGTATTCAGAATATAGCTGGCCCCGATGCCGGCCAGGATCGCGAACGGCGCCGCACTCCACAAAATATAGCGCGGCAGCAGCACCGGCCGCCAAATGGAGACGACCAGCAGGCACAACGGCAGCACGGCGAACGAAAGCCCGATCGAAGCCAGCAGCGCCGGCCGCCGCCGCAGCACCCACGCGCCCAGCGCCACCGCCGCAATCAGCCCGGCATCGATCAGCCACATCACCGCGGTCGGGGTGGACACATCCATCAGCCGGAACGTCACCGAATCCGCCACCCGCATCAGATAGATGGAGGCCACATCGTACCACACGCGGGAGACCGAGAGCGGTGGGATCCACATCACCGACGACACAAACCCGGTATCCTGCGTCATCGTCATGACGATGTAGAACGGCGCCGAGAGCGCCAAAATCACCGCGTCCGCGGCCAGAAAATTGCGAATCAGCTGGCGCCGGCTGGGTGATTGCCAGACCAGCACGGCGCCGATGAGGTTGGCGGTGATCACCCACGGCCAGCCATCGCCCAGCACATCCAGCGCGGCGGCAGAGCCCAGCGCGAACAGCGCCCATGCCCACCGCGCCGCCCCGGGCGCGAAAAACCTGCGCGAGGCGGCGGGAATATCCATCGCCAGCTTCGCAACACCCAGCAGCGCCACCAGAATCAGGCTCATCTCCATGGTGTAGGAGCGCGCTTCCTGGCTGAACGCCAGCGCGGTCGGCGAAAGCCCCAGCACCAGCGCCGCGACCAGCCCGGCGCCGCGCCCAGAAATTTCCTTGCCGATCAGATACACCAGCGTCACCGCCAGCGCCCCGAACGCGGCGGAGGGTGCGCGCAGCCAGAATTGCGGGTTGCCCAGCGGCACCAGCGCGTGCAGCAGCAGAAAAAAACTCGGCATGTGGTGATTGATGAAACTGTCATGCACCAGCGCGTCGCGCGGCAGGCTGGCGCGCTGCAGCGTAAAAACCTCGTCCAGCCAGAAAGGCCGCCGCCCCAGATCAATCAGCCGGACACCCAAGGCGCCGGCAAAAATCAGCAGAGGCAGCGCCGCGTCATGCGCAAGCCAGCGCGGGCGGAAAATTCTTGCATACATGTTTTAGGCCATGGCCTCCGACCTGCCGCCGGGCAGTTTGCCCGGCATCTCCGTCGCGCCGCCCGCAATCTGGCCCTGGCTCTGGCTCTGACCCTGCTTCATCCAGTCCGGCGGCGCCGGCCGCCAGTCCCGAAAGAACGCGCGCCCGATGGCCCCGGCCAGAATTTGAAGATGCACTTGCACGACGTCCAGATAGTGATGCAGCCCGGTGTCGAGAATATGGCTGATCGGCTTTTCCGTCAGAATCTCCCGCAAATACTCCGCCGCCTCCATCGCCTCATGTGAACGTGACAGCCCATAGATGCGCCGCAGGTCATCCAGATAAAACTCCACCCGCCGCACGCAGAGCAGCACGGAGCGCGGCTGCGAAGGATCGCGCAGCAGATACTCCACCACGTCATCGGTGGAAAATTCCGCCCGCGCCTGCCGCTTGAACGCGTGATACCCCGCCACGGCGCGCAAAATCGCGTTCCACTGCGTCAGTTCCGCCACGCGCCGCTCCTCCCCGTCCCGCGGCAGCAGGGTCATGTACTTGATATCCAGCAGCCGCGTGGTCTGGTCCGCGCGCTCGATCACCCGGCCCAGATGATAAAAATACCAGCCCTGGTCACGGTAAAGCGTGCCCTCGGTAATCCCGGTATGCGCCTGCACGCCCTCGCGCAGTTTGGTACACAAACGGGAAAGCTGGTCGCCCTCCAGATCGGCCGGCTTGATCTGGCTGACAAACCGGTGAAACACGTTGATCTGCCGCCACATTTCCGTGCTCATCAGCGGCCGCAAAGTGCGCGCATTGGTGCGCGCATCCTCCAGATTGGCGGGAATCGAGGTGCGGTTGCCCTTGTCCGTCAGATAAAACTGCTTGACGTGATCGGCATCCGGCGAAAATCCGCGTTCCAGAAAATTCTTCTCATCCGCGTTGATGCGGATCAGCCCGAACCACGCCTCGGTCTCCCGCCCCGGCGATTCAAAACTCTGCGTCACGTCGATCAGCCGCGCCAGATTCTCCACGCGCTCCAGATACCGCGCCATCCAGAAAAGTCCTTCGGCGTCGCGCGCGAGCAGCACGGAATCGAATCGCATCACGCCGTCCCTTCCGCGAAACTTTCCGCCAGCACCCAGGTATCCTTCGACCCGCCGCCCTGGCTGGAATTGACGATCAAACTGCCGCGCTTCATCGCCACGCGCGTCAGCCCGCCCGGCAGCACCCAAGACTCTTTCCCCGTCACGATGAATGGCCGCAAATCCAGATGCCGCGGTCCGATGCCGTCCTCTCCCAATGTCGGCGCCACCGAAAGGCCGATCAGCGGCTGGCTGATCCAGTTCGAAGGGTCCGCCAGCAGCGAAGCCCGCGCCACCGCCAGTTCCTCTTTCGTCGCGCGCGGCCCGATCGTAATACCATAACCGCCCGACTCTCCCACCGGCTTGGTCACCAGCTTGTCCAGATGATCCAGGGTGTACTGCAGACCCTCCGCTTCCCTACAAATATTGGTCTGCACATTCTGGATCAGCGGCTCTTCCGAAAGATAGTATTTGATGATGCGCGGCATATACGCATACACAGCCTTGTCATCCGCGACGCCCGTCCCCACCGCATTGGCGATGGCGACATTCCCCGCCTTCCACGCCCCGATCAGCCCCGACACGCCCAGCATCGATTCCGGCCGGAAAACCTTTGGGTCCAAAAAGTCGTCATTCAGCCGGCGGTAAATCGTATGCACCGGCCGCGCCCCGCCGATGGTGCGCATGAAAACGCGGTCGTCCTCGACGAACAAATCCGGCCCCACCACCAGCGGCACGCCCATTTCCCGCGCCAGAAACACATGCTCGAAATACGCCGAATTATAAATCCCAGGCGAGAGCAGCACCACCTGGCTGTCCGGGTCGCCGTGCGGCGCAATTTCCGTCATCGCCGCCCGCAGCCGGCGCCCATAGTCATCCACCGGCCGCAATTTGATCCCCGCCATCAAATCCGGAAAACTCCGCAGCATCAAATGCCGGTTCTCGATCACATAGGACACGCCGGACGGCGTGCGCGCATTATCCTCCAGCACCCGGAAATCCCCGAACTCGTCGCGGATAATATCGATCCCGCACACATGCACATAGGTCCCGTGCGGCACCGGAAAATCCTGCATCTCCGGCCGGTAATTCGCGTTTTTGTAAATCAGCTCCCCCGGCACCACTCCGTCTTTGACGATCCGCGCCTTGCCATAAATATCGCCCAGAAACAGGTTCAGCGCGGTCACGCGCTGAATGCACGCCCGCTCCAGCAAATCCCACTCCGAATAGGTCAGCACGCGCGGAATGCAGTCGAACGGCAAAATCCGGTCGATCGCCGTCGCGTCCGAATACACCGTGAACGTCACGCCCAGATCGATCAGTTCCGTCTCCGCCGCCGCCGCCCGCCCGCGCAGCGCGTCCAGCCCGATCTTCGCCAGCCGCTCCGCCAGCCAGCCCGGCACCGGCCCAGCATCCGGCCGCGCCTTCGTCAGCTCACAAAAATACCGCCCGCAGTCATAATCCGGCGCCAAACCGTCCAGAATGCCGCTCACGCCCAGGTCTCGCGCGAAAAATACCCGTCATGATTTGCCGCTTTGAGAGGCAGAACGGTGTCAACCGCCAACGAATTCATCATCTATCATCCCAAAATCACCCGAATGCGCCTCGTCACGCGCAAACAAGGTGGCATGCAAACCCCAGACCACACAAGCGCCGCTCCGTAAGGCAAGCAAGAAGTTCTTTTTTGAAAAAAAGGCGCCCCGCCCGGGGAACCAAAAAACTTTTGCTCC
>PLFB01000236.1:0-34500 GCA_003137135.1 Acetobacteraceae bacterium
CGCGTCGCCGAGATGCTGGATGAAGACGAGGACTGGCTTTGGGATGTTGCCAACGAAATGGACCAGGAGGATGGCCTCATCTGGGTCTATGGAGCCGGCGACGAAGGCGTCATGGCGTTCACCGATTTTGCGATCGAGACCCTGCAGAACCTGATCCAAATCTACAAGGAAGACCCTGACCTCCTCAAGCGATCAACCGATCTCCTATAGCCATGCGGCCCACGCCGGATGCTTACTTCGCTACCTGGCTTATAGGAATTTTGCTTGCAATTTTTGTGGCGTTCGTCGCCCCTTGGATATCGCATTCAACCAAGATTTCGGAATTTCGGCAGGCTTGGATCAATGACCTGCGAAGCGACATAGCTGAGTACGTGCGGCTCACAGAGAAATGGTTTCGCGCCTACTCTGAAATTAACGATTTGACTGACCCGATAGTTAAGGGAGATCGCGAGCGCAATGAGCTTTTTCCGCTCGACAATGAAGCCAAAGTGATTTTGTACAGGATTAGATTAAGGTTCAGCCCACGGGATAATCAAAACAAAATCGAAGACGATAGGTTCTTGCAATCACTAGACGATCTGCTGAATCCTGGGAGATACGCTCCTCCACAGCCAGACATTTCCAGGGAAAAACTGGCTAACTCTTCAGTTGAGCAGGCAAGAGAAATTCTAAAACGAGAATGGGAAGTTACAAAGAAAATCCCCAAACATCCATTTTTCTTATTTATCAAGAACAAAATCCGATCATTGCGCGTCTCACGACGGATGCCCTGACCTGAAAGGAGCTTCCCTCACAGGCGATTTCAATCAAGCTTTCCTTTGAAAAACCTTATAAGTCCATCCCGCATCTGTGGCTGTAACCATAGTATAAAAGCAAACGAACCAGTGAACAGAATTGCTTGAAGAAAATTAGGTAAATGCTCGTAAAGTGAAAAGGTCACTAAATCATCGTTAGAGACAACATAATTCGATGTACCAGTGAGTATGAGATGGCCCGTTGGGTCCCAGTTTAATTGAAGCAAATCTCCCGCTACAAATAAGGATGATACTTTGTCATAGTTCCTCGTTCCAATTGAAACGGTCCCATCCGTAGCGGTAAGGCCGAGTTCATTCACCATTCCTGCCGGCCACTCCCATCCGGCATTTTGGGATTCGCTGGACTTGCGGGGAAAATTTATAGCGACTCCAGCCATCGGCACATAGGGTGATTTTCCTGCGTCGGGAATCACGATAACCACGCGCGCACCAACTGGATGGGTAGCGAATTCAGTAGGCATGATCAGCCGCCAATCTACTGTTGCCGATTTCGGTTGTAGGGTTACCGCCTGGCACGCAGTCGACGTATTTGTTCCAGTTTTCGTGGTTAATATGTAGTCGTGTTCCTCCTGCCGAGCGTCGATATCGGCAATTTGACCGAAAGGTTCTTCGACGACCATTGTCCAAGTCCCTCCCAACAACTCCAATTTTGCTGGACCAAAAAACATCGTGCTGAAGTTTTCAGGGCCCGAAACACTTGCTGATACTTGAGTTCCGGCTTGTGCTACCAACGCTCCGTAAGCATCTTTTTTGGACGAAATGAGCTTTGTAGAGCTCGCAAACGGAACGCCGACCTCTAGTGAATGCCCCATCAGATTATACGACAGCTTTTGACTACTTTGGGCGATTTTCATTGCATCGTCATCCGATTGGCAACCAGTTGTTTGAAAGACCTCAACGGAAGCCAAAGGGCCTTGGGGCGCGTCGATAGCTATCTCTGGGTTGCCGACTAAACTAGATCGGGCCGGAGAGACTGTCCATACTGCCGGACTCGCGTAGGTAAGTGCAAGTTGATTTGTCCCAATCAGTGATGCGGAGATCGTCTCGGGCTCGGGCCAAACAAAAACGAAGAATATCAACATTAGACTTAACGCTGCAACTCCGAAAAACTTGAGGATTGTAAAGGTCATTTCTCGGAGTGCGATCTTTACGCCGTTTCCTGCTGCAATTGAGTTGGTACGCCTTAGAATACTAAGGCAAATGTATCCAACGATAACACCTCCAAAAATGTCACAGATTAGGGATTCGCCTAGTCCGCGATAGCTCCAAAGTAACGAGTAGTATCCAGATAAAAGGGCAGATGTGGTCATTGTCAAGAGATCGTTAATCATCAAGATCAATGCAGCGCTTAAAATTGCGCTAACACTGGAATTCCTTGCTCTAATCAACCATAATAAAGTAGCGAGTAACACAGCGGAAAATATATTGGACAGCGACAAAAATCCGTTCTCAATGCCTAAGAGCACGTCCGTCGGATGAAATTCGAGTTCATAGATTAATCCGCGCCCATATTGGCCGGGAAGACTCGAGTAGAACGTTTGAAGCAATGTGGATTGGATAACGGGTCCAAAACAAAATGCCAAAATGGCGAAGGCAGTCGTCACGATAAACGCTGCCTCTTCGAACGGCTTCGTGCTGGACCGTATTGTTTTTATGGTAATGGTAAAAATCTCAAACGCCGCGAATATCAGAAAGAGCTGCAGTGCGCGACCTGAGATTATTTCAAAATTCATGTTTTCATGACTCTTACGATGTAAAATCTGCCAGATATTCCGAAACCGGCGCTACACCGGTCAAAAGCAAATGCTCCCGGGCTCGTGTGCAGGCGACGTAGAGGAGGCGCCGCTCGGTTTCGTAGATATCGTCGAGTTCTGCTTCGTCGGCGGCGTCGGCGACGCGTTCGTCGAGTGGCAGAATGCCTTCATCGCAAGCCATCACGACGACCGCCCGGAATTCCAATCCCTTGGCCAAGCTCATGGGCACGGTTGTCATATCGTCGGCGCCTGTAAGCCCGGCGATCGCTGCCCGTGCGCGGGTGACAAGATACGTTGTCCGGACGAAGAGGCCGATTTCTTGTGGCGCAATGCCTTCGCGGGACCAGCTTTCAACGGTCTTGCGAACAATCTCCGCCTCCGCCGCGACAGTGGGAAGCGATTGCACCACGGGCGCCGGGCCATCAAAAACCGAGATGATTCCTCGCCGCTCATCTTCCAGCCCATCGGCGTCGCGCAGGACCGTCGGCAACAGCCGGTCGGCGGCGCGGCGGATTTGCTGCGAGGTGCGGTAGCAAACTTTGAGGGTGTGCGAGCGACCGCGGACATCCACGCCGAGGCTGGCCCATGAAAACGGATGCTGGAAGATCCGCTGGCCCACATCGCCAGATAGGAACAGGCCATCCGCCTTGGCGGGCGAAAGGGCGGCAAAAAACCGCAGCTCAGCCGGGGCAAGGTCCTGAGCCTCGTCAATGATGACATGATCGAACGGCTTGTGAGCCCGCTGCGCCAGCGCGTCAGCTAGGTCTGAGAAAACGCTCGCCCAGGTCGTGTAGCGTTCGGCCGATAACGCATCCCGCACTGCCTTAAACACCGGCCAGAGTTTTGCGCGTTGGTTGGGACCAAGCCTGCTCTTGCGGCCCATGCGCTGAACGGAAGTGTAGGCGTCAAGCGAGGTCAGCCCCCACGCGTCGATGACATTGGTCCACTCGGAGAGCAAAAATCGTTCTGAAAAACCTTTGAGCTTCGCCGCCTCCCCCGCCGCGCGCAGCCGCTCGCGTAGCACCACTTCCGAGGCAATGCGTGGGCGCACGCCATACTCAAGCTGGAACATTTGCTCGGCAATGCCCTGGAAGGACGCGGTGGTGATGCGCGGGACGATGCCGCCTGTCTCGGGCGCAAGCACCAGTAGCTTCTTCGCCATGGCGTCCGCCAAAGGCTGCGAAAAGCTCGCCAGCAGAATTCGGGCGCTCGGGTTGTCGCGGGCGAGTTGGACGGCCCGATGGATCGCCACAATGGTTTTGCCAGTGCCGGCTGAGCCTGCCACCCGCGCCGGGCCGGAGAAAGAACGGCTGACCAGCGCGCGTTGGGAAGGGTGGAGGAAGACGCCCCATTTTTCCCACGGAAAAGCTAGAGCCTGTTCCAGTTCCTCCTGATCTGTAATCGGTCGTATGCGCCGCAACGCATCCGGGTGTAGGAACGGATCCACGAGCTGGACGCTGGCCGGCATGGGGGCTGGTGCCAAAAGCCTGCCCGTCGCGGCATATTCCAGCAGGGCTTCGGAGGCTTCGGCCGGTAGATGATCGGCGATGCCGAAGAAGCCGTCTTCGGTCACAGCGCGGACGTCGGCGAGCCAATCGGCAGGCACCCCGATCGACAGCAGCGCATTGTCATCCAATGTTGAGAACAGTTTTTGGGGCACCGTCTCCTTCTTCGCATCAGTAGATACGGGAAAGACAAAATCGAAGCTGGTTGGCGGCGAGATTTCTTCGACGCGCTCGCGCACTTCTACAATCTGAATGGCGCCGGTGCGCGGATGCGCCTCGATCCGGCGACGCTCTGCCCAGGCATAGGCGTCGTCGTGATGCCCGACATATGCAACCAGCAAACTATCGCCCGACTTGTGGACGATCAGGCGGATGTCCCGATTGACGCGGGCCGACCAGAAATTTGTGTCCTTGCTTTTGTCGATGCGGTGCAACTGGAGACCGTTGCCGGTCGGGTCCATCTGCAGGTCGAAGACGCTCGCCTTCACGGCCTTTTGGTCCAGGCCGGAGAGCCGGCTGAACGAGGCGGTGAAAGTATCGGCGATCAAGAAATTCATGATCTTACACCCCAAACACCTTCATGACCTCATCGCCAAAGTGATTGATGACTTTTACCGCGATACGGCGGCCGGCAGGGCGTTTGAATGGGCGAGAGGTGTCTTTATACAAAGTCGCCCAGGCATCTTCGTCGATGTCGGCTTGCAGTGCGGTTTTTAGGCTTTTGTAGGGGTCGTTGTCGCCAAGGAAATAGGCGTGGCGGACAAAGAAGCTTTCCTCGTTGTAGTCGGTGTCGATGAACCAGGCGGCGATGCCCTTTGTGTCGTTTGAGCGGATATCACCGGTATTGGGATCGAAAACATCGACGCCGTTTACTTTCACCCGGATGTCAGGCCCGCCGTCATCGAGAATTTCCACGTCCGGCTCGCCAAACACGACGAACATATTGCCGCGGCCTGTGTTTTTGAGTTCGGCGGACATGTGCATGTCCGGATTGATGCGCGCTTTCAAAATTGTGAAGCTGCCGAGGTTTTGCAGTTCGGATGAATGGGCGTCAAAATTGAAGGCGCAGGCGATCAGCACGTCGAATCGGGCATCGACGGCTTCGCGGGCGGCATCGATGATATCCTGACGACCGACTGTCCCATATTCCGGACCGATCAAGATCGCGGCGCGGCGCAGGGGACCATTCTCGCCTTCGACAAATCTCCCCTCCGCGCCGATGCAGCGGCCAGGCCAGGGGGTGACGCTTTCGAAGGTGATACGGTCACCTTTGGCCTGCTGTTTCACGCCTTCGGTTTTGAGATAGTCGATAACGATGGCGGAAAAATCCTGGCCCGCGATGGCGGCATCGGCGGTGGGACGCCTGCCTTCGGCGGCGTCGATGTCGCTGATCAGCTCGTCCTCACTGGCCGGAAGCACGCGATGCGGCGAGAGGCTTTCGACCGTGAAGGGGCCGGCGACGCGGACCCGTGAATTGTCAATATACGGTTTATCGTATAAAAATTCGACATCGGCGCGGGCGGCTATGCTGGCATCGATTTCCCGTTGTCGGGCGATGCGGGCCTCCCACCATTTCGTGTGCGTTTCCTTCGCCGCATCTGGTGCGGTTTCGGGCAGCGCGCGCGGGACTTGCCATTCCTCGTAGTTTTGACCAAGCGCCGCATTCAGGGCCGCTCGAACTGGTTCAAGAACGGCTTGCCATTTTTCCCAAATGTCGTCGATCAGCGGGTTGCGAGCGATCGAGCTAAGCATAATGTGGGGCACGCGCTGATATACAAAGCCTTGCCGGATATCGTTGTGAACTACCGAATCCATGGGGGGAATTTTAGTTATTTCCGCCTCTTTGGATCGGCCTTCGCGGCTATCAGCGAGGATGTACCATGGAAAGCGCGCTGACATGAGGCGCGTTCGAGCGAGAGTCAACGCAACGCGGCTCGTGTCCATGGTTATCCAACGTCGACCCCATTGTTCAGCCACAAAAGCGGTTGTGCCCGAACCGCAAGTGGGATCAATCACAAGGTCTCCGGGATCGGTGGCCATAAGAAGGCAACGCTGAACAACCTTTACGGAGGTCTGAACAACGTAAGTTTTGTCAGCCATAAAGCTTGCCCCGACATCATCCCATGATGCGTTTAATGGATATACGGGAAAATCATCCAAATATCTGACATACCCAAGACGATTCGACGTAGCGTCAATCCTGCGTGCCCGCTGAAGGCGGCGCATCCCATCTTGATTTGTCTTCCAGCGAACTTGTAATGACGGGCGAAAGTGTTTTGCTTCAAACTCAACATTAAACCAAGAGGCCGCCCCTTCTCCTTTTTCGCGCCCCATTGATTGACTTGTCAGATTATCGAGCGAGTAGAACCGATCCGATGTCCGTAGGTCTTGAAACTTATTTACAGAGCGGCGATCGAAATAATCTCTTTCAACAAGCCCATAGTTAGTTCCGCCCACCTCGCCGGCTGTCTTCTCCACAAGCGGTTGTCGGAATTTCACTGCACCTTTTTTTTTCGCATACCACGCGATATAGTCGCCGGCAGAGGAGAGAAATGCTGATGTGTCCCCAGTGGTTTTCGCAAATCGTATTTGCGCCAGCTGGTTTTCCTCTCCAAAGACCTCATCCATCACGGCTCTGATCCGATGGATATTCTCATCACCAATCTGTACAAAAATTGATCCACTATCAGCTAAAAGATCGTGCATTAACGTGAGGCGATCTCTTAGGTATGTCAGAAAGCTATGAATCCCATCCTTCCAAGTATCCCGAAACGCCTTCACCTGCTCTGGCTCACGGCTTATGTCCTCCTGCTTCCCATCTTTCACATCGCGTGATTGTGTCGAAACCTGCCAATTCGAATTAAATTTTATTCCGTACGGCGGATCGAAATAAATGCACTGGACCTTACCCTTTAGACTCTCACGCTCCGACAGACTTGCCATCACCAGCAAGCTATCACCCAAAATCAAACGGTTCGACCAATGCTGGTCGTGCTGATAAAATTCGGCGCGCTGCTCCGGCGTGATGCCGTTGAAATCGGCAAACAAATCTGGTGAGTCGGTCTCCGCCTCGCGCTTCTCCGCGGTGCGGCGTTTCAAGTCGTCGATGATCGCTTTCGGGTGGATTTTTTCCTGAATATAGAGCGGCGGCACGTTGACGACGAGATCAGACCAATCCTGCTTATCCTTGCCCCGCCAGACAAGCTGCGCGTCAGACAGCGTCAGCTTGCCAGTCCGCGCTAGCTCCGCCATCTGGGCATCAGTGATCGTGATCTTCGCACCGTTCCAGATTAGTTCGGGCTGGCTCGGCTCCTCGCCCGTCCGCCGCTCTCCCTCCGCCAGCGGCCGCGCGCGCGGGTAATGCTTTGGCGGCAGCGGCGAAGAATCTTCATCGCGCTGAAAAAAACTCTCCATCTCCGCCGTCGGAATATTCCGCCGTGTCGCCTCTGTGTGCTTCAGGGCGTCGATTTCTTTCGATGATTTTGGAGTGCGGGCCATTAGTCTTCCTCATGCCCGTTCGTGGGCGCCGTTGGCGGGTTTTCTTGGCCGATCGCTAATCGGTTTGGGCTTTGTCCAGCCTCGAAATGGTCGAGCAGTTGCACGAGCTGCGGGGTTTCCAGCTCCTGCTGCAGGCTGATTAACTGGCGCACCATCATAATGCGCCGTGTCAGGTTATCCAGATGAATGCCCTCGGTCTCCGCATCGGTACGCCGGACTTCGGCGGCTGTTTTCTCGGCCTCGGCAAGAAGCCGTTTTGTTTCGGCTTCCAGTTTGAGGTTCTCCAGCCCCTTCTCCTTCAGGCGCTCGCGGATATTTTCCAGCACGCCGGCGGTAAGGTCCTTGGCGGTGGTGCTTACAGTTTGCTGCGTGCGGATGTCGATGACCGTATCCAGCAGGCTGCTCAGCGCCTTGATCAGCCTTTTGCGCAGTTTGCGATTTTCCGTCTCGGTCTCCGCGTCAGCATGGTAGCGTGCGGGGTTTGGGATGGTCACCTGGCGCCGCCCCGCTGCGACCTGTTTCTGCACGTTTATGAAGGTATCAATGATAAGGTCGGACGCCCGGAGCGCTTCCGGCGTGTTGATGAAGGTGGTGACGCGTGCAACGCCTCTTTCGGTAAAAACCCTGGGCGGATACCGCCGGCCGCCGCGTTCTGGATTTGAGGTCGCGATTTGCGACCTCAAATCAGCGAATTCCTCTTGAGTCAGGGCGAAGCAATGCCGGTCATCGACCAGATCCTCGTTGCGGGCGATGCGCTCATTGAGCCGCTTGGTCTCCAGCCCGAGCGCCAGCGCCAGGTCAGAATCGAGAATGACCTCGACGCCCCGGATCCGGAATATGGGAGGGCGGTGCGTCGGGACGAAGGACATTTTATCGCTCATCCTTGGCGAGCCTGGGTTGAGGTCGCAAATTGCGACCTCAACCTATCAACCAGGGCAGCAAAATCCGTCTCCATAATCGCCCAATCCTGGAATTCGGCAAAGCCCCACCGGCCAAAAGCGCCTAGCGCGTTGACGCCCGGCACCCACATTTCCTGCATCGTCTGCGCCTTCGCCTTGGCGTTCTCATTGCGCATACCCTTCACCTCCAGCACGAGATTCAGGGGTTCCATGCCGCCATCGTCTAGCCGGACCAGAAAGTCCGGAACGTAGCGCCGCATGGCGCCGGCATCGAGATACGGAACCTCAAACCCCAGCGCCTGATTCTTGGCGTAGGCCAGCACGCGCGGATGGGTCTCCAGCGTCAGAGCAAGCTGCTCCTCCCAGCTACTGTCTAATACGACGTGGCTGATCTGGCATTTCGGCGGCCTGGCGCCGGTCACCCAGCAGGCTTTCGAGGTGATGAAGTTCACGTGGCGAGTCGATCCTCTGGGATTGTAGGGATCGAGCACAGCCAGGATGCCGCCTTCGCTCCCGCGGGTCAGCGCAATGTCAATTTTCTCGGCCGCTCGCGCAAGCTGGTCCTGATAAAGGATCGCGCCGACCGGGACCCCCTTGGTGACCAGATATCCCTCATCAAGCCAGCGACGCGCGAGGCGTTGGATTTGCGGAAAAAGATGCTGCCGCGGAATGCCGTCCTCATCGCGGAACTGAGCGTAGAGCAAATATTTGGCCAGGTTGAAGCTGATCTCGGAGGGTCGTAGCCGTTCCAGCACCTGCGGGGTGATTGTGACGCCGGCGCCGACAATCCCTTCCATCACCACCGAGGTGGGCCCGATATCCAACGGGGTGATTTCCAGCCGGCTGTCCTCGGTGAAGATGGCTTCCAGCCTATCAGAGGGCAGATCCCGGCGGTAGCCGCTGACGCGGGGAAATACGATTTCCAGCGCGTCACGCTCCTTGATCGCGTGGACGCGGGTGACGGGCTTTGGTTTGGTGGGTTTGGCGACCACGGGCGATGTGGCGAAATCAAACGGTATGCCCATAATGTCAGCGTATTCGACATCGAACAGGCCGGTTTCGGGGTTCAGTTCGTATGATTGCCGGCGCAAGCCGCGCCCGATGACCTGTTCGCATAAGAGCTGCGTGCCGAAGGCACGCACGCCCAGAATGTGGGTTACGGTGTTGGCGTCCCAGCCTTCGGTCAGCATGGAGACTGAGACGACGCAGCGAATTTTCTCGCCGAGCCGTCCCGCGCGGCCCACGGTGTTCATCACTTCGCGCAGCAACTGGCTTTCGGTCATCTCGGCTTTTACGCTGCCGGCGCCCTCGCGGGTGGCGAGTTCGCGTTTGAACTGATCGATCTCCGGCCCCGCCGCGTCCCGAAAATTTTTGTCCAGCGCGTCTCCGGCCTCGATCTGCCGGGAATCGATGAGAAGTGTTCGCGGACGGGGTAGCCGCCCGCCTTGTTCATCGTAATTTCGAAATAATTCAAGGCTGCCGGGATGAAAGGCAACGCGTTCATCGCTCGCCCCATCGCCGCGCTCGAAGCCGGCAATCCACTCGAAGATCAGTTTGGAGATGGCGGTATTTTGGCAGACAACAATAAAGACGGGCGGCACCTCGATCCCGGCGCGCTGCCAACGTTCGAATTCGCCTTCATAATGGCTGTAAAGCGCATTCAGTGCGGTTTTCAGCGTGTTGGGCAGGTCGAACGGGCTCAGCTTGCCAGCGTTTACGCTCTTGGGTAGCGCGCCTGGCCCCTTGCTTATGTATTTCCACAGGTCGCGGTAAACGACCGTATCGGTTTGTACCAGGTTGTCTGTCACGGGCACACGCGGCAATTTCACAATACCGCTTTCGATCGCGTCGATCAGGCTGAAATCGGATACGACCCAGGGAAAGAGCTTGCCCTCCTCATATCCGGAGCCGCGAAGGAAAAATGGGGTGGCTGAAAGATCGTAAACAGCGCGCACACCCTTGGAGAGATGGCGGTTTAGTGACTCGATGCCGCTGATCCAGAGCCGGGCGGCTTCCTCGTTGTCGGCGGCTTCCCGCTTTTCGTCGCCGGTATAAGGGCCTTCCGCGTCGGCGCCAGCCTTGTGGCGGTAGCAATGATGCGCCTCATCGTTGATGACATTCACCCGCTCAAAGCGGAGCAGTTTCCCGCAGGCGCGTTTCAGCATGTCGGTATCGGTTTCGGAGGTTTTGATTGGCTCAGGCTCGTTGCCTTGGAGGAAACTGCGTGCAACCTTGGGTAGGGCCATGGTCTCGCGGTGCTGGAAGGCATGGTAGTTCGTGATGACGATTTCGGCGCGCCGGATATCAGGCAGCATTTCTGGTGGCACGAGTTCTCGGGTTTCATAATAATTATTTTCGTCGGCCGGCTGCAACACGCGCAACCGATCCTTGATCGTAATGCCGGGCGTTATGATGAGGAAGGCGGATGAAAACTCCTTGGATGGCTTGCGGGCGGCGTTCACGGCCTGCCAGGCGATGAGCATGGCCATGACGGTGGTTTTGCCGCTGCCGGTCGCCATTTTTAAGGCTAAGCGGTAGAGGCCGGGGTTGGCTTCCTCATTGGCCCGGGTAATGCGGTCGAGAAAGTTTTTGCCGGCTTGGCGCTTTGGCGCGACCTCGGTAAGCCATATAGCGGTTTCCGCCGCCTCAATCTGGCAGAAAAAGGGTGTCGCGCCCGAAAAGTTAAAGTGCCGCCAGTGCTCTAGCAGCCGCTGTGTTGTATGAGTCACCTGCCATTTTGCTGGGTCCGGTTGACGCCGCCACTCGTCGACATACCGTCGGATATCGTTGATAAGTGCATTTTCTTCATAGGTTTCCAGGCCGAGCGAGGCCTGCTGCGCCGCGATTTTTTTTCTGGACGCCGGAACGGGGACGATGAAGCGGGAGGGGCGGCGTCCCTGCGTAGGTTCTCCTTCGAGGGGCTGGCCGTTGTCATCGAGCGGATGATGCAGCTCTGGCATCCGATAGGGCGAGTTGAGAATCGGCCTTTCATAAAAACTCTGCAATTTTTTGCGCCCTGCCCCCGCCGTTCGATTTCCGGAAATTCTCCTTTGGATTGTATGGGTGTTAAATTTTAGCTGCAAGGCGAGCTACTTTCGCGCCTGTCGCCCCCCACGTGTGCTCCCTGACTGTTAATCCGAGTTGTCGTCGCAGCCCGATGCCGATCCCGGGCCGCATTGTCTTGCCGGTCTTCAGGGCTATTGTGTCGGCCTAATCCGTTTCGCCCTCAAGAAGGCTCTGTCGGTTGCCATAAACCTTTCCAACATCGGGACAACGAGTTTCTTTGGATCGGAGATATTTTGTCCCGTTTCGCGCTCCATTATCTCGGCGTATTCAATAAGATTTGAGTAGGTTGGGGCCGGAATCTCGATCGTCAATTTAGCCGGTTTCATGTCTTGAATTGATTGAAGCTTGAGTTTTGTCATTTGCGTTTGCCCTCACTCTGAGTATGGCTCCAACACCAAGTCCCGGTCCACAATCACACGGACCGGGAAGCCCGGCCGGATGGTGAGCGTCGGCTTGATATTTAACTCGCGTTCGACGACCTGCTGACCGGCTTGGTCGAAGCTATCGGACGCGCCGCTGCGAATAGCCTGGAGCAGGTTGTTTTCCTGGTTGCTGGTGCCGGCCTCGGCGCCGACTGAGAGGAACGTTGAAAGAAGCGCCGCCTCGAAGAGGGCGCCCCAATGGTTGTTCACACCGTCATGCAGGCCGGAATAGCCTTGGGTGTCGGTGCCGGGTTGGTTTTCCAGAACTATGGATGCACCGTCAGGCATGATCAGCCGGGTCCAGATGAGTTGAACACGGGTTTGAGCATAGGCGACCTCGCTATTGTATTCGCCGATCAGGCGCGCGCCTTGCGGGATGAGGAGATATTGGCCGGTCGGGCTGTCATAGACGTTTTCCGTGACCTGGGCGGTGATCTGGCCCGGCAGATCCGACTCGATGCCCGTGATGAGGGCGGCAGGGATAACCGTGCCGGCCTGGATGATATAGGGCGACGCAACCGGGCTCAGCCGGTCGGAACTGACCGTGGGCGCGACGGACGGTCCGTTCAGAAAGGCCAGTTTTTGGTCCTGCATATTCTGGTCCGACGAGGGGCTGACCGGCTGATTGTCGGCGCCGCCGTTGCTTTGCCCCGGCATTACGCTGCCCGTCTGACCATGTTGGACTGCCGTTGATGCCGAGGTAGTTTGAACGAACAGGCTGCTGGTTCGCGCGGAATCCTGCTCCTCGATCAGTTGCTGGTTCGCTGCGTTCGTTCCGGCTGGTGTGGTGCTACCCTGCTCGGCATGGAGGATTGGCGGACCAAGGTCGCCGGGGAGTGGTGGGCCGAGCTGCGGCGTGGGTTTTGGCAGGTCGCCGTAGTTGCTGGGCAGGCTTGCCACGCCATCTGCGACATTCTGGTTTTGCGTATTGTAGAGATTCTGGTTTGCAGGTTTTACGCCGCGCGATTGCAGCGCCCAGTATGTCAGCCCCAGGACCGAAACGCTGACGACGGTGCCGAGACCAATCAACACTTTGCGCGAAATCCGCGTTACGTGCGGCCGGTCGGGCCGCAGTCGCAATTCCGCAGCGAGCGAGCGGTCCCCGCCATCTGGCTGCTGACCGCTCATTGTGCCGGTATGCCATCGGTGCGGACGATCCGGACGCGCTGCTGGGAACTGCCATCGCCCATCTGAAGCTCTGCCTCGGCGAAGAGCGAGTCGACGATCATATCGGCGCCGCGGACGCGATAATTGACGAGGTCGGTGGTCTTGCCACTTGGGCCAATGACGAAGAGCGGCGGCATATCGCCTTGGCCGATGCCGCTCGGAAATTCGATGAACACCTGGCGGCCGTCATCAAAGGCGGGCAGCGGCCGCCATGGCGGATTGTCCCCCTCGATCCGGTATCGGAAATTCAGCGCCGAGACGTCGATGCCGGCGGCGATCGGCGCGGCCTGATCGGCCTGAACGTTCTGCTGCCGGATCGCGATCAACTGGTCCTCCGGGTAGTTCCAGGAGATCGAGGCCATGTAGGTAGCCGCCGTGGAGCGTAGTTCGAGGTGATAGGTCCGGCGGTCGGTGTTGATGATGAGATTCGTGGTCAGATCCGGCCGGGTTGGTTTGACCAGGATATGGACCTGTGCGCTGGCGCCGGAGCCGCTCGTCGTGTCGCCGATGATCCAGCGCACCGTATCGCCGGCGGCGACGGGGCCTGAGCCGACAAGCTGCTCGCCGGGCTGCAAAGCGATGGCGGTGATTTCTTCGGGGGTGGCATAGACCTCGTACAGCGCGCCGTCCGTGAAAGGATAAACCTGGATGGCGTTGATATAATCGTCACGGATCGGCTGCACCCGGGCCGCCGCGTTCGCCGCGGCCACGCGCGCGGTTGGGTCAGGCAGTTCCGGCGGCGAAATGCGGCCCGCGGGTACGGGCTCCAACTGACCGGGAAGCGGGAGCGGCGTCGGGACCTGGATGATATCCACCGGCTTAGGCGGGTCCGGCAGCAATACCGCGCGCTGCGGCGGGTTGTCGTAGCTGATGCGCGGCGGCTTATATGTCGGCGTGCAGGCGGCAATCGCCAGCATTCCCGTCAGAGGAAGAAGCAGGTGGGAAAAGACTTTCATTAGTCGAGCTCCTTCGACCAGTTGATTGCATCGACGTAGACGCCGAGCGGGTTTTTGAGCAGGCGGTCGGCGTCCGTGGGTGGGACGAGCACGATCGTGAGAATGGCGGTCCAGTGGTCGGTCGAGACGAGGGCATCGTCTTGATAGCGGCGCTCGACCCAACTGACCTGAAAGCTGTTATCGGAAGCGCGGATTACGCTGGACACGTCGACGGCAACTTGAACTTTGCCTATCTGGGCGAAGGGATCGTTGGCGCGGGCATAGTCATTCAGCGCCGCGGCGCCCTGGCTGGTGGTAAAGGCATAGGCGCGGAGCCAGTCCTGGCGGACGATGATCGGGTCATCGGGAAGGGAGCGCACGTCCTGGATGAACTGGGCGAGCTGCCATGCGATTTGCGGGTCGGTCGGCCGGTAATTGGCGACGGCGGGTGCGACCGCCTGCGCCTGGCCAAGTTTGTCCACCTGCACCACCCAGGGCACGACGGTGCCGCGCGCAGATTGCCAGACCAGGCCGCCGGCCAGGCCGCCGGCGAGGATCAGATTGCCGAAGGCGATGAGGCGCCAGTTGCGGGCCTGAACCCGGGCCGAACCGATACGCTCATCCCAGACCTGGGCGGCTTTCTGGTAGGGCGTCTCTGGCTCGGGTGTGCGGCCATAGCGCGCGCTGGCNNTTATTTCTCCTCCGATAGATTGACGGTCGCCGAGCCGCCACCGTGATCCCCGGCGCGCAACGCCTGGGCGGCGTGGGACACGCCCTGGCTGGCGGCTTGGCGGCGGCGCATCTGTTGCGCCCAAGCCGGCGTGGCGCCGCCATCATTGGCTGCGCTTTGTGGTCCGGCATTTGCNNGCGCGCCGCCATGGCGCGCGGAATGCCCATCACCGCGCCCGTGCCGGTCTTTGCAACGCCGGCTACGCCGGCGGCCGCACCATTCATTCCGGAATCGCCTGAGGTAGCGGCGCCAAGGCGATAGGCTGTTGAGGTGGCGCCGGCGAGCGATGCCCCGCCTCGGGCGCTTGCGGCAAGCGCACCGGCACCCCCACGAAGCGCGCCCGCCGTGCCGATCATCCCGGCAGCACCTGTACCGCCGGCCGCGAGCGCGGTGGTGGCGGCAGCGCCCGCGCCAAGCTGCGGCGCGCCGGACAGCAGGCCGGTTGCGATCCCGGGGCCAAAGATGCCAAGGCCCAGAAGTGACAGAGCTGCGAGTACGAGTGAAAGCGCGTCCTCGATGTTCGGCTGCGTGTCGCCAAAGCCCTGTGTGAATTGGCCGAAAAAGGTTGAGCCGATGCCGACGATGACGGCGAGGACCAGCACCTTAACGCCAGAGGCGACGACGTTGCCGAGAACCTTCTCCGCAAGGAACGCGGTTTTGCCGAACAAGCCAAAGGGCACCAGCACGAAGCCGGCAAGCGTGGTTAGCTTGAACTCGATCAGCGTCACAAAAAGCTGGATCGCCAGAACGAAGAACGCGACGATCACCATGAGCCAGGCGACGAGCAGCACAAAAATCTGGATGAAATTGTTGAAGAATGAGGTGAAGCCCATCAGCTTGCCGGCGGCTTGCAGGATCGGCATGCCCGCATCAATGCCGACCTGGGCAAAGCGGCCGGGCTGCACGAGTTCGGAAGCCGAGAGGTTCGAGCCGGCGGCTTCGAGGCCGAGACTTGCGAAGGAGTTGAAGACGATCCCGGCGAGGGTGTTAAAATTGCCGATGATGTAGGCGAAGAAACCGATATAGAGCGTCTTCTTCACCAGCCGCGCGATGATGTCCTCATCGGCACCCCATGCCCAGAACACGCCGGCCAGCGTGATGTCTATGGCGATCAGCGTTGAGGACAGATAGGCGACATCGCCGTGCAGCAGGCCGAAACCGCTATCGATGTAGGTGGTGAAGACATTGAGAAAATTATCGACGGCGCCGGGGTTCATGCCTGCCCCCGTCACTGCTGATGGAACATTTCCACCGTCTGCGGCTGGTAGCCGGCGCCGGTGAAAAGGAATTGGTTGAGTTGGGCTTGTGCCTCTGCCTGGGTCTCCGCGTCATTGGCGCCAGCCAGCGCCGCGGCGCGGCCCTGTGCCGCGAGCAATGACGTGATGTCGGTGAGCTGGCCGCTTTGGATGGCGAGCAGCTGATTCCCTGCCTGGCTCGCTTGCAAGGCGCCCTCTGCGCCTTGGCTCGATGATACCAGCGCATCGACCTGCGCGTGCGTCGCCGCCAGGTTTTGCACGACGCCCGCCTGGACGTTCATCGCGTCCTGATAACCGGCGCGCGCGTTTTCCCAGCGGGCCTGGGCGTCAGCTTCCAACTGGTTCGATGTCGTCGTGCTGGAATATGTTTCGGGATAGACCTCGGTAAAGGCTTGATCGATTGTCGTCACGTCGTAGCCGATGTTCTGCGCCTGAGCCAGCAACTGTTGGGTCTGGCTGATCGATTGGTCGAGCTGCGCCAGTGTCGAGTATGGCAGGCTGGCGAGATTTTTTGCCTGGTTGATGAGCATCGTCGCCTGATTTTCCAGGCCCTGGATTTCGTTATTGACTTGCTGAAGTTCTCGCGCGGCGGTCAACACGTTTTCGGCGAAATTGCTCGCATCGAAAACCGCGATCTGGGCATGGGCCGTCAAAACGCTAAACGGCGATGAAATGAGGGCGATACCCGCGATGAAGAGTGAGCGCATAGCGCGACGCGAGGGAGCGTTCATCATATTTTCTCCGGCGCAATGTTGGTCAAAATGTCGGCGGCCCAGCCGACGCGCTTGTGCCGCAGCCATTCAGCGGCAAAGCCGGCGCGGCCATGTTCAGCAATGATCTGGCTGATGGCATTCTGATCTGTTTTCGACGACGCGGTTGTGAAGGCGAGCGCCGCTTCTCCCAGCCCTAGCTCGAACAGCCGGTTGCCGCAGCGTGACTGGCAATAATAATCGCNNTAGATCGCCATGATCTGCGGCTCGAAGGCGCGTTCATTGGCAAGAAAAATCCGTGTGGGACAGCTCTCCACGATCGCCGGCGCGATCACGCTGCTTTCGATGTCGGCGAGTGACTGGGTGGCGAAGACGACGGATGCGTTTTTCTTGCGCAGGGTTTTCAGCCATTCGCGGAGCTGGCCCGCGAAACCAGGATCATCGAGTGCCAACCAGCCTTCGTCGATGATGATCAGCGTCGGCCATCCCGCGAGGCGCGCTTCGATACGATGGAAGAGGTAGGATAGCACGGCGGCTGCTGCACCGGTGCCGACAAGTCCCTCGGTCTCAAAGACCTGCATGTCGGGATCGCCAAGCAATTCGGTCTCGGCGTCAAGCAGCCGGCCAAACGGACCGCCGATGCAATACGGACGCAGTGCTTGCTTCAGGGCGTTCGATTGGAGCAGTACGGATAACCCAGTCAGGGTGCGTTCCGCCACTGGCGCGGACGCGAGCGAGGAGAGAGCCGTCCAGATATGTTCCTTGGCCTCCGGCGTGATGGTGATTTTTTCGCGCTCAAGGATGTTGGCGACCCATTCTGCGGCCCAACCGCGCTCTGCTGCATCGTCGATCCGCGCCAACGGCTGCAATGCCACCGGCATTGAGGCGTCATCCGATAACGCCCCACCGAGATCTTGCCAGTCACCGCCCATGGCCAGTGCTGCGGCGCGCATCGAACCGCCGAAATCGAACGCGAAAATCTGCGCCTCGACGTAGCGGCGGAATTGCATGGCCATCAGCGCCAGCAGCACGGATTTACCGGCTCCGGTTGGACCCACGATCAGCGTATGCCCGACATCGCCGACATGCAGCGAGAATCGGAAGGGCGTTGCACCCTCTGTTTTTGCGAAGAACAGCGGCGGGGCCGCAAAATGCTCGTCGCGTTCCGGCCCCGCCCAGACGGCGGATAGCGGGATCAGGTGCGCCAGATTCAGGGTTGAGATCGGCGGCTGGCGGACGTTGGCGTACACATGGCCTGGTAGAGACCCGAACCACGCTTCCAGCGCGTTCACCCCTTCCACCATGCAGGTGAAATCACGGCCCTGGATCACCTTTTCGACCAGGCGCAGTTTTTCATCGGCGGAGCGCGCATCCTCGTCCCAGACCGTGACGGTCGCGGTGACATAGGCTTCGCCGGTCTCGTCGGCGCCGAGTTCCTGCAACGCCAGGTCCGCATCCGCGGCCTTGTTGGCGGCATCGGTGTCCAGCAGGACCGATGCCTCGTTTGTCATCACTTCCTTCAGGATGGCCACGATGGATTTACGCTTTGCGAACCATTGCCGGCGGATCTTGACTAGCAGTTTGGTCGCATCCGTTTTGTCCAGGCAGATCGCGCGGGTGGACCAGCGATAGGGAAAAGCGAGCCGGTTCAATTCATCCAGGATTCCAGGCTGCGTGGCCGAGGGGAACCCCATGATTGTTAGGGTGCGCAAATGCGCCGAGCCAAGGCGCGGCTCCAGCCCACCGGTCAGCGGTTCATCGGCCAGGATGGCGTCCAGATAGACCGGGATTTCCGGCACGCGGACGCGTTGGCTTTTGGTGGAGATTGTGAAATGCAGATAGGTGAGCGTTTCCGCATCATCGAGCCATTCGATCTCCGGTACGAAGCCCGCGATGAGCTGAAACAGCCGATCGGTGCGGTCGATGAAACCGCGCACCAACTCATGCGGATCGGCGTCGGCCCGTTCGCGGCCCTCATAGAGCCAACGCTCCGCCCGCGCGGCGTCCTCGCTTGGCGGCAGAAAGAGAAGCGTCAGGAAATACGCACTCTCGAAATGCGCGCCTTCCTCCTCAAATTGCGCCTTGCGCTCGGAATCGATTAGCGCCGAAACCGGATCGGGAAATTGGCTGTTCGGGTAATTGGTGGAGGCGGACCGTTGCGCCTCGACGAATATGGCCCAGCCTGAACCAAGCCGCCGCAATGCGCTGTTCAGCCAGGCGGTCGTTCCAATCAGCTCGGCGGGCGTGGCGCTATCGAGGTCCGGGCCACGGAATTTGGCCGTGCGCTGGAACGAGCCATCCTTGTTCAGAACCACTCCGGGCGCCACTAGCGCCGCCCAGGGCAAAAAGTCCGCCAGGCTGGCGTTCTTATTCCTGTATTCGGCGAGGTTCAGCATGTCCGTCACTCACGCCCGAAGGTAGTTCGGGTAGCGAAGATGCCGGCGTACAACGTCCACAAACTGCGCGTCTCGCTTGGCCGCCCAGACTGCCGCGCCATGGCCGATGGCCCAGAACGCGATGCCGGCGATCCAAAGATGAAGGCCGAGCCCGATGGCAGCGGCGAGCGTTCCACTCAGAATCGCCACTGATCGTGGCGCGCCGCCGAGCAAAATATGCTCGGTCAGGGCGCGATGAACGGGTGCCTCAAACCCGGCGATCTCGTCGGACATCAAACGAGCGCCCCGCCGCCAAATGAGAAGAATGTCAGAAAAAAGCTCGACGCGGCGAAGGCGATCGAGAGGCCGAAGACGATCTGGACCAATTTGCGGAAGCCACCGGATGTATCGCCAAATGCGAGCGAGAGGCCGGTGACGGTGATGATGATCACCGAGACGATTTTTGCGACCGGTCCCTGCACGGATTCCAAAATAGAATTGAGCGGCGTCTCCCATGGCATGTTCGATCCCGCCGCATAGGCAGGCACGGTCATTAGGATGAGGAATACGGATGTGGCGGCGGCGCCAAGGCGCCCGCGCAACCGGGTGGGGTTGAGTTTCATGTACGATCTCCTGCCGGGATGAGGTCAGCGGGATGAGGGGCGGCGGAGGCCAGGACGTAATCGCCGGCATCCGAGAGGCCGCGGACGGTGGCGAGATCAACCAGGCGCCGCTGTACGCCACGGCCACCCAGAACGGCGATGACGTTGATGGTTTCGGCAATCATGGCGCGCGGCACTTTGACGACGGCTTCCTGGATGAGTTGTTCAAGCCGCCGAAGCGCGCCGAGCGCGGTGCCGGCGTGGATGGTGCCGATGCCGCCGGGATGGCCGGTGCCCCAGGCTTTGAGGAGGTCCAGCGCCTCCGGGCCGCGGACCTCCCCAATGGGGATGCGGTCCGGCCGCAGGCGGAGTGATGAGCGGACCAGTTCGGAAAGCGTTGCCACGCCATCTTTGGTGCGTAGCGCGATCAGGTTTGGCGCTGCGCATTGTAGTTCTCGCGTGTCTTCGATCAGGACCACCCGATCATCGGTTTTGGCGACCTCAGCGAGAAGGGCGTTGGTCAATGTCGTTTTGCCGGTGGAAGTGCCGCCGGCGACGAGGATGTTTCGGCGGTCGGCAACGGCGGTGCGGAGGGCCGCCGCTTGGCTGGCCGTCATTATGCCGGTGGCGACATAATCATCCAGCGTGAAAACGGCGACCGCCGGCTTGCGGATCGCAAATGCGGGCGCGGCAACGATGGGCGGAAGCAAGCCCTCGAAGCGCTCGCCTGTTTCCGGAAGTTCAGCTGAGACACGAGGCGCGCCGGCATGGACCTCGGCGCCGACATGGTGCGCGACTAGGCGGACAATCCGCTCACCATCGGCGGCGGGCATATAATGGCCGGTATCTTCCAACCCGCCGGATAGCCGATCAATCCACAGCCGGCCGTCGGGATTCAGCATAACCTCGACGATTGTTGGGTCTTCAAGGAACATAGCGATTGCAGGCCCAAGCGCCGTGCGCAGCATGCGCGCGCCGCGGGAAACCGGATGAGGGCTTAAGCTGTGAAGCGCCATATTTCCCCCGAGCTGAGAAGCTGAACCGGCGATCCGGGACAGGGGAGAATTGAAAGCGATGCACAGCGTCGAAGCGCAATAGGGTTCTGCAGATCAGAGTGCTCTAGCGTGAGAAGACCGGCGGACGGCGATTTGCACCGCCGGCTTATGAACGAGCCGCCGACCAATCTCAGTTGATTGCCCTTTGAGGGCCCCAATCATTCATAAGGCAGGTTTGCGCATCATCCCCGCCGTTCCGCGGCAAAATTGGCTTCCTTGGAAGCGGACCCTCGCGGCGCGCCGGGTCGTTCGGGAATCGTTGGAAGCGCGGCTGTTGGCGCGGTAACGCGTGATGCTGACCGGCGACCTGGATTTACGCATTCATTACGCGCACTATGCGGCGATCATCGAAGGCCGGTCGGCTACTCCGGGCGAGTTCTCTACCGATCCGCGCGACCGGTGGTTGCTCGGCGTCAAGATCGGCCGCCTGCTGGCCGGGTGCGAACTCATCCCACTGGATTATTCCTAACTGCGGGAGGGGGGCTATCCGGAGCCTGACGAGCGGTGGACCAAAGGGCCCTCGGTGGTGCCGGCGACGCTGTTGCTCGGCGGCACGCCGCGATACGCTGGCGCGCTGCGACCGGCGACGATGAGAACGAAGTTTACGCCAAAGCCCTATGACGCATGAAGCTGAGGCTATCTATGCACAACGATATAGGAAGGATCGTCAGGCCCGTGGACCATCGCGTTGAGCGCGATCAGCTTTGAGGCTTGGTTCTGTGGGTCCGCGTTGAAGTCGAAGCGAAGGGGAATGCCTTTCGGACCTAACCAACAGCCAAAACCCTGATCGAGAACCAACGTCACCGGCGTTGAGTCATCGAAGTTCAGAACCATCTCCCGCGCATGGCGTTCTCTTCTCAGGGTCAACGATCCTTTCAAGCCAAGCTTGGCAGCGACGGCCTCGATCACTTCGACGCGGTCGTCGTCGGATCGCCAATCATGGCTCACCTGCCAAGGTCGTTTGTCGTCATAGCGAGGATCAGAACGCCACGGCTCACTAACCAGCAACATCTGTGTTTGTTCCGCACCCCCGATGCTCCTGGAAAGCGCCGCAACGCACTCGCAGGCCAAACGGACAGCGAGCGGGCATTTCAAATAGCGGTCGAAATATTCAACCCTGATAAGATGTCCCGGTCGCCAGCCGCCCACGCGCTCGAGAAGGGGTTTCACCAGTTCGAGAAATTTCATGCCAAAATTCGAAAGCGAGCCGTCACATGCCTTCGTGAAGCTTACGAAAGCGGCGTCGGCGCGTGGCTCCAGGATGTCAGCAGGCAAAGCATTACGATCAACTTTGGCGTCCCAATGCGCGCGCAGGATCGGTAACTCAGCGGCAACACCCCATCCGGAACCCAGAATGCGAGCCTTGCTATCGCGGGTCGCCCAAATCTCTCCAGCCCGATCGCTCGTGATGGCCGCGATGGCGATTGCGCCATTCTCGAAGCGCGGCGCGGAACCCTGGCGCAAGGCGATGTCATAGCGGATCGCCAGATCCCGCAAACCCAGCCGCGTTGCATCGTCCATAATGGACAGGGCCAGCTGCGTCAGCACGAGGGTGAGCGGACGCCCGGAACGCTGGAGAGAGCCCGCCAAGCGGAGGAAGTTACTGCCATGTAGCTCAGCCAAATCGAAAGATTCGCTCCAGACAACTGTCGCGCCGGTCTCCGTAGCCAAATCGTCCGCGAGACCATCGCTAAAGCTTGCGTCGGCTGTGAACAGATCTGCGGCATCTGGCTCAGCCAAAAGAGAAAGATGAGTGTCGACATAGGAAAGCGCGGCTTGGCGATCGATAATCCGTTGCTGGTCATGTAGGTCGGACGTCAGGACGCAAGCTGAACAACCATTGACACAACCATCCACCTTGCAATCGAGCAATTCGCGAACCGGATTCAATAACTTCCCGAACAAATCCTTCGCTCTTGAGGAAAAACCGGCCCCGCCCGCCGCATGATCGAACAGGAACAGATTGTGGCTTCGGCCGCCGATCGCGGTTTGCCGAGGCTCAACCCAGAGCCCGACCTCGTTAAGCTCGACGCCGAGTTCGCGTGTAAGCGCCGAGCGCAACGCCGATCCGAATGCCCATGCGGCGCCCGGTTTATCGAGTCCGCTGAGTTGCATTTCGAACACGTCGGTACGCACCTCGTGGCCGAGCAGGATGTTCTGCTTGATCGCGAACGGCTTCGTCGCGCCAGGGCATTTCCCATCATCGTCGGCCTTTGTGTAACGGAGTGGCTTGTGCTCGGCAAAGGACGGACTTCCAGGCACACCTTCCGCCTGCGCACGTCCGCAGTGAAGGCATATCGTATAGCCGTCGCCCTGTTCGCTGCCCGCGCTGGCGAAAAACACCAAACCGTTCGCGCTTGTGCGGGATCGCCCGAGTTCCGGCACCCGCAACGGGTGCCAACTCGCCCCTCTCGCGGCGACAATGGGAGGTTCAGGCGGCACATAGGAGACGATGTCAGCCTCTGCATGTGCTGGCTCCCGTTCCGCTGCGAAGCCGGCTGGTCGTAAATATTCGTGTTGCCGAAGCGTTTCGCCGGTTGCCCCGCATTCTGGGCATTCGTCGCTCCGACTATGAAGCGTACCGGCGGCGCCACATGCTTTGCATTGCCAGACAAAGCCTAGGCTTTGGATGTCGCGGGCATCTGAATCCCCCGCAGGTCGCTTCCAATTGAGCGTGACCCCCGCAGACCGATAAACCAGCCCATCGATCACCACGTCGGCTCCAGGCGCATAGTCTCGCATCGCCTGATCCAGGTTCCGGCTGGCGAAGAAGCGGCGCCGGAGTGGGCTGCCTTCCTCAGCATTTCCTTCATCACTGTCCAGTTCATCCTTATGGATGAACTGGACGACAGCAGTCGGAAATCCGTGTCCTGGCAGCACTCCGCGATTGGACAGGTCGGACAGCAAGAATTCACCGCACAGCCGCTGAAGTTGAAATCCGATCGCCTTCTTCGCCGTATCACGATCCAACCCGGCCGCCTGCGATTGCAGGCCGTCCCACTCGGCACGAAATTCAACTTCAGCCATCGCGATGGCAGCAGCAGCCCCCTCGAATAGCCCTTTGTCGTTTTCGAGCACGGAGCCGCGCACCAATTCGCTGACGGCTTTGGCCATCGCCCCCAATGTGCTCGGCTTTGTGAGCCAGGCGCGGAACCCCACCGATGCCGGATCAGGCAGGCGCTCAGTTCGCAAGTCCGCCGGGAAGCCATAAAACGCCCCCGCCTTCGTCGTGGTCGAATCTCCGTTCTGCTCTCGAACGAACGCCGCCAGCAACAGGGCGTTGACGTGCCGTTGGACGAGCGGACCTGAGTCCAGCGACACGCGTGGGGCGGCGACGGTACGGCCGAGGAAGCGCACCGGCGTGCGGAAAACTTCCCATTCGATCGGCGTGTCCTTGCAATAGGTGAAGGCCAGCGCCGTAGCCTGCCGCCGGCGCCCGGCGCGACCAACGCGCTGCCGGTAATTGGCGATTGACGGCGGCACATTGGTCATCATTACCGTCGAGACGCTGCCGATATCGACGCCCATCTCCATGGTCGTCGAGCAGTTCAGAATGTTGATCTCACCACGACGGAACTCGGCCTCATAATTGCGCAGCCTCCGCGAGGGCTGTTGGGCAGAATGTTCCGCCGATCGCGCATAGGGCGATCCAAGCGCAATCCGGTCGTGCAGGTCGGTCCACAATCCTGCTGACCGCAATTGACCCACGCGCGCATCACCCGCCAGCCACTCTCTCACCCGCGTTTCGTCACCCGGCTCTGTCAGGAAAGGGGTGGGATGTCGCGGCATCTCGATAGGCTCCGCGCGAGCGCCTGTTCCGCGCGTCAATCCGGTTCGCAGGCCGTAAGGCGAATAACCGCAGAAGGCTGTGTCGAGCACACGCCTCGTAACCGGGCAACGCCACGCCTTTTCCAAAGGTGTGATTAGCGCGCTGCCCAAATCCAGCCGCAGATCACCGCCGCCCCCTGCGGTGATGAACAGCGGCCTCAGATCGAACCATGCCTTTTCGAGAAGCCCGTTGATGATGTCGCGATCACCGCGCTCTTCCGGGTTCAATCCGAGCGCAATCTCCAATAGGCGGGGAAGCGTTCCGCGCTGCGCAACATAGTCCGGCCGCACCTGAGGCCATCGAAGTTCCGTTCTCGCGGTGATTGTGTCATTGGGGCCGATCAGCCGCTTTGGCGGTATGCGCGGTTGCAGCCAATGTGCATCACGCCCGTTGATCCGGATCGCGAAGTAGTCCCGCACTGCAATAGTAAGGCTCATATAGAGGAAATCGCGCCAGTCCTGGACGGTCTTTCCCTTGGCGCGTAGCGCATCCGGCGTTTTCGCCTCGGGCAGATTCTCGATGGCCTGAAAGCGCAGGCTCGCCAGCCCCATAGTCTCAAGCGAATTGGCGCGCCGGGTACGGCGGGCAAGTTCCCGCAGCAGCATCAATTCCGCGAATCGCTGCGGACCTTTCGCTGGATCGCCATAACGGTCCGGGTCGCGCTTTTCCCAGACCTTACGCATCCAGTAGCTGATCTCATCGCGCTCGGTCAGACGGTTCCGCACGGTTTCCCATGGCAGGCTGGCGCTGGCCTTGGTCAAGTCCTTTCGTTGTTGATCCAGAAACTGTGGCAGCGCCGCTCCTTGCGCTTGCAAGACCGCGATAACAGCATCCAGTTCAGCCAATTTGGATGCATCTGCCGGATTGACACGCAGGGAGTCCTGCGCCGCGAAATAGATCAGCGCGCGCACGTGATTTCGCTCGGCAGCGTTTTGCAGCTTCGCGGAGAAACGTGCCGTTCCCTGCCGGCTGTCGGTGAAGGACAGCAATTGCCGTCCTTCGGCGGGATAAGAATGCTCGGCTTCCGGATCAGGGGTCGAAGGTTCGGTGCTTTCGAGCAGCACCGGGCTCGCATTGCTGAGAATGGCGGGCGCGCCGAATCGAAAAGGCCACAAAATGCGCGGTTGCTTTTCCATGGCGGTCGTCTGGCAGGCGGGGCAGAATTCAGGCTCCTCGCGGTCATGGCACGATAAAGCAACATAACCATCGTGCGGCTGATCGCCGATGGCGCCGCTGTGCGGATCGACGTGAAGTGGGCGAGCGTGCGGCAGGGACCGCACGGCGATAAGGCGCTCGATCCCCGGCGCGGTCGATCGCGCTGCCTCTTCATCCGACGATGAAGCGCTTTCCTCTTCTGAATCCTGCGCGTAATCGTCTTCGCGTTCGTCTTCATCACGCGAACGCAGGATTCGACTCTCTTCAACGGCATCAAGGAAAGGTTCGCCGCAACTCCGGCAGGACACCACGGGTAACACCCTGCCGGCGCAAGCCGGGCATTTGCCGACGGCTTCCGGCAAGAGACCGCCAAAAGGCCAGCCGTCGGTTTGATCGGCACATTCAGGATTGAGGCAGGTCCACAGTCCCGGAATCGCCCGATGAAACGCATGGACGCGCAAAGGCAACAGCCGCTCGCCGCCTTTTTCGGCACGGGCTAGCGCCAGGGCGAGGGCCTCAGGTTTCCCACCCGTTTCGCTCAGTTCTCTGGCGACCGCGGACCATGCACGCGCGCCGCGCGTGAGTTCCGCTACCTGGTTCTGCACCACCGGATTGCTCGCAAGCCGTTCAAAGGCCGCACGGGCATCGAGTTTGGACACGTCGATGCCGCCGAGATTTTTCTCCAGATCGGGTGGCGGCAGATTCGGTGTACGACGATGGCCGACCACGACATGTACACGTTCCACTGGCACACCCGACACGTCTCGCAGAAAGCGCCGCAGGTCCTCGGTGACATCTGCGCCTTCTCCAATTGTCGCCGACGTTGCGACAAACCGGACTTGATCCGGCGTCACATCGAAGGCCAACAGTACCCGCCGCAGGAGCAACGCAATCTCCGCCGCATTGGAGCCTGTATAGCTGTGCGCCTCGTCTAGGATGATCCAGCGCAGTTTGCCCCGCGAGGTGTCCAGAATTGGCCGATCCTTCCGGCGTACCGTCAGATATTCCAGCATCGTCACATTGGTGACGAGGATGGGCGGCGGATTGCTCCGCAGGGTCCTGCGGCAAAGGATCTGCTCTGGGACGGTGCGCTCGTGCGCATCCTTGTCGTCTTCGGGCATTTCACCGTTATAGAGGGCGTAGCGTATCTTGCCCCCAAACGGCTTGGTCCATTTGCCCAGACGGTCCTGCTGGCTGGCGATCAGAGCATTGAGCGGATAGAGCGCGATCGCCCGCACGCCGCTGAGCGGTTCACGCTGGACCTCCGCCTCTCTCGCCAGATCGTGGAGCAAAGGGACCAAGAAACATTCGGTCTTGCCCGAGCCGGTGCCGCTGGTGACGAGGATCGATTGAGGAGTTGGAGCGGTCAGGTGCCGCCAAGCCTCAAGCTGGTGCTTGTAAGGATGCCAATCCTTTCCGATTCGAGGATCGCCCGGTTGATCTAGCGCATTGATTACCTTGGGATGCAGCAATGTGCTGGCAAGCGAGGCCAGTGTTGGTTCGGCCTCGACGAAAGGGAATGCGGCTTCGAGGATCGGCTCTTGGAGCAAGGCTCCGGAAGCGATGTCCCGGCCACCGAATTTGCGCCGAACCTCGGCGGCAAGCGCCGGATGGTTGAGCCCGCTCAGGCCAAGTATCGCCTCGACCGACCGTTGGCGGATTTCTTCCACCGCCTGAAAAGGCGTCAACGTGCGCATGCCTGTCCCCCCTATCGTTCTATACCCAGCAGCGCCGCCATGATGCCTTCCGCGAAATAGACCGGATCGGCCACCATCGCCTCCTTGCAGCGCCGGATTTGTGTGCGCGTTAACTTGATGTCGGCTTTCGCAGCGACGGCGGCGGCGATGGGGGCGTCGAGCGCTTCCAGGTGCATTAAATCGAACGTGGTCTTGAACCAGCCGGGAAGCTGCGGGTCGAGTTCCTGCGTGCGGAACAGGCTCGTCTGCTTTGGCAGGCCGATCGCCATGTCACCGCGATCGAACGTGCGGCGCACATAGCCTTGGGCGGCATCGCGGATGGAAGGGATCGACCAAGGTTTTGGGATGAGTCCAGCCGCTGCGAGCAGGGCGCCGATCACAGGATCGAGATTGCCGGTGCGAATGGTAGCGCCGTCGACGACCTGCTTCCCCATGGGGGCCGCGCGAGCCAATTCCCAGCCTGCTGCCAGGAGCGGGCTCATCACGCTACGCCCAAGCGCATTGGCAGCTGCGCTCCATGCCGTCAGCGGCAGTGCCGCCCATAGAAACGGCAACTCCGCTTCGAGCCGCCAAATCCCCCCTTGGGCAGCGTCGTCGGCGGACAGCAGCAGACGCGCAAGGACAACCGGCGCATCGGAGAGCGCCGCCAGCACGTCAAATGTGGATGCTGGCAAGCCATCCAACGAACCGATCAGCTTGTTCAACCATTCAACATCTTCCGCCGCACCATCCGTGTCAGCGGAAATCGCGTTCAGGCGTTCAACGATTGCGGCCTGTCGAGCCGATGGCGCGGCGATCACGACCCTCGCGGCCAAGCCGCCGCCGACCGGTACTGTGTCACCGACGCAAGGAACAATCGACGGCCTCGATCGCACGGCGCGGTCACTGCGCAAATACACCCACCAAGCGCCAGTCATGCTCTCGGGAAGCGGTATTGAGCGCCGGTTCAACACATCTTCGAGATCGATCGTCGCCAAACGGTGCTCTTCACAGGGCTTCGCAACCGATCGCCCTGCCAAGATCAGCGGCTCCTTTTCTAACCCAGGTCTCACCACCGACGCCGCGCCGTTCGCGCAACGGACTTCGCGATCAAACAGCTTGATGCGCCAAGGCGGAGCACCATCACCGATACTGAGCGCGACCCAGGCGTCAATCCCGGCAGAAGCAAGGTCGCTGCGAACCCGATCCGCCAGCGGTCGCAAACCGAGTTCGCGATCACCAAGCGTATAGTGTGCTGGATAGCCCTTCTCGGTGTTCTTGAGCTCGCAGCACAGCGTGAGTTTGCCTTCACCGAAGGCGACAAGCTCGGCTAGTTCCGCCGGCGTTATCTCCGATCCCGGCGGCACGATCTTGCCATTCCAATGTGCGATTCCATCGCGCAAAGGGAAAGGAAGGGTAATGCGGATTGTGCGCGTGCTGCTTGGTATCCGAAGCACGAAGGTGACGCGGCGCAGCGGATTGCTACGGAACAAAAGCGCGAAAACATTGCCGGACCGCTGCTCGACATTCAGCCCTGTGGTGGGCTCCGGCGAGATCGCCAGTTCACCGAAATCCAGAAAGCTATAGCGCCAACCTTCACCCTCACGCTCGCGGACGACACGCGCGGATTGCGGCACAATGGCTGCGCGCACTCGATCACGCACAAATCCGGTCCGTGCGTCACGCCACATGATGTCGATTGCCCCGACCGGGAGCCGGGAACGCGCCAGTTCTTGCCACGGATCGCCTCGCGCCCGACGCCAGAGCAGTTCGTTGTCCGCCGGCTTCGTCGAGGTCAGCCCGCGATAGCAAGCAACTGTCGGCGGGCCGGCGAACAGGGAGACATCGTCCGCGCTGTCGAAGCCCCGCGGCGACTGGCCGTCGAGCGCTATTCGAGCACGCACTTCCTCATCGACACCTGTTTGGATGCAATAAACCAGATCGCCGTCCGTGCTCCTTACCAGCACGGATTTATAGGCGAGCCACAACCCGCGCCCGTCTCTCGTCGCGCCAATGCTCGCAGGCGCCCCCTCAACGGCTTCGTCTTCCCACCGAACGGACCAATCGGCCGGGGCGGTAACAACGACTCGTTCGGCGCGTAGGCTTGCCGATCCCTGCGCGGCAAGAACAAGAGTCGTTGGTCCACCCGCGTCTTCAGCATCGATCTCGAATGTAAGGACATCGCTGCGTTCGGGAGCACCGCCGGGCCACGGCATCGTGCGCGCGGCGCCATTAGGCGACTGGATCAGGACCTCGATGCGTGCTTCCAACGGCACATCGTCCAACTCGGTCCTGCGGGTAAGCGGACGCAGCCGCCAATTATCGCCGTCCTCGCCCGGCGGATCGAGAAAGGCCAGTTCCTCACCGAGAGCTCGCGCCAGAACACCGTAAGGATGGACGCCCAGTCGCGTACCACGTGCGGCTAGCCCAGTAAGGGAATCCGCCTTGAGTTCACCGCCAAGCGACAGCCTCAACCCCGTGCTCCATACCTTGTCACCTCGCCGCAACACGCGCACACAGCCCGCGCCGCCGCTCAGGCCGCGCGCGATCTTTTTGGCGGCAAGCATCCCATCCACCAGCGTGCGCGCCGCATCCGTATCGGCCGCGATCGGCAACTCGTCGCGCCAGCCGGGGCGGACCTGGTCGAGGACGGCCGATGGCGCCAAGCTCGGTGCGGTCGCCTCGGCGACGCGCCGCAATTTCACGATCGCCAGTGCCAAATCCGCCGCCAATGCTATGAAGGCTTCCTGGCGGTAGGTGTCGCGCAACTCCTCCTTCGCGGCATCCGCCATGGCGAAAGCGTCGTCGGGCGACGGATCGGCTGTGATGCCAAGCAGCCGACCGACGACTTCGTTCAGATACCTTGACAGCCACCCGTCGCCCGCCTGCAACACACGCTCGGGGAAGCCGCCCTCCACGGCGATCGTCAGCAGCCAATGCCGGCCGCTGGCGCGTTTGACCACCGGCCGTTTCCACCATTTCAGGCCATGCTCAATTAGCGGAGGCCATTCACGTTCCTCAAGCGGTGCACCGATGGTTGCATTGAGTTCGCGATATTTGCGTATGCCCCCGCTGTATTCGCGGCGGAACCAGGCCGAAGCCCAAAGCACCAACAAAGCCGTGTCACTCCCATTTGCGCTCGGGAGCCGTGCGGCGCGCTGGCGCAACAATGCCGTCAGTTGATCGTAACCCTCTGCACCCAATCGGTACCGATGCAGCGGCCGGCCGTCAGGCGCGTCGAGACCCGACCGGCCCAGCAGCGCGAGGAGAGGCGTAGGCGGCGGAGATCGAGGCGCAGAGGGAACCCCTGTCTCGCGCTTCAGCCGAAACATTTCCGCCACCACTTTGATGCGCAAACGCGGCGCCCCTGGTGCGCTGTGACGCTGAAGTGCGTCGGCGATCAGCTTCAACTGCGCATAGTCACCTCTCGCCGCCTCGAAGCTATTCTCGAAGTGCTCAATGCTGGCGGAGAGGGAGGGGTGCGCAGTCATTGCACACGGCCTTGGCAAGTGAATGGTGCGGAGTCCGCCGAGCCGTCATCATAGAGTACGCATTCTGAACGCACGCTGCGGCCATCCATGGGAGACCGATCAGCATCCTTCAGATCCAAGTCTATCTTGACGCGGGCCAACGCTTCATTGGCCACCTTTCGAAGCCCCCTTGGTCCCCGTTTCCCCCTTATCCGTGCGTCTAGATTGCACGGAAAGCCTTTGATATTCTTCCAGCGCGATGACCATCACGACGCCGCGCCCGTGTTTTTCGATAAGCACTGGCTCTGCACGCGCGGTGTCGATCATCAGCCCGAAAGCATTCTTCGCCTCGCGCGCCGACATGGTTTTCATGGCCAACTCCGATGGACAACCATTATGCCATTTAGGGCGAAATGGCTCTTTTCGGCAATGGTGATATCGGTGGATCGGTTTGAATGCAGCGGGTGCTTTGTGAAGTCGAGCGCGGCCTCCTACACCACCACTGGGGACACGACCCGAAGCGGACGTGCTGTTTTCGGCCAAGTGAAGGCACTTGAAAACCTTTAATCAAATTATTCTTGTGGTCCCGTCTCAATGTCCTGGGCTATTTCGACCGAGAGATTCTGGCCTTTTTCAATTCGCCGCCCAAGCGCTTCAATGAAGCCTCGATATCTTTCGTTACCACTGGCCTGGGCAGCCGCTCGGGCGGCCTCGGGTAGCGCTGGCGTCGATGTTAGCCAAAAGCGAACAAAAAGTGCGATGGCCTCATTGGATATTTTGACGTGATACTCCAGCCGTTCGAGTTGGCGGGCATGGCGGTCGAGCCGGCGGCTGATGGCGGCTTCCATGCGCTCGGAGGCGTCCGGCGATAAAAACGATGCAAGGGCGGCCTCAACCACCAGAGCCTGCGAAATACGCTTTCGTCCGGCGTAGGCTGCGAGCTGGGAGGATAGCGCCGGCGGCAGGCGGAAGGTGTGCTTGATACGCATCGGCGTTTTAGAGGCCTAGGTCGTCGGCAGGATCGAGCGATGCCTGTCTGGCGAAACCGCCCATTTGACGGCGTATTTCGGCAAGGCGGACGGGTTCGTCGTCCGGTTCTTGTCCAGCGTCTTCGAACGTGAATTCAGACGCGAGTGCCGATTTTGATGGCTCGATGTCCTCATGTTCGGGAAGCTCCGGTTCGCGGCGGATGCCGGCATTGGCTGGGTCGTCGTTCTCCTTCGGCGTTGATTTTTCGTCGCTCGTGCTGGTGGCGGGCTCCGGGGTGGCTGCGGAAATGTGCGACTTCGGTGGCATTGGCAGCTTTGTCCAATCATCCGGCTTTGGATCGGCAGACGTTGTGATAACGCCGATCTTCGGCGGCGGCACAACGCGTTCGGCAAGACGGCGATCCTCGAAATAGCGCGCCTTTTTTGCACGAATGGGATGGGTGCCGGATATCATGACGATCTCATCGTCGGGTGGGAGCTGCATGATCTCGCCGGGCGTCAGCAGCGGCCGGGCGGTTTCCTGGCGGGAGACCATTAGATGCCCGAGCCACGGTGAGAGACGGTTGCCAGCATAGTTGCGCATGGCGCGCATCTCGGTCGCCGTGCCCAGCGCGTCGGAAACGCGCTTGGCAGTGCGCTCGTCATTGGTCGCGAAGCTGACGCGAACGTGGCAGTTATCAAGAATGGAATTGTTTTGGCCGTAGGCCTTTTCTATCTGGTTTAGGCTTTGGGCGATCAGGAAAGCCTTCAGCCCGTACCCCGCCATGAACGCCAGGGCCGACTCAAAAAAATCCAACCGCCCCAGCGCTGGGAATTCGTCCAGCATCAGCAGTACCCGATGCCGGCGGGTTTTCGGTTTCAGTTCCTCGGTGAGCCGCCGGCCGATCTGATTCAGCACCAGGCGGATGAGTGGCTTGGTACGGCTGATGTCCGATGGCGGGATCACGAGGTAGAGGGTCGTCGGCCGCTCGCCCTCAACCATGTCCGCGATCCGCCAGTCGCAGCGGCGCGTCACCTGCGCGATGACGGGGTCCCGGTACAGGCCGAGGAAGGACATGGCCGTGGAAAGCACGCCGGAGCGCTCATTGTCAGATTTGTTCAGCAACTCACGCGCGGCGCTGGCGACAACGGGGTGGGTGCCGGCATCACCAAGGTGCTGTGTCAGCATCATGGCGCGCAGTGTTGATTCGATCGAGCGCTTGGGGTCGGACAGAAAATTCGCCACGCCAGCGAGGGTTTTGTCTGGCTCGGCATAGAGGACATGGAGGATGGAGCCGACGAGAAGCGAATGGCTGGTCTTTTCCCAATGGTTGCGTTTTTCAAGAGAGCCCTCGGGGTCGACCAGCACGTCGGCGACGTTCTGCACGTCGCGCACCTCCCATTCGCCGCGGCGGACTTCCAGGAGCGGGTTATAGGCGGCGGAGTCCGGGTTGGTGGGNNCGGAAGCCGGCGGTCAGGGTCCAGTTCTCACCCTTGATGTCGTGCACGATGGCGCTGCCGGACCAGCTCAGCAGGGTGGGCACCACCAGGCCGACACCTTTGCCCGAGCGGGTTGGGGCGAAGCACAGCACATGCTCAGGACCGTCATGGCGCAGATAATCCCGCCCGAGCTTTCCCAGCAGCACACCGTCGGAGGCCAGGAGGCCGGAGGCGTGAACTTCATCGGGCTGGGCCCAGCGGGCGGACCCGTAGGTTATGACGTTCTGCGCCTCACGGGCCCGCCAGACTGACATGGCGATGGCGGCGATGATGGCGACCAATGTTCCCGCCGCCACAATGCAGGCACCGTGCAGGAAGACTTCCGGTGCGTAGGCGTCATAGGCAAACCACCACCAGAAAAACGCCGGTGGCGAATAGACCGGAAAACCAGCTAATGCCCACCATGGACTGCCGAGTTCCGGCTGAAAGGAGAGCTGCCAGGCCGTCCATTCCGTCGCGCCCCAGATGGCCCCGATGACGATGCCGAAAACGGTGAACACCTGAAGCCAGAGAATTTTCGAACCCGACATCGCCGCTCCGTTCTGAGAAACGCGGCAGTTCGGACGTCCAAGCTGAAGCTGACAAGACTGGGCACTTACAAGTCGTAGAAATGGCCGGAAAATCGTAGTATTTGGCGCCAGCCATTTGGATCAGGCGTCAATCTCCAGCCTTGATCTGCCACCATTAAGGTGGTAAATGGCCTCGTGGAAAAGAAGCGTCCCACCTATGATTTGGCTGCCGTGAAGGCGGTCCTTGGCGCGGTGGAGACGTTGGCAATCACGACGACCGCGTTCCGCGACGCCCTCGGTCTGGGCTTTGACCGCGGCGGCATTGTGGAGGTGGTCCAAGNNTTGGTCCTGTACGTAAAATTTCAGGCGGACGTCGTCACGGAATTCACCGTGATGTCGTTCAAGGAGAAATAGCCATGGCGGCCCGGTTGCAGGAACTTCCCCCCTCGATGACATCGCCGGAGACGGGCGAGTTGCTGTCGCGCGGTGTGCGGCCATTCACGATTGCCTATAAGGGGCAATCCGTGACGGTGGATTTGCCTGGTTATTATCCGGCGGGCGACGGCGACGGCGTGCATGTCGGCGATGACATGGCGGCGGCGGA
>PLFB01000236.1:34608-34734 GCA_003137135.1 Acetobacteraceae bacterium
TACAGGCGCTCAAAGCCCAAGTCCTCGTTTGCGGCCGAGGCTCCAATCGACGCTGCCGCCAGGCAGCATCGTTCCCGACACTTGTTGCCCAAGTTTCTGTTCCAACGCCGGCCGCCAGGGCACGAG
>PLFB01000269.1:0-14047 GCA_003137135.1 Acetobacteraceae bacterium
CCTACGACAAGCTGATTAAGAGTTACCTCGTGCCCAAATCTCCCGCCGTATCACGGGGCTTCACATTATTCCAAATGCTTATGTTTTCGCTTGTTTTTTCCGCTACCACGCTAATTATCGTTCCGGGTTGTCCCGGATTATCCCCCATTATTGAAGCCCCGGTGAAGCCCCACTGAAGCCCCAGCGGAGTTTTCAACATGGCGACAAACCTCACCGAGACGGCAATAGCGGCGGCAGTGAAGCGGGCGGCGGAGACAAAGCAGCGGATTGAGATGGCGGACGCAGGCCATGCCGGGCTTAGGCTTCGCATTACCCCATCGGGCGGCAAGGGCTGGGTTCTGGCCTGCCGGGACCCGCTGGGCAGGATGCGGCGCTTTCCCCTGGGCAACCACCCGGACATGGGCTTATCCGCCGCACGCGACGCGGCAAGGGCCACGTGGGCAGAGGTTCGCAAGGGTGCGGACCCGGTTGAAGATGCCCGCCGCAAACGCGCCATCGGCAAGGATGCCAAGGAGAGAATCGGTACGCTGGCCTCCCTGATCGAACTCTACGCCAAGAAGCAGGGCCACAACCTCAAATCCTGGCCAGAGTGCAAAAAGCGCATCGACTCGGTATTTGCTCGCCAGCTCAAAAAGCCCCTCGCCACCATGCGGGCCGGGGACTTGCAGTTTGAGGCCGATAGGTGGCCATCCGGCCAATCCGCGGCGGCGGCAGTGCGCTACATCCGGCCTATCTTGAAATGGGCCAGCGAGGGCGGCAGGGGCTACGTGGCCAGGGACGTGGCCACCATCGTCCCGCCCGCGACTGTGAAGCGACGGGACAGGGTTTTGAGCAAGGAGGAGCTATCCCGCCTCCTGCCCGTCCTGGATGCCTCAGAAAGCCATTACGCCAAGTCCATGCTCTTGATGATGCTGACCGCCGTTCGGCGAGAGGAGGCTGGCGGCGCCACGTGGGCGGACGTGGATTTAGAAGCCGCCACCCTCACGCTGCCCGCAACCAAAAACGGCAAGCCTCATGTCGTGCCGCTCTCCCGCCAGGCTCTTGCCCTGTTGACCGCCATCAAGCCCAAAAACGCCAAGCCGGCGGATTTGGTGTTTCAGGCGCGCGGCGGCGGCAGGCTCGCAAACTGGGCCAAGGGAACCGAAACTATCCAAAAGGCCAGCAAGACAAGCGAATGGACGCGGCACGATCTACGCCGCACCGCCGCCACGCTCATGGGCGAAATGGGGGAACTGCCGCACGTGATCGAGGCGGCGCTAAACCACACCGCCGTTCACTCCCAGCTGGCCGCCACTTATAACCAGGCCCGCTACCGGCCCCAGGTTGCCGACGCCTTGCAGCGGCTGGCGGACGCCCTGGATGGCATCAAGGCCCGCGCCGGCGAAGTCGTCTCACTGAGCGCGCGCCGGGCTAAAGCTTGATGGATCAAGAGATAAACCGAGCGGAAGCATTCGCCGCCTTCGACAGCGCCCGCAAGGCGTTTGAAGATTTAGAACGAATTTTTGGACGCAAAAAAGCCCGACAGGCTTGGGGCCTCATATTGCGCGATGCACTTAAACGAACCGTAAAGCCAGCCAAAAAGCGCGGCCCAAAAGGAGGACCCCGCAAGCCCGAACGCGCCGCGTTTTTGCTTAGCGCATATGACCGTGTAACTCCCGCCGAATATCCAAATCTTAGAAAGCTGGCACCTCGTAGGATTGGCGAAATTTTCAATTCCAAGGCTCCGGGCAAATATGGCCAGTCCGCCGAGTCCATCGCAAAGGACATTCGCCGCCTCTTGCGCCAGCGGCGCAAGACAAATCAGGACGAAATGATTCGCCAGTTGGTAAGATTGCGGGTCGCACCCGGCACGTCTTGTGAACTGCCGTCCAAACCACACGTCAGCAAGAGAGACGCTGGGGACAAAATTTTGTAGCCTATTTTTGATCAGAAATTTGTCCCTCGCAATCCGAGTATGTGGCGAAGTATTTGGAAGTCCCACCGCACAGATAGAGGGACGAAAATGCAGCTATCATCCAAAAAAACCGACGCGCCCAGCCGGGGCGCAATCATCGAACCGCTGGCCTTGCCAATCCTGGCCGCCGTCGCGGCAACCGGCCTGTCCCGCTCGGCCATCTATAGGGAGGCGGGCCAGGGCCGGATTAAGCTGCTTAAGCTGGGCAGGACCACGCTGGTTGATATGACCAGCATCCGGGCGTTCTTGGCCTCACTGCCTACAGCTAACATCCGCGCACCGAAAGACGCCAAGTAAAGAAAACCGCCGGCCCTTTTGGACCGGCTGGGATTCGGATTTGTGAACGGCAGGGGTGTCGTCTTCTACCGAATCTCGGTCGTAAAATAAAGGGCCTTTATCACGGACATATGTGATGAAGCCCCCCGGCAAGACTGCGCCGAAAAAGTCTTTTGCGACGATTAGTGCATCATTCTTGGGGTCGCAGCGACTGAAGCGGTTGCCGGCGCCATGGTTGCGCGTCCTCTTTCTTGCGGAAGCGAACTGGACGCCAAGCCGTAAAGTCATCTTGCCGATTGGCCATGTCGCGGCCGAACTTGGGATGAGCCGGACGACTGTCGTTTCGGCAATCAAAGGATTGCTGAATGAGGATATTCTTATTCTATCGAAACCGGCCAAAAGACCTATGACACCGGGCGGAGCTGGGAAAGGCGAGGCAGCAATTTACGACCTCCCTGGACGCAGATTGGGCCATTCGAAAGACAGAGTCATCGGTGATTCGATTTATCGTGGATGGTGGAAGGTTTGGTCAAAGGAACTCCGCTCCGCGGTCAAAAATTTGGGCGACGCCGCAACGAAAGTTTGGATTTGCGCTGTGATCCCCTGTCACCGTGACAAATTTGGCTTGCCTCAGGTAGAACAAACAATCTCGCTTAGCGGAAGGCAACTCGAAGAACTGCTGCCCGGAGTATCGGCGCGAACAGCGAACAGAGCTATAAAAAACTTGGTGAAGGTCGGCTTGATCCGGCAAGTCGTGCCGCAATCCGGACGCCGGCCAGGGCAGTATGAACGCATAGGGGCTTCCGCCACCAGGATAGCTAAGGGGCAGAACAAAAGATGACGCGGGCATGAGAGAGCGAGCCAGGGCAAAACCCTCCGCCTATCCACATGCTCCCCGCCTATCCACATGGTAGGGTACATGGGGTCTTATTCTGACGCACAAAAAGGCCAAAAAGCGTTCCATTCGCTAAGATCAGGGCATCCTAAACGGGTCTCAAGAATTTTGTGCGTCACCAGCGTACTGAAAACCTGTCATTGTGCGCCGTCTCCGTACCAGGGATTTTTTGGATATGGTGGGCACATGCCGGGAATCCCTCACCGGCCAGCACGACCCAATTCAGGCTTTGGCCTACTGATACACCGGGCCAAGATATTCCGATATGAGATTGATAAATTCATCTCGCGAATGGCAAATGACCTTCTTTTGTTTTAGAGAATAGACGTAGCATTCCGCTATTGCCGTAGAACCGTTTTTGTTAATGCCGATGTAATCGCCATACCCCCACTGTTCAAACGCATCGGATAAAAAGTCACTTTCGGTGGAAACTTCGGCACTGTTTGAATTGGGGTAATAGATCGAAGTTGTCAGAACAAAGCACTTTCTCATCTGTGGATTATAGTGATCGACATAGGAATTAGGCAGACTCTCAAGAGTTGCACTTTGCTTAGAGAACTCTGCCGCTTGCCTTGCGCATTTGTCTTCAACGTCTAGAGCAGAAACATCATTGTTCGATTTGAGAGTATTTCCAATTTCCATGACAGCTTGCTGATCGTTTTCTATGTTTTTTTGCTGCGAATAGACGACGCCCATGAGAATCCCGACGAGCAAAACCAGAATGGCACTTAGAGCGTCTCGCATGTACCAAGCCTTGATGAAAAAGGTTGTTTTGGGCGACGCCAGTAAGAAGGTACACAGTTGCGCGCGAGAATTTTGGGCTTGCTTTGTGCCTCATTACCAAGCCCCTTAGAAAACGTCATGGAGCGTTCCAGGGGTTGAAAGTCGGGAGGCATTGCCCGCTCTTAAGCCGCTTGGCGGTTGGCCCGGTGCAGTTGAAGGCCATGTCTGTGCACGCGGCTGGAAAGGATCTTGAAGCAGGGAAAGCGGGCTGACGGCGGCCATTGGCTTATGCCAGCGAGCCATCGCACCCTTTTGGCCAGCCTCGGCCCTTGCCCGCCGGAAATTGTTGGCGCGCTGGACGGCATGGGTATGGTGGCTGTGCAGCTGGGGGAGGATATGCCCAAGAGCTTCCCGCACCTTGGCACCCTCCTTGCGCCAGCTACTTTGGCCGCAGCGGGCCAACGCACATAGCCCGGCATCATCCGCCGGCAGCGGCCGGCACTCCCCGCGCCAAAATACCGCTGACAGCGCGACGATCAGCCTAAAGGCCGGGCCGGGGGCGGAGATGACAACCGCATTGTCGAGAACGATTTCTACGGGCATCGGTATCGGAGCAATTTTTGCCATGTGACTGTGATAACATGGTGGCTCAGAACATGGCCCAAATATTCCGGAAAAATTCGGAGAAATAAATCAAAAGGCACACTTTTCGGCGCCGTTCCCCGCGTCCCTTCACCCCCACTCTGGCCGACGCCCGATTCGGCCTGCACCACAAAAAGGGCTTCGTCGCGCCCGCTGGACCTATGCCGACAAGAGGCCTGTCGGAACAGCCGTGAAGCCCCATTGAAGCCCGGACCCGTTTTTTTCCTACCATGATTTTGAAAAGTTGTTGGTGGGTGCTGTAGGGATCGAACCTACGACAAGCTGATTAAGAGTCAGCTGCTCTACCAACTGAGCTAAGCACCCCGCAAAACCCCGTCTAGCAAGCCCGCGGCCCCAAGGAAACCCCAACCCCAAAAACACCGATTGACCAGACCGCCCGCCTCGTATCTACTGGCCGCCTCGCATCCAAGGATTCACCCATGCCGCATGGTTTGCTGGAAATTTTTGCAACGGCTGCCCTCATTTTCGCCATGGCCGCCGCTCGCCCATGGCAGGCCCAAAGAATTCGCATGACAAAGCGCGCCCATCTGCGCTAAACACATTACGCCGTGACGGCGGCGCAGGAGACACCGGAGTCGGGACCAAAACCGATTTCCGGGGCCGAAGGAGCAACCCCCCAGGAAACTCTCAGGCAAATGGACTGCGCCGCTTGGCATTCTGGAGAGAGCTGCGCGCACCATGCGGGCGCAGCCGCCGAAGGGGCCCGAGATTCGCGACTTTAAGCGAACACGGGAAAAACTCTCAGGCAAAAGGACAGAAGGGGGATGAGTAGGGGTCTGGCACGGTGCCAGGCCTTCCAAAATCCAACCCTGGAGGTCCTAGACCATGACCCACGTTACCATTCTCGGCGCCGGCATCACCGGCGTCACCACCGCCTACGCGCTGCTCGACCGCGGCTGCGAAGTCACCATCCTGGACCGCAACCGCTACGCCGCGATGGAAACCAGCTTTGCCAATGGCGGCCAGCTTTCCGCCTGCAACGCCGAAGTCTGGAACAGTTTTGGCACCATGCTCAAGGGCCTCAAATGGATTTTTAGGGCCGACGCCCCACTGCTGCTGAACCCCACCCCCAGCTGGCACAAATACTCCTGGATGGCCGAATTCGCCGCCGCCGTGCGCGGCTACCGCGCCAACACCATCGCCACCACCCGACTCGCCATCGCCGCGCGCAAAAGCCTGTTCGAGATGGCCGCGCGTGAAAAAATCGAATTCGACCTCGAACAGCGCGGCATTCTGCACGTCTATCGCGACGAAGCCGCCTTCCGGGCCGCCGGCAAGGTCAACGCGCTGCTGACCGAAGGCGGCCTCGACCGCCGCGCCGTGACGCCGGAGGAAATGCGCGCCATCGAACCCGCCTTGCGCGGCGAATTTTTCGGCGGCTACTTCACCCCGTCCGATTCCACCGGCGACATCCACAAATTCACCCGCGGCCTGCTGGACGCCTGCATCCGCCGCGGCGCGCATTTCCTGGCCGAAGCCAACGTCGAAAAAATCACCCACACCGCCGCCGGCATCGAAACCACCTTCACCCAGTCCGGCCTCACCGAAATCCTGCGCTCCGACGCCATCGTCATCTGCGCGGGCGTCGCCAGCCGCAAATTCGCCGCCATGCTCGGCGACCGCGTCAACATATACCCCGTCAAAGGCTACTCCATCACTGTGCCGCTGGACGATGCCGCGTCGCAGGAGGCCGCCCCCTACGTCTCCCTGCTCGACGAATCCGCCAAAATCGTCACCAGCCGGCTCGGCAACCGTTTTCGCGTCGCCGGCACCGCCGAATTCAACGGCGAAAACCGCGACATCCGCGCCGACCGCATCCGCCCGCTGGTCGCCTGGACCCAAAAGATGTTCCCCTCGATCGAAACCGACAAAACCATCCCCTGGGCCGGCCTGCGCCCGATGATGCCNNCCGGCGTGTTCTACAACACCGGCCACGGCCATCTGGGCTGGACACTTTCCGCCGCCACCGCTCAAATGATCGCCGACCAGGTCGCGCGCCCAACCGGCACGCAAATTGCAACCAAAGCGTTTGAAGCGCGGGAGACTGAACCCGTGTAACAACAGGAGACTTCATGGCGTACGCGCTACAGCAGCTCGTCAACGGTGTCACGTTGGGCATGATTTACGGGCTGATCGCGGTCGGGTACACCATGGTCTACGGCATCATCGGCATGATCAACTTTGCCCATGGTGACGTCTTTATGGTCGGCGCCTTCATCGGTTTGATCGTTTTAACGGCGCTGGCCTCCGTCACCTCGCTCCCCGTCGGCATTTTTGTCGCCTTCATCCTCTCCGCCGCGCTCTGCGGCCTATACGGCTTTTCCATCGAGCGTGTGGCCTACCGCCCCTTGCGCGGCTCGTTTCGCCTGGCACCGCTGATCTCCGCCATCGGCATGTCGATACTTTTGGAAAACTACGTGCAGACCAGCCAGGGCGCGCTGGAACGCGCGATCCCCGCCGTCATCCCCGGCGGCATCCGGCTGATGGATGAAAACGGCTTTGTCGTGCAACTTTCCTGGATGCAGATGGCCATCGTCGTCGTCACCCTCGTCACACTCGCCGCCTTCACCTACCTGGTCACCAAAACCCCGCTCGGCCGCGCCATGCGCGCGGTCGAGCAGGACGCCAAAATGGCAGCCCTGCTCGGCATCGATACCAACCGCACCATCAGCTACACTTTTATCATCGGCTCGGCCCTGGCGGCGATCGCGGGGGTGATGTTTTTACTTTATTACGGCGTCATCGATTTCTACATCGGCTTCAACGCCGGCATCAAAGCTTTTACCGCCGCCGTTCTCGGCGGCATCGGCTCCCTCCCCGGCGCGGTTTTGGGCGGCCTGCTCATCGGCCTCATCGAGGCTTTTTGGTCCGGCTACGCCACCGTCGCCTACAAGGACGTCGCGGTCTATTCCATCCTCGCCATCGTCCTGATGTTCATGCCCGCCGGCCTCCTCGGCCGCCACGAAATCGAAAAGGTCTAGGCCGTGCCTAATCCTGTCCGTCATGGCGAGCTCTCTCCCGGTCATTGCGAGCGAAGCGAAGCAAGCCATCTTATCGCACTCCGTAACGTTGCCGCCGGCGCCGCATGAAGCACTTCGCCGAAAACGCCAAAGACTCCCTCATCGTCGGCTTCGTCGCCCTGCTCCTCTTCGGCCCCTTCCTGGGCGTATTGCTGGCGGACGGCCCCAACGGTTCGCTCGTCCTGCAAACCCGCCCCCTGCTGCTCGCCGCCGCGGTCGCCTTCGCCATCGTCGCCCGGTTTTTATTGCTTCTATGGAACGACCATCGCCCAAAACAACCGCCCGCCGCCAAACTCGCCGACGCCATGGCCAAATCCGGCAAATTCGTCGCCCCCGCTCTGCTGGTATTTGCCCTCGTCATGCCCTTCATCCCCGGCATCGCCACCGCCAATATCGATCTCGGCGTGCTCATCATGACCTACGTCATGCTCGGCTGGGGCCTCAACATCGTCGTCGGCCTCGCCGGCNNTTCTACGCCGTCGGCGCCTATTCCTTCGCCCTGCTCTCGCATTATTTCGGCCTCACGTTCTGGGAATGCCTGCCGCTCTGCGGCATCCTCGCCGCCTGTTGGGGCATATTTCTGGGCTTTCCCGTCCTGCGCCTGCGCGGCGACTACCTCGCCATCGTCACCCTAGCCTTCGGCGAAATCATCCGCCTGGTCATCACCAACTGGGTCTCCCTCACCGGCGGCCCCAACGGCATCTACGACATCCCCCACCCCACCCTCTTCGGCCTCACCTTCGACATGGACGGCGGCCCCGGCACCTTCTCAGATTTTTTCAATATCGACCCCGATCCCTCGCAGCGGATCACGTATCTGTACTATATCATTCTGGCGCTGGCTTTGCTCACGAACTGGGTCACCCTGCGTCTCCGGAAGCAACCCCTCGGCCGCGCCTGGGAAGCGCTGCGGGAGGACGAGATCGCCTGCCGCTCCCTCGGCATCAACCTGCGCAACACCAAACTAACGGCCTTCGCCATCGGCGCCATGTTCGGCGGCTTCGCCGGCTGCTTTTTCTCCACCCGCGAGGGCTTCATCTCCCCCGACTCCTTCACCTTTATCGAATCCGCCACCGTCCTCGCCATCGTGGTTTTGGGAGGCGCCGGCAGCCAACTCGGCGTCGTGCTCGCCGCCATCGTCATGATCGGCGTCCCAGCCGAACTGCAATCCCTGCAAATCTACCGCATGCTGATCTTCGGCATCGCGCTCGTCGTCATCATGGTCGTCCGCCCCAGAGGCTTCATCTCCACCCGAAGACCAACCGTATCACTCGGCAAAGCAAAAATCATCGGCGCCGAACTGATTTCAGAAGGCCGCGGATGAAAGAAGAAAAAGCAAGAACTTCTTTTTTGAAAAAAAGAAGCAAAAAACTTTTTGACTGTCCACGGCCCTTGCACAGCCATCGGTTGGCCACTCAGCCGCCGGCGCCCGTGAACCATCTGCGGCCATCTGCGTCATCTGCGGATAGTTCCTTTGTCTGACCCCATCCTCACCGTCGCCGCCGTCACCATGCGTTTCGGCGGCCTCACCGCCGTCAACGCCGTCTCCTTCCAGGCGCAGCGCGGCGACATCACCGCCGTTATCGGCCCTAACGGCGCCGGCAAAACCACCCTCTTCAACTGCATCACCGGCTTCTACAAACCCAGCGCCGGCAGCATCAGCATCGCGCTCGAACCCGGCACGTCGCTCCGCCTCGACAAACTCCCCGGCCATTCCATCGCCAAAAAAGGCAAAGTCGCCCGCACCTTCCAGAACATCCGCCTGTTCGGCGGCATGACGGTGCTGGAAAACCTGATGGTCGCCCAGCACAACGAACTGCAGGCCGCCACCGGCCTCGGCGTGCTCGCCATCCTCGGCATCGGCAAATACCGCGCCGCCGAAAAAGCCGCCATCGATCGCGCGAAATTCTGGCTCCACGCCACCAACCTCATCGACCGCGCGGACGACCCCGCCTCCTCCCTCCCCTACGGCGCCCAGCGCCGCCTGGAAATCGCCCGCGCCATGTGCACCGGCCCCAAACTCTTATGCCTCGACGAACCCGCCGCCGGCCTCAACCCCCGCGAATCCCAGGCCCTCAACGAACTTTTGCTGCAAATCCGCGAAGACGGCACCTCGCTCCTCCTCATCGAGCACGACATGGGCGTGGTCATGAAAATCTCCGACCACATCATCGTGCTCGACCACGGCAAGAAAATCGCCGACGGCACACCCGAGCAGATCCGCAACGATCCCACCGTCATCGCCGCCTATCTCGGCGAAGGCGACGAAGACGACCCGGACGCGCCAATCGCCGAAACCCTCGAAGACTCCATCATCGAACCCGTGGAAGACCCGACTTGAGCGCCGTCCTGTCGCTTTCCAACGTCAACACTTTCTACGGCCAGATCCAGGCGCTGCGCGACGTCACCATGGACGTCAACGAAGGCGAGATCGTCACCCTCATCGGCGCCAACGGCGCCGGCAAATCCACCCTCATGATGACCATCTGCGGCAACCCGCGGGCGAAGTCCGGCACCATCACCTACCGCGGCGAAAACATCACGCAGATGCCCACCCATCTCATCGCCCGCCGCGCCATCGCCCAGTCCCCCGAAGGCCGCCGCATTTTTGCGCGCATGTCGGTGGAGGAAAACCTCTTGATGGGGTCGCAGGTCATCAAATTCGAAGACTACGACAAGCAACTCGGCCTGATGTTCGACCTCTTCCCGCGCCTGAAAGAACGTTTCGCGCAGCGCGGCGGCACGCTCTCGGGCGGCGAGCAGCAAATGCTCGCCATCGCCCGCGCCCTCATGTCCAAGCCCAAATTATTACTCCTCGACGAACCCTCACTCGGCCTCGCCCCCCTCGTCATCAAACAAATTTTCGGCGCCATCCGCCAGCTCAACCGCGACACCGGCCTCACTGTTCTGCTCGTAGAACAAAACGCCAACCAGGCCCTCCGCCTTGCCCATCGCGGCTACGTCCTGGTCAACGGCGCCATCACCATGGCTGGCACCGGCGCCGAACTGCTGGCGCGGCCGGAAATACGTGCGGCCTATCTTGAGGGGGGACACTAAGAAGCAAGGAAGAACTTCTTTTTTGAAAAAAAGAAGCAAAAAACTTTTCGGAATCTGGGCCAGTGGCCGTCAAACACCCCGGTCCAATTTAACAAAAGTTTTTTGCTTCTTTTTTTCAAAAAAGAAGTGCTTGCTTGCTTCACCATTGATAATTTGCCCCATTTTGGCGCATACTGCACCTGCGAACAACGCATGCGATAAAACGTCGTCTCAACAAGGAGAACAGCTTTGCGAAAAATCCTTCTCAGCGCGGTGGCCGTCGCCGCCCTCGGCTACACGGGCGCCGCCCAGGCGCAGACCAAGATCGGCGTCGCCGGCCCGCTCACTGGCTCCAACGCCGCTTTCGGCGTGCAACTGCAATCCGGCGCGGACCAGGCGGTGGCCGACATCAACGCCAAAGGCGGCGTGCTCGGCAAACAAATCACCGACGTCGTGCAGGACGACGCCTGTGACCCCAAACAGGCCGTAACCGTCGCCAACCAGCTGGTCGAAGCCGGCGTCGTGTTCGTGGACGGGCATTTCTGCTCCGCCTCCTCCATCCCCGCGTCAAAAGTCTATGCCGATAACGGCATCCTGGAAATGTCCCCCGCCTCCACCAACCCCAAATTCACCGACGATTCCGGCAGCAACCTCATCTTCCGCGACTGCGGCCGTGACGACCAGCAAGGCAAGGTCGCCGCCGACTACATCGCCAAATACTTCAAAACCGCCAAAATCGCCGTGCTGGACGACAACTCCACCTACGGCAAGGGCATCGGCGACCAGGTCCGCATGAACCTGAAAAAACTCGGCATCCCGGACGCCTACGACACCTCCTACACCGCGGGTGACAAAGACTATTCCGCCCTCATCAGCCGCATGAAGCAGGCCGGCATCACGCTGGTCTATATCGGCGGCTATTATGCCGATGCCGGGCTCATCATGCGCCAGGGCCAGGCCCAGGGCTTTACCCCGCAATACTTTGGCGAGGACGCGATGCAGGCCTCCGCGCTCTGGCAGGTCGCCGGCCCCGCCGCCCAGGGCATGTTGTTCACCTTCCCGCCGCCGGCCGAAAAAGGCTCCGCCGCCGCCAAGGTGGTGGCCGAACTCGTCGCCAAGAAGGAAGACCCCACCGGCTACGTGCTGTACTCCTACGCCACCATCCAGCTCTGGGCGGAAGCCGCGAAGAAGGCGCACAGCATCAAGCCCGCCCGCGTCGCGCGCGAACTGCGCGCCGGCGGCCCCTGGCCCACCGTCCTGGGCCCCATCAAGTTCGACTCCAAGGGCGACGTCATCAACGCCGCCTACGCGATCTACAAATGGGACAACGGCAACCCCGACCTGCTGGTGCCATAATCCCAGCCTGAACGACCACGAAAATGCCCGCGCCAGCGGGCATTTTTATTTCGTCATGGCGAGCGCTTGCGAAGCCATCCATCTTTGCCAGCCCGCGTTCCAACCGTGAGGCAAAATCGCAAGCCCGCGTTATAAGGCCGGCCATGCCAACTTCACGCACCACGCTCGACCCCGAAAACTGGTCCGACCTGCGCGCCCTCGGCCACCAAATGATGGACGACATGATCGACCATCTCTCCACCATCGCCACCCAACCCGTCTGGCAAAAAATGCCCGATGACGTGCGCGCCCATTTCACCACCCCCCTACCCGCTTCCGGCGCCAACCTTCTCGAAATTTACGATGATTTTTCCAAAAACATAAAACCCTACGCCACCGGCAACACCCACCCCCGTTTTTTTGGCTGGGTCCACGGCGGCGGCAACCCCATCTCCATGCTCGCCGAACTCCTCGCCGGCGCCCTCAACGCCAACTGCGGCGGCCGCGACCACGCCGGCATCGCCGTCGAACGCCAGGTCATCGCCTGGGCCGCCGAAATGGTCGGCATGCCGCCAGAAACCTCCGGCGTCCTCCTCACCGGCTCCTCCATGGCCAATTTCGTCGCCGTCCTCTGCGCCAAATACCGCGCCCTAGGCCAAAACGGCCGCGAAAATGGCCTGCAAGGCCAACACCTCACCGCCTACGCCTCCACCTTCGTCCACCGCTGCGTCGGTGGCGCCCTGGACATGGCCGGCCTAGGCCTCTCCGCCCTCCGCAAAATCCCCGTGGATAGCGACTACCGCATCAGCCTCCCCGCCCTCAAAACCGCCATCGCCGAAGACCGCGAAGCCGGCAAAATCCCCTTCCTCATCGTCGGCACCGCCGGCACCGTGGACGTCGGCGCCATCGACGACCTCACCGCCCTCGCCACCATCGCCCAATCCGAAAACCTGTGGTTCCACGCCGACGCCGCCTTCGGCGCCCTAGCCTGCCTCTCCCCTACGCTTAAAGCCCGCCTCGCCGGCATCGAACGCGCAGACTCAGTCGCCTTCGACTTCCACAAATGGGCCCAAATCACCTACGACGCTGGCTGCGTCCTCATCCGCGACCCCGCCATCCAGCTCGCCACCTTTTCCCAGCCCACTAACTACCTCGCCCCCGCCGCCGCCCTAGCCGGCGGCGCCCCCTGGCCCTGCGACCTCGGCCCAGACCTTTCTCGGGGCTTTCGCGCCTTAAAAATCTGGATGACCCTCTCAACCTATGGCAGCGCCGCTTTCGGCGCCATCGTCGACAAATCCTGCGCCCTCGCCATCCACCTCGCCGCCCGCATCACCGCCAGCCCAAAACTAGAACTCGCCGCCCCCACCCCCCTCAACATCGTCTGCTTTCACGTCAGAAATTTCTCCGACGAACAAACCGCCGCCCTGGTGGCGAACCTCCAAGAGTCCGGCCAATTTGCCCCCTCCACCACCGTGATAAAAAACCGCCTCGCCATCCGCGCCGCCATCGTCAACCACCGCACCGAATTTTCCGACATCGATGCCCTGATCGACGAAATCGAACGGCGCATCCAAGAGAGGTGAAAATGCCCGAAAAACACCACAACTACGCCGTTACAATCACCTGGACCGGCAACTTAGGCCCCGGCACCACAGCCTACAGCGCTTTCAGCCGCGCCCACACCATCGAAGCCCCCGAAAAACCCACCATCCTAGGTTCCTCCGACCCCGCCTTCCGCGGCGACAAATCCCGCTGGAACCCGGAAGAGCTCCTCCTCGCTTCCCTCTCCACCTGCCACCAACTCTGGTACCTCCACCTCTGCGCCGAGGCGGGAATCATCGTCACCGCCTACCACGACCACGCGGAAGGCATCATGCACGAGGAAGCCAACGGCGCCGGCCAGTTTACCGCCGTCACCCTGCGCCCCCACGTCACCATCACCGCCGCCTCGGATGCAGCCAAGGCGCGCGACTTGCACCACAAGGCGCATGAGATGTGCTTTATCGCGAGGTCAGTGAATTTTTCGGTTCACACGGAACCCAAAATTCAAAAGGAGTAAGGAAAGCAGTCACTTTTTTTGAAAAAAAAGTAACCAAAAAAACTTCTGCTCCTGCGGGCGTGGGGACCGGGAGTGCCGGTAATCGC
>PLFB01000269.1:14058-15411 GCA_003137135.1 Acetobacteraceae bacterium
ACCACCGTCGGCGCCACCACCGGCCCGGCATAATACCCAGGCCCATAGCCATAACCGCGGTTCGGATACACCACGCAACCGGCCAGAGACACCGCCAGCACGGCCAGCGCCGCCCCCGCTTTCAGCCGGCGCGCCAGGCCGGTCGACTTGATCATCTTCATCATGTCAGTTCCTTTCGGTCGACGGATTATAGTCCGTAATTAACCCATGCCGTGCATTTAGGGCGGCTTTGCGGCGATTTGCGTACCAAATTGTAAAGCTTTGTCGCAACGCCCACGCAACGTTCGCGGCCCGGGTTTGACCCCAATTCAAACATGGTATCGCCGCAAACCGCGACCCACATAGCAGATAATCAAAATCGCCTTCAGGAGCACCGCCGTGTCAACATCCCTGCCCTTCCGCCGGCTTCTGGCCGCGACCACCGCCATGTCCATGGTTCTGCCGGCCCTGCCCGCCGCCGCGCAGGACGATTCCGCCCCGCCCACCCGCGCCGGCCAGATCGCGCAGGTCTCCGGCGGGGTCTCATTCGAGGGCTCCGGCTCCGGCGGTTGGGCCGCCGCGCAGCTCAACTACCCCATCTCCGCCGGCGATGCCCTCTACACCCAGCCAAACGGCCAGGCCGCCATCGCGCTGGACGCCAGCCGCATCGCCCTGGCCGGCGGCACCGAGCTGCAGATGACCGGCCTCTCCGACACCGATTTCGGCGCCACCCAGGCCCAAGGCGAGGTATTTCTCACCCTCTCCGACCTGCAACCCGGGGAATCCTTCGCCCTCGCCACCCCCCGCGGCACCGTGAACATCAGCCAGGACGGCCAATACGACATCGCCGCCGGCGATCCCAACACGCCCACCCTGGTCACAGTCTTCTCCGGTGGCGCCACCGTCACCGCCCCCGGCGCCACCCTGCCCGTCGCCGCCGGCCAGGCCGCCGAATTGTCCGGCACGGATGTGACCAGCGCGCAGCTTTTGCAGCCGCAGCCCGACGCGTTTGCCAATGCCCAATTGCAGCTCGCGGACCAGGAATCCGCCCCGGCGCAATACCAGCCCGCGGTGCTCTACCAGATGACCGGCGGCACCGAACTCGCCCGCTACGGCGACTGGGCGCCCGACCCGCAATACGGCGACATCTGGTACCCCCACGTCGATCCCGGCTGGGCCCCATACCGCGACGGCCATTGGGCCAACGTGCAGCCCTGGGGCTGGACCTGGGTGGACGNNTACGGCCGCTGGTTCGACAATGGCGGCCGGTGGGGCTGGATCCCCGCCGACGCCGCCTACGACGATTCCCGGGACCGCCCGCTCTACGCCCCCGCTTTGGTCACCTTCTTCGGCCTCGGCCTGGCCGCCGGCATC
>PLFB01000102.1 GCA_003137135.1 Acetobacteraceae bacterium
ATGGCCCGTTATGCGCAGATTTTGTTGCATTTTCTGCATGCGGTGGCGAACGACCGCGAGCGTGTGCAGATCTTCCTGTTCGGCACGCGGCTGTCCAACGTGACCCGCCAGTTGCGCGCCCGCGATCCGGAAGTGGCCTTCCAGATGGTCGCCCATGCCGTGCCGGACTGGTCCGGCGGCACCCGCATCGGCGAGGCGCTGGAAAAATTCAACAAAACCTGGTCCCGCCGCGTCCTCGGCCAAGGCGCCGTCGTCCTTTTGGTCACCGACGGCCTGGACCGCGACGGCGCCGCGGGTCTCGCCGACAACATGGCCCGCCTGCACCGCTCCTGCCGCCGCCTCATCTGGCTGAACCCCCTGCTCCGGTGGGACGGTTTTTCGCCCAAAACCCAAGGTGCTAAAGCCATGCTCCCACACGTGGATGAGTTTCGCCCGGTGCATAACCTCGCCAGCCTTAGCACCCTTATATCAAGCCTCTCCGCGCCCGCCCCACCCCGCGGCAGCGCCCTAACCGACTGGAATTCTACCCATGGATAACGCCGAAGACATTTTTGCCACCGCCGCCGCCTGGGCCGCCGAGGGCGAAACCGTCGCCATCGCCACCGTCACCGAAACCTGGGGTTCTTCTCCCCGCCCCGCCGGCAGCCGCATGGCCATCACCAAATCCGGCCGCATCGCCGGCTCCGTCAGCGGCGGCTGCATCGAGGGCGCGGTGGCCGACGCCGCCCAATCCGTCATGCAAACCCACGCCCCCAAACTTCTCGATTTCGGCGTCACCAACGAAATGGCCTGGGAAGTCGGCCTCGCCTGCGGCGGCAAAGTCAAAGTTTTCGTGGAACCCCTGACGTGAACCTCACCACCCTCCACGCCCTGCAGCAAGCCCAGTCCGCCCGCCGCCCCGTCGCCTTCGCCAAAAATCTTTCGGACGGCGCCGAACTTCTGCTCCCCGACGATGCAGCCCCCGAAAACCTGAACGAAGCCGCAAAAACCGCCCTCGCCGCCGACAAAACCGGCACCCACACCATCGGCAATGAGTCGTGGTTTATCGAAGCCCGCAACCCGCCGCCGCGCCTCATCCTCATCGGCGCCGTGCACATCGCCCAGGCCCTCGTCCCCCTCGCCACCCTCACCGGCTTCGAGGTCGTCCTGGTCGATCCCCGCACCGCCTTCGGCAACCAGGACCGCTTTCCCGGCGCCAAAATCATCAACGACTGGCCGGACGACGCCATTAAAACCCTGCGCCCCGAAATCCGCACCGCGGTCGTCACCCTCACCCACGACCCCAAACTGGACGACCCCGCCCTCGACGAAGCCCTCAAATCCGACGCCTTCTACCTAGGCGCCCTAGGCAGCCGCAAAACCCACGCCGCCCGCCTCGCCCGCCTGGCCGCCCTAGGCCACTCGCCAGAGACCCTGTCCCGCATCTACGGCCCGGTCGGCCTCAACATCGGCGCCGTCACCGCCCCCGAAATCGCCCTCTCCATCATAGCCGAGCTAGTCTCCACCCGCCGCGGCCCCAAATGAGCCAAAGAAAGAAAGCAAGAACTTCTTTTTTGAAAAAAAGAAACAAAAAACTTTTGCTAACCTGGACCGCGCAGCTGAAACCACCACCGGCCCAGAGTAATAAAAGTTTTTTGCTTCTTTTTTTCAAAAAAGAAGTTCTTCCTTCCTTCCTTCGCGCATGATCTTCGGCCGCATCCCCCTCCGAGAAGCTCGCGGCGCCATTCTCGCCCACAACCTCAAAACCGCCGACCGCGTCCTGCGCAAAGGCGCCCTCATCGACGAAACCGCCTACAACCTGCTCGCCGAGGCCGGCTATCAAACCGTCACCGCCGCCCGTCTGGAGCCTGGCGACGTTCCGGAAGGCGAAGCCGCCACCCGCCTGGGCGAGCTTTTGCTCCGCAAAAACCTCCGCCGTTCCAACGACGTCCACGGCCGCGTCAATCTGTTCGCCGAGGCTGACGGCCTGCTCCGCCTGGACACCGCGTGCCTCGAAGCCCTCAACCTGATCGACGAATCGATCACCCTGGCCACGCTGCCCGACCGCAGCGTGGTGGCGAAGGGCGACATGCTGGCCACCCTCAAAATCATCCCGTTTGCGGTCGCGGCCCGCGCTATGGACCGGGCGGAGACGCTGGTGAACACGCAAAACCTCATCACCCTGAAACCCTTCGCCCGTCTCAAAACCGGCCTCATTCTCACGGAACTCCCGCAGCTCAAGGATTCCGCCATCGAGCACACGATCGACGCCACCCGCGCCCGCATCGAGGCGCATACCGGGATCATGCTCAAGCCGCTGCGCACCCCGCACGAATCCGCCCCCCTCACCGCCGCCATAAAAACCCTGCTCGCCGGCGGCGCGGAACTCATCCTCATCTCCGGCGCCTCCGCCGTTACCGACCGGCAGGACGTTGCCCCTTCCGCCATCATCGCCGCCGGCGGCCGCATCACGCATTTCGGCATGCCGGTGGACCCCGGCAACCTGATCTGTTTCGGCGAGATCGAGGGCCGCCACGCCATCGTTCTCCCCGGCTGCGCCCGCAGCCCCAAACTCAACGGCATCGACTGGATTCTGGACCTGATTTTCGCCGGCGAATCCATCACCGCGCAGAAAATCGCCCGCATGGGCGAAGGCGGCCTGCTGAAAGAAGCCGAAGCCCGCCCCATCCCCCGCACGCGGGAGCAAGAATCCGGTTTTGGCGCCAAGCCGCGCGAAAAACCCCGCATCGCCGCCGTCATCCTCGCCGCCGGCCTGTCACGCCGCATGGGCGCCAACAAACTTCTGGCCAGCCTCCCCACCGGCCAAAAAATGCTCGCCGCGACGGTGGACAACGTGCTCGCCTCCGCCGCCCATCCCGTCATCGTCGTCACCGGCCACCAGGAGCAGGACATCCGCGCCGCCCTCGCCGGCCGCCAAATTTCCTTCGTCCACGCCGACTCCTACGCCGCCGGCATGGCCGAATCCTTGCGCGCCGGCATCGCCGCGCTGGCCAAAAACATCGCCGCCGTCCTCATCGTCCTCGGCGACATGCCGCTGGTTGACGCCCCGACCATCAACGCCCTGCTCGCCGCCTTCGACCCGGAGGAAGGCCGTGACATCGTCGTCCCCGTCCACGACGGCCAGCGCGGCAACCCCGTCCTGTGGGGCGCCAAATACTTCTCCGACCTGCTGGCCCTCACCGGCGACACCGGTGCCCGCAACATCCTGATCAAGAACATGGAATCCGTGGCCGAAGTTTTATGTCCCACCAACTCCATCCTCCGCGACTTCGACACACTGGAATCCCTTACCACCCTGTCCGCTAACCCAGCCTCCGCATCATAAATCCGCGAACCAACAGCTTGCCGGGTTATACCCATTTGGGTATAAACCACGTATGGTTCGCCATCCACAAGTGACGGGGGAAAAGCCGGTTCGGTGGGTGGGCTCGTCAAAATCAGACTTTCTGGCCTTCCCCGCCGAGGTGATCAGCGACCTCGGCCATGCGCTTGGTGTCGCGCAACTTGGCGGCAAGCACCCGGCCGCAAAGCCTTGGAAAGGAGAAGGCGCCGGTGTCTTCGAACTTGTCGAGAGTTTTCAGGGCAATGCTTACAGGGCCATTTATACAGTGCATTTCGCGGGTTTTGTTTACGTCCTCCATGCATTTCAGAAAAAATCTCCGTCCGGAATTCGCACGGCGCGGACGGATACCGAGTTGGTCCATGAGCGGCTCGGCCAAGGCCGCGAGCATTTTCAGACCCATCAGCGAACAGGCAGGCAACCATGACAAATGACATCACCGACGGCACCGGCAACGTCTTCGCCGATCTTGGCTTTCCCGACGCCGCCGAACGGCAGACCAAAACCCGGCTGGCGATGGCGGTCAACGCGATCCTGAAGGCACGCCGCCTCAAGCAGGCCGAAACGGCGGCGATCCTGGCGATCCCGCAGCCCAAAGTATCGGCCCTTGCCAATTATCGCCTCGACCATTTTTCAGTCGAAAAGCTGATGACCTTTCTCAACGCCCTCAATCAGGACGTCGAGATCATCATCCGTCCTAGTCGCGACGATGTCGGGCGCGTTTCGGTCCTGGCGCTCAATTAAATTTCACGGCCAAGCCGCCCAGCGAAATACTCAACAAACCGCACCACCTTTTCCACCAACAATTCCGCCACCCGCGACCCCGTCGCCGCATCCGCCGCCGGCATCGCCGCCGCCATCGCGTCCTTCGGCACATCCACAAACTCCGCCGGCACGTCCACCGGCACGCCCTCAAACTCCACAGTCCCAAACCCCGACACCGGCAGCCCCAGCATCGTGCCGCCAGCCCCCGGCTCACCCGCCCCAGCCACAAACTCAGGCCGCAGCGCCCGCGTCAGCGACAAAATCGGCTCCCCCCCATGCCCAAACCGCTGGTCCCCTGAGCCGATTTCCCGCTCCATCAGCACCCGAGCCACCTTCCACAGATAAAACGACGGCACCACCACCCCACGCGCCAGTTTTGCCGCCAGCGTCACCTCATGGATCACCGGCGCATTCCCGCCATGCCCGTTCAGAATCACCACGCGGGTCAGCCCCTGCCGCAAAAATCCCTCCAGCAGATCCGTCAGCACCGCCCGGAACGCGGCAGCGGAAATCGCCATTCCCCCCGGCCCCGCGCCAAAATAATCCGCCACCCCGAACGGCAGCGCCGGCGCCGCGTACGTCACCACACCGGCCTTAAAACACCGCTCCGCGATCCGCCCGGCCAAAACATCCGCCAGCACAAAATCCCCCATCGGCGCCCCCGGCCCATGGTCCTCAACGCTCCCCAGCGGCAGCAGCAGCACCGGGTTTTTTTCCGCCACCGCCGCGAACGCCGCGCCCGAAACATCCGCAATTCGTTGATTATTTAATGCGCCACCCATAAGACACCTCCATCGCTCCAGCTTACCCCCGAATCGGAAGACAACATGCAGCAGATTGTGCCCGTTATCCTTTCAGGCGGCTCCGGAACCCGCCTCTGGCCGGTCTCCCGCAAAAGCTTTCCCAAGCAATTCTGGCCGCTCATCGGCCAAAACTCCATGCTCGCCGAAACCGCCCTGCGCGCCGTCGGCGAAAATTTTTCTCCCCCCATCATCGTCACCAACCAGGACCACCGTTTCGTCGTCGCCGAGCAACTGCGCGAAGCCGGCATCAAAAACCCAAGAATCCTGCTGGAACCGGCCGGCCGCAACTCCGCCCCCGCCATCGCCGCCGCCGCATTGCTCGCCGCCGAGACCGACCCATCCGCGATTCTCTGGATCATGGCCGCCGACGCCGCCATCACCGACCTGCCCGCCCTGCACCGGGCCATCGCCCAAGGCACCGCGGCGGCGCAAGCCGGGTTTTTCGTCACCTTCGGCATGAAGCCCACGGCGCCCGAATCCGGCTACGGCTACATCGCGCAAGGCGCCGCCCTGCCAAACCTGGAAAACGCTTTTCAGCTCGCCCGCTTCATTGAAAAGCCGGACGCCGCGAAGGCCGCCAAACTCATCACCGACCCCAAGAATTTCTGGAATTCCGGCATGTTCATATTCACCGCCGAGTTCCTGCTCGCCGAAATGGAGCGCCTGGCCCCAGAAATTCTCAAACCCGTCCGCGCCGCGCTAAAATCCCGCACCGCCGACCTCGACTTCATCCGCCTCGGCGCCGCCTTCACCGACGCCCCCGACATTTCCATCGACTACGCCATCGCTGAAAAAACCGAAAAAGCCGCGGTCGTCCCCGCCGCCATCGGCTGGTCCGACGTCGGCTCCTGGTCCGCATTGGCCGAAATCGGGCCCAAGGACGAGTCGCAAAACACCGCGCTCGGCGAAACCCTCCTGATCGACACCAAAAACTGCTACGCCCGCTCGGACGGCATCATCACCGCCCTGCTCGGCGTCGAAAACATCGTCGTCGTCACCACCAAGGACGCCGTCCTGGTCGCGCACAAGGACCATACCCAGGACGTCAAGAAAATCGTCGAAGCCCTGAAAACCCGGAAACGCCCGGAAGCCGACTCGCATAACAGGATGTACCGCCCCTGGGGTTTTTACGAGAGCCTGATCCACGGCGACCGTTTTCAGGTCAAACGCATCGTCGTGCTGCCCGGCGAAAAACTCTCGCTGCAGAAACATTTTCACCGCTCGGAACACTGGGTCGTCGTCGCCGGCGTCGCTTTGGTCACGCGCGACGCCGAGACGCAACTCGTGCATGAAAACGAGAGCATCTACCTGCCCGTCGGCGCCATCCACCGCATGGAAAACCCCGGCAAAATCCCTCTTACCCTGATCGAAGTCCAGTCCGGCCCGTATCTGGGCGAGGACGACATCATCCGCTTCGAAGACACCTACGGGAGAAGTTGAAGTTAAGAAGTTCTTTTTTTGCAAAAAAAGGCGCCCCGCCCGGGGAACCAAAAAAACTCCTGATTCCCACGGCTTTTGAGTGGCCAAACTGTGGCCCCTCAAAGGCCGGGGGAAACAGGAGTTTTTTTGGTTACTTTTTTTGCAAAAAAAGTAAGGCCTTCCTTGCCTTCGCTTCTTTCCTTGACACCGGACCCCATAAGTGTAACAAAAACCTGACCCTCTCATAAGTAAACTTATGTTTACAAATCGGGCGGGACAAACCGGAGGGAGAGGGTCGCCTAGGGAGACGGCAGCAATTCATCTTAAACGAGCGCCACTTGTGACGTTTCCCGTCCACCCAAGGCGGGAAGAAGCTTTGCTGCGCACATCAGCGTGGACAATACGAGGATTTCCGAAGGCGGGCGGCGCGATCTTTCCAACAACACGAGGTGGCTGAACGGCGTGCGGCGTTTGCACGGCCCGAGCTTAACGGCCTTTGAATTGGAAGGAGTTTTGTATGAGTAGTGACGATCCAACCCGGGTTTGGCCAACCGGCCTGACAATCCCGGAATCCGAAGAACTACACAAGCACGTCATCGACGGCGCGCGTGTGTTCTTCGCCATTTCCCTGTTCGCGCATCTCCTGGCGTATATCTACTCGCCATGGCTGCACTAAGGGGGGCGGAGACAAACAATGAACCAAGGTAGAATCTGGTGCGTGGTCCACCCGACCGTCGGGTTGCCACTGATTATCGGCAGCGCGGCCGTGACCTCGCTGATCGTCCATGCCTGTGTGATGTCCCACACCGACTGGATGTCCACCTACTGGGAAGGCGATTACGGCAAAAAAGCGGTCTCGATGAACACCGAGCCCGCCACCGCCGTGTCCAAATCGAACGCCGCCTTCACGATGACGGTAGCACCCGTAAGTGCCACCGCCGCCGCGCCGGCGTCCTTCGTCATCACCGTCACGCCCAATGCCAACGTAACGCAGACCGCTCAAATCGCCGCCCCGGCGCCGGTGAGAACGGCCAGCACAAACTGAAGAAAGCAGTTCTTTTTTGAAAAAAAGAACCAAAAAACTTTTGCTCCTGTTGCCGCTTGGCCGGACACGGTCCAACGCCGCCCGACAGGGGAGCAAAAGTTTTTTTGCTGCTTTTTTTTCAAAAAAAGAAGTCCTTCCTTCCTTCCTCGCTTCAGGGGGCCGTTCAGCGCGGTCCCCTGAATCTTCCCCGGCCCGCCGATGAACCGCGTCAGCCAAAAAGCCATGAATTTCTGGGCCGCGGCCGGCAGCCGCTACCTGCCGTTCGCCGACGCCGCCACGCCGGACCTTCCGCTATCCCGCCTGCTGCGCCTCTCCCTCTTCCAGGTCTCCGTGGGCATGGCGCTCACTTTGCTCATCGGCACCCTCAACCGCGTGATGATTGTCGAGCTCGGCGTCCCCGCCTCCCTGGTCGGCGTCATGATCGCGCTGCCCCTCGTCTTCGCCCCCTTCCGCGCGCTGATCGGCTTCAAGTCGGACACGCACGCCTCCGCCCTCGGCTGGAAGCGCGCCCCGTTCATATTCCGCGGCACCATGGTCCAGTTCGGCGGCCTGGCCATCATGCCCTTTGCGCTGCTGGTACTCTCCGGCGGCGGCGACGCCTCGCGCGTGCCCGCCTGGGTCGGCTGCGCCGCCGCGGCCATTTCCTTCCTGCTCACCGGTGCCGGCCTGCACACCACGCAAACCGTCGGCCTGGCCTTGGCGACAGACCTCGCTCCGCCGGAATCCCAGCCAAAGGTCGTCGGCCTGATGTACGTCATGCTGCTGTTCGGCATGATCGCCAGTGCTTTGTCCTTCGGCGCCTTCCTGGCGAATTTCTCGCCCTTCCGCCTGGTCCAGGTCGTGCAGGCCGCCTCCGCGCTCACCCTCGTGCTCAACGCCACCGCCACCTGGAAGCAGGAGCCGCGCAACCGCGCCGCCCCCGCCCGCATCCGGCAGAGTTTTGCGGAATCCTGGGCGCGCTTCATGCAGGGCGGCGACGCGCTGCGCCGCCTGCTCATCGTCGGCTTCGGCACCGCCGCCTTCTCCATGGAGGATGTGCTGCTGGAGCCCTATGGCGGCCAGGTGCTGCATTTGGCCGTCGGCCAGACCACGCGCCTCACCGCGACGCTGGCGGTGGGCGGCCTGTTCGGCTTCGGCCTCGCCTCACGCGTGCTCTCGCGCGGCACGGACCCGTTCCGCATGGCCGCCTATGGTTGCCTGGCCGGCCTGCCCGCCTTCCTCCTGGTGGTCTTCGCCGCGCCGGAAGCCTCGCTCTGGATGTTCGCCGCCGGCACCTTTCTCATCGGTTTCGGCGCCGGCCTGTTCGGCCACGGCACGCTCACCGCCACCATGCGTTCCGCGCCGAAAAGCCAGACCGGCCTCGCTTTGGGCGCCTGGGGCGCCGTACAGGCCACCGCCGCCGGCCTCGCCATCGCGCTCGGCGGCATTTTTCGGGATGCCGTCGCGCACGCCTACCCGCACGCCGCCCTCGGCCCCGCGACCGGCTATGATTTCGTTTATACTCTGGAACTTTTGCTGCTTCTCGCTACACTGCTGGCCATGCTGCCGCTCCTGCGCCGTCCCGCCAGCACCGCCGTAACCGCCTCAAGCGCCTGCCCGAAAGGAAGCCTCTATGAAACTCTCCCGCCTCTACGCCAACGCTGAAGACGCCGCCGCTTCCACCGGCGCCCTGCTCGCGGCCGGCTTCCGCGAGGGTGACTTCGAAATCGTCAAGGCCGACGCAAAAGGCTGGATCAGCAAAGAAACCCTGATGGCCAAGGAGGTCACCAAACCCCACGCCGCCGCCTACGCCGAGGCCCTGCGCGCCGGCAAAATTCTGCTCCTGGTCAACCCGCTGCTCGGCTACGCCGAAGCCGCCGAAAAAGTGTTGGCCGCCCCGCGCGGCACCGAAAACGCCACCGCCACGGTCGGCTTCGAAGGCACCACCTGGGACGAAGCCACGCCGATTTCTTCCGCCCTGTTTCTCCCGGTCCTGTCCAAAGACCCCACCCCCTTCGGCACGTTCTGGAACGTGCCGACCCTGCTGAAAAACTACTGGTTTTTCTCCGACATTTTTGGCGGCAAGCTGCTATCCCGCAAACCCGCCCCCTTCTCCGACCGCCTAGGCTGGAAAACCCTCCTAAAGGACCCCGCCCCGCTCTCTTCGCTGCTGAAAATGAAGGTTTTGACAAAAGGGTAAATGAAGTCCCCCGATTGAAAATTTGGCCAAAAAGCCCGTTGCCATGGCTGCGGCGGTTGGCAAAAGGACAATCTTCACCGAAGTCAAAAGCGACGAAGAACGACGGCCTTATTATTGCCCAGGACGCGTTTTCTGATTTGAACTGGAGAAGCGCCTCGTGACATCGATTGCCGCAGATGTGGAGCGCGCAATGCTTGAGAGCGTTCGAGAGAATTTCGAATCGAAAGGTTACAAATTCGTCGCTGATCCGCGACCCAATCAGTTGCCGCCTTTTCTGGCCGGTCACAAGCCCGACGCCATCGCGACGAGTGCGCACGACAACGTCATTATCGAAATGAAGCGGCGGCAATCGAATGAAGCGCGGGCTTCAATCGCCAAGCTAAGCCGGGACTTACCACCCGGAAGCGGCTGGCGCTATGTTCTGGTCTATGCCGGTCAAGACCCAGATGAGTTCATTGAACTTTCGCGGCCCAAAAGATCCCAAATTGACGAAGCCATCAAGGAAATCCATAGCCTGCAAGAATCAGGGCATAGCCGCGCCGCCCTGAATGAATGCTGGTCGCTTCTCGAAGCGATGGCCCGCCGCCTATACCCGGAGGATATCAGAATATCGCTCCGTCCGCTTTCGCCGGTCCAAACCGTTGAGCGACTGGCGATGGACGGGCAGCTTAGTGACGAGGACTCAAAACGTCTCCGTACTCTGGGTTCAATTCGTAATTCGGTCGTTCATGGCGATCTGAACGTTCGTGTTCTGCCCGACGATCTTCAGTTTATGGTTCAGAAAATTGAAGCAATTAACGCGCAACTCGCGCACGATTAAAAAATAGCCGGCTACCCGGCCCAGTTCTCCACCACCAACCCACCCGCCACGCGCCCAAAATGCCGCACATTATTTGTCACCAGCACGGCCTCCATCGCCAGCGCGTGCGCCGCGATCATCATATCCGCATCACCAATCGGCAGCCCGTCCAACGTCAACCTGTGCCTGATCTCCGCATAATGCTCCGCCGCCTCGCGCCCCCACGCCAGCACAGTCACGATGTTCAAAAACTGCCGCACGCCCGCATGCAGCCTATGTCCCGCCGCCACGCGCTTCAGCCCGTACATCAACTCCGCGCAGGTCACCGCCGAAACACACAATTGCTCCGCCGCGATCGCCATCACCTTCGCCTCAATCCCCGGCGCCCGCCCCCTGATCACGTAGCTCGCTGTATCCGTATCCAGCATATAAAGCACCAATCCTAGCCATCCCCGCCAAACACATCCCTCTCAGAAGGCGCCGTATTCAGCGGCCGCTCCGCCATGAAGTCCGCTGGCACTTCCAGGCTCCGCATAAACGCAAAAAACTCCCCCCACGCCGCCGCCCCCGGTCGGCGCGACAAGACGACATCTCCCGTCAGCGAGTCCCTCGTTGCAAACACCTCGCTCCCGTCAAACCTGAATTCCGCCGGCAGCCGGACCGCCTGGCTCGCGCCGTTCCTGAACAGTTTCGCCACCTTCGTCACGCGCATTGCCGCCCTTCCCTAGATATAGACGTGAATATATATGCGCGACGCACGTTGCGAATCAAGCAGCGCTATTTTTCAAAAGAAGATGTTCTTCCTCACTTCGGCTTTCTGCCAATCAGCCGGTCCACAAAACGCCGGCTCTCCTGCAGCACGCGTTTGCGCAACACCGCCTCGGCGCCATCCGGCCCCACGATGATCGGCGTTTCCTCAAAGCCGGAGCAAATCCCCCCCGGCGGATAAATGAACGCCTTGAACCCGCCGGCATACGGGTGCAGGTCGATCCGGTGCTCGCGATAAAAATATGTGGCTACATTGAACATGGTGACTCTTTACGCCGCTAGGTTGCGCATTTCCGACGGGGTTTTCAGGCTCAAAGATAGCGCGTGCAGCCCGGTTGCAAATTCCGCCGCCAGCAATTCATGCACGCGCCGCGACCGCTCCACGCGCGACATCCCCGCGAACGCCTCCGACACCAGCGTGACATGAAAATGCGTCTGCGCATCCGCCGGCACGCCCATGCGCCCCGCATGCCCGGCATGCTTGGCGCTCTCATCGCGCAATTCAAATTTTTCCGGCGGAAAAGCCGCCACAAGAACATCCTCGATTCGCTGCGCCCTCGTCGTCATATGAGCCATTTCCTAGTGGTTGAAGAAAGCCTGTTGCCAAGCCATCGCGCGGTGGCACATTAGGGCCATGAACCCGCCGCGGCGCAAGCCGAAAGCTTTTGACCCCGATCCCGACGCGCCCGGCCAGCCCTGCGCCGCCCCCGGCTGCTGCTTGGCCGGCGAATACAAGGCGCCCAAATCGCGCGACCATCTCCGGGAATTTTACTGGTTTTGCCTGGATCATGTGCGCGCCTACAACGCCGCCTGGGATTTCTACAAGGGCATGTCGCCCGGCGAAATCGAGTTTCTGGTGCGCCAGGACACCTCCTGGCAGCGCCCTACCTGGCCGCTCGGCCGCCTCGGCCAAACGGGCTCCGGCGCGCGACTCGACGAGGCGCTGGAAGCCGAATTGCACGCCTTCGCTTTTGGCCCCCGGCCCGCGCCACCCAAACCCGCGGCGCCGCCGGAACTGCGCGACGCGCTGCACGTGCTCAACCTCGCCTGGCCGGTCTCGCTCGATGCCGTGAAAACGCGCTACAAGGAACTCGCCAAGCGCCACCACCCCGACGCCAACGGCGGCGACAAGACCTCCGAGGAGATTCTCAAGTCTGTCAACCTTGCTTATGCCACCCTGCGTGGCAAACTTGTCGCTCACATGGCGCCGCAGGCCGCGGCGGAGTAAATGCGGACCACAAAACAGGATTTTTGTTGAATGAATAACGTAGCCACCCTCGCCGAAAACCGGCCCAATACGGCGGCGATCTCCGTGCCCGACACCAAGGTCAAGGTGCGCGACGTTTTCGGCATCGACAGCGACCTGGAAGCCCCGGCCTTTTCGGTGAAGACCGAGCACGTCCCGGAAACCGACACCGCCTACCAGTTCGACCGNNCGCGTCAACCTCGACAGCCATATTTCCCGCATCGACCTGATCGGCAAAGACGCCATTGTCCTGAAAGACGGCAAGCAAGTCACTGAATTCCGCGAAGGCATTCTACCCTGGGCGCTGCAGCACCCTTGCGCGCTGGTGTTCGACGAATACGACGCCGGCCGGCCGGACGTGATGTTCGTCATCCAGCGCGTCCTCGAAGTCGAAGGCAAATTGACTCTCCTCGACCAGAACCGCGTCATCCGNNCAGGGCCAGATGGACCGCTGGAACATCGTCGCCACCCTCAACTACCTGCCGCACGCGCAGGAGGTCGCCATCATCATGGCGAAACTCGGCGTGGACAAATCCAACACCGCCGAGCGCAAGCGCATGGAAAGCATGGTCGCCCTGGCCGACCTCACCCGCGCCGGCTTCATCGCCGGCGACATTTCCACCGTCATGTCGCCACGCACGGTGATCACCTGGGCCGAAAACACGAAAATCTTCGGCGACGTTGGGTTTGCGTTCCGCCTCACGTTCTTGAACAAATGCGACGAAGCCGAGCGGCAGACCGTCGCGGAATACTATCAGCGGTGTTTCAATGAGGAAATTCCAACGGGGCTGCATGGTAAGAAAGGGTGAAGGAAGAAGTTCTTTTTTTGCAAAAAAAGAACCAAAAAAACTCTTATTAATTTGGACCGAGGTGTTTTCACCAGCCGTGGCCCAGATTTATAAAAGTTTTTTGCTTCCCCAGGCGGGGCGCCTTTTTTTCAAAAAAGAAGTTCTTGCTTACTTATGAGCAACGACCAAGGCAAAGCTGAAGACTTCAAACGAGCCACGGCGAACGCGCTGCGCGCCATCGCGCAGACGCCCGACGTGCAGGTGGCCTATCAGCCCGGCCCCTCCGGCCTGGCGGGCAAGCGCGCGCGCCTGCCGTCGCCTTCGCGCGCGCTGCCGGCGGCGGAAATGGCCAAGCTGCGCGGCACCGCGGATTCGCTCGCGCTGCGGCTGCGGCATCACAGCGACGCGGTGCACGCCGCGCGCGCGCCCAACACGCGCGAGGCGCGCGAGGCCTATGACGCGCTGGAACAGGCGCGGGTGGAAATCGTCGGCTCGGCGCACATGGACGGCGTCTCCGCCAACCTCCGCGGCAAGCTGAACGACGAATGCACCGCCGACGGCCTGGACCGCATGACCCGCCGCGAGCAACTGCCGCTGGTCACAGCACTTTCGCTGCTGGCGCGGGAAAAGATGGATTCATCGTCGGTTCCGGAATCGGCCAGGCAAATTCTCGACCTATGGCGCGACACGCTGGGCGGCCCGGCGCAGGCGGCGCTGGATGAACTGGCGGAGTCGCGCGCCGACCAGGGTCAGTTCACCAAAAACGCCCGCAAATTGCTGGCGGCCCTCGACCTGGCGGAAGCCGAGACCGACACCGCCGAAGACGAGGAAGGCGACGGCGAGGACGGCGGCGAGGAATCTCCCGACCAGAGCAACACCGAGGAGGGCGAGGGCGAAAGTGCCACCGCCGAGGACGCCACGCTCTCCGCCCAGCCCGAAGTCACCGAAGGCCAGCCGGCCGAAGAAGACGTGCAGGACGAAAACGAAGGCGACGATTTTTCCGCCGAAGCCGACGACGCCCCCGCCGGCCCGCAGGCGCGCCGCCAGCCGGCGATGTCCGACGACGCCTCCTCCTACCGCGCCTTCACCCGCCAATATGACGAGGAAATCGACGCCGACGAGCTCTGCGACCCGGAAGAATTGTCCCGGCTGCGGCAGCAATTGGACCAGCAATTGCAGCATATGCATGCGGTCGTCGCCAAGTTGGCCAACCGCCTGCAGCGCCGCCTGCTCGCGCAACAAACCCGCGCCTGGGAATTCGACCTGGAGGAAGGCATGCTGGATGCCGCACGCCTCTCCCGCATCATCGTCGATCCGCTCCTGGCGCTCACCTACAAGCGCGAGCGCGACACCGATTTCCGCGACACGGTGGTGACGCTGCTGATCGACAATTCCGGCTCCATGCGCGGCCGCCCGATCACCGTCGCCGCCATGTGCGGCGACATCCTGGCCCGCACCCTGGAGCGCTGCGCCGTCAAGGTCGAAGTGCTGGGTTTTACAACCCGCGCCTGGAAAGGCGGCCAGAGCCGGGAAAGCTGGGTCGCCGCCGGCAAGCCCCCGTGGCCGGGCCGGCTGAACGATCTGCGCCACATCATCTACAAAGCCGCCGACACCCCATGGCGGCGGGCGCGAAAGAATCTGGGTCTGATGCTGCGTGAGGGGCTGTTGAAGGAAAACATCGACGGCGAAGCCCTGCTCTGGGCCTATCGCCGGCTGCTGGCGCGCCCGGAGCACCGGCGCATCCTCATGGTCATCTCCGACGGCGCGCCGGTCGATGACTCCACGCTCTCGGTCAATTCCGGCAACTACCTGGAACGCCATCTGCGCGACGTGATCCGCGACATCGAGAGCCGCAATTTCGTCGAACTGATCGCCATCGGCATCGGCCACGACGTCACCCGTTATTACCGCCGGGCCGTCACCATCGTCGATGTCGAGCAGCTGGGCGGTGCGATCACCGAGCAGCTGGCCAGCCTGTTCGAGGAAGAGCCGCGGGCGATCACCAAGGCGATGGCCGACCTGATGAAGTCGCCGCCGTCGTCGCACAGCCCGACGCCGAAGACTCCGCCGGTCCGCCCGGTGCACGGGGCGGCGACGTGAGGCCCTTCGCGTGAAGCCTGCCTGCGTCGCGGATTACCGCGAGGCGGCGCGCCGGCGGCTGCCGCGGGTGCTGTTCGACTATATCGACGGCGGCTCCTACGCCGAGGAGACGCTGGCAGCCAACATCGCCGACATCCAGGCGCTGAAGCTGCGCCAGCGGGTGCTGCGCGACGTCTCCAAGCTGAGCATGGCCACCGAGGTGTTCGGCCAGCCGCTGTCGATGCCGATCGTGCTCTCGCCGGTGGGCCTGGCCGGCATGTACGCCCGCCGCGGCGAGACCCAGGCCGCCCGGGCCGCCAAGGCCGCGGGCGTGCCCTTCAGCCTCTCCACCGTCGGCGTCTGCACCGTGGACGAGGTGGCCAAGGCCGCCGCGCCGCCGTGGTTCCAGCTCTACATGACCCGCGATCGCGGCTTCATGGCCGATGTGCTGGCGAGCGCTCAGGGCGCCGGCTGCCCGGTGCTGCTGTTCACCGTCGACCTGCCGATGCCGGGCGCGCGCTATCGCGACGTGCGCAACGGCATGGTCGCCACCACCATGAGCCAGCGGATCGCCCAGACCCTCGACGGCCTCGCCCACCCCGAATGGCTGTGGGACGTGCAGCTGAACGGCGGGCCGCATTCCCTGGGCACCGTCGCCGCCGCGGCCAAGGACCTGAAGCGGCTGGNNATCGGCATCGGCCACGACGTGACGCGCTACTACCGCCGCGCGGTGACGATCGTTGACGCCGAGGAGTTGGGCGGCACCATGATGCGCAAACTGGCGGAATTGTTCGACGAGGATGAAGCCGAAGCCTGGGCGCGCATCGCCGGCCAGCGGGCCGCGCTCATTGTTTGAATGACTAACGTGAAGTTAGATAGGACAGAAGACCTGTCAATTGTGCGTTGACGCACAATTGACAGGTCTTCTGTCCTATCTGGGGTGTCAGGCGATATGACGAATTCTTGACGCCGGGTTTTCGCGCTTGCGGACCGGGCAAAATTCTTTGAAACTGCCCACGCTTTCTAAAAAACTCAGAAAATCAAAAGGGGAAAACGCCATGCGCACCGACATCTCATTCACCAGCCACGGCCTGACCTGCCGCGGCTGGCTGTACCGCCCGCAAAACGCCGAAAACGCGCCCGCCATCGTCATGAGCCACGGCCTCTCGGCGGTCAAGGAACTCGGCCTGACCGGTTTCGCCGAGACTTTTTGCGCCGCCGGGTTCGTGGTCGTGGTGTTCGACTACCGTTTTCAGGGCGAGAGCGACGGCGCGGAACGGGGAAGAATCATTCCGCAGGAGCAGCACGACGACATCCGCGCCGCGATCACCTACACCGCCGCTTTGCCGGAAGTGGACGCCGAGCGCATCGGCTACTGGGGCTCTTCCTATTCCGGCGGTCACGCCCTGTTCCTCGGCGCCTTCGAACCGCGGATCAAAGTCGTGGTCTCCCAAGTCCCCGCCATCGCCCTCGCCCGCGCGCTGCTGGCCCTGGCCGGCCGCGAAGGCTTTGCCTATTACCTCGACGTGCTCGCGCAGGATTTCACCGCCCGCAACGCCGGCGCCGAAGGCGGCAAAATCCCCATCGTCGCGCCGCCCGGCGAACCCGCCATCCTATCCACACCCGATTCCTACGACTGGTTCATGAAAAACTGCGAGGGCCTGCCGGGCTGGGTGAACTACATGACCCTGGAAAGTGTCGCCCGCATGGCCGAATACTGGCCCGCCGCCTTCATCGACCTGGTCACCCCCAAACCCCTGTTGATCCAGGCCGCGGTGCACGATTCCCTCATCCCCATCGAGCACGTCCGCGAAGCTTTTTCTCGCGCCGGCGAGCCCAAAAAACTTGTGGAATACGACGGCGGCCATTTCGATTTCTACACCGGCGAGCGCCTGCACGGCGAAGTAGTTAAGGAGGCCGCGGCCTGGTTCAAGGCGCATCTTTAGCGGCTACGCATTGCGCGGCGTGAGGTGGAATTTGCGCTCGGCGTAATGCTTGCCAAATGCCAGTTGCACGGCCCTGAAAGCCGATGGCGGCAAAAAACCGTAGGCGAACACGCCAGGCCGGCTGGGCAGATGGGCGATGTCCTCCGGCCAGGTGTCCAGGTTGCCCTGCGAGACCAAGATCCACTGCGGCGAGCCATCGAGCCCCGCCGCGAATCTGGCGTCCGCCAAAAGTTCGATTCCGGAATCATCCAGGCCTGGCCTGGTATGCGTGATCGGCAGGTAGAGCACGCCGGTCCTGACCGGATCGTTACGATCGGGGAACGCCGCGACGATCAGGCACGGCCGGTTTTTGCCCGCCGCGCCCACGGTTCTGGTGCCGGTCTGAAACACGTAGGAATAGCTGACGATCAGTCCCGGCTCAGGCGTCGGGAGCGGCACTTTCCTCAAACCCCTCCGGCGCCTTCATGCCGTCCAGATGGTCATGCCTGGCGTCCATCTTTGCGTTCACCACCAGTTCCACCAGCCATTCCGGCATCTGCTCGACCGACATGACCTGCTTGTCCCGGCGTTTCAGGCGCTCAAATTCGCTGACCGCAATCATCACCACCGACGGCTTGTTGTAGTGCAGCACGACAACCGGCTCCGTCTCCGCCTTTTCCCGATACTGACTGAAATTGCGGCCGGCTTCCGCGGAGCTGATCTCGACCATTCTAGCGTCCCATGGCTGTCAATTGCTTCAAAAGATTCTTCGTAACATATCACGTATCATGTTCCGAAGTCCAGTCATTTGATCCTTCGGAAAAGCCTATTGCGGACAAGTCTTTGCCAGCGCGGCCACTTGCGGGGTGGGGGCGGCGGCTGGTTTGCCCAGAATCCCGGCCAGCAGCTGAGCCACCGCGATGGAATGCTTGAACTGGCAGGGCTGCGCCAGGTGGTCCGGGCTGTCGTAAAAATCGGCCGGCGGGTAGCGGCTGGCATTCGGCAACGCCGCGAACCGGGCGCCGTTGGCCAGATACAGCGCGCGGATGGCCGCGATGGCGGCGGGCGGCGGCGGCGCGGTGGAAAACCCCGTCGGCAGCCCGCCGATCACAATCACGCCGCGCGCCGTCTCGGCGCGGACGAATTGCGCGATCAGCGTGGCCCCATAGGTCGGCGCAAAAACCGTGGGCGCGCCGGCGCCGCGCAGCAGCGCCGGCTGGGCGGTCGCCAGGCTCGTGCCAATGCGGTCGCCCTGCACATCATATTCCGCCGCCAGCGTACTTGCCGGCGAAATCAGCCGCGCCATCGGCATCTCGATCGCAGATTCAAGAAAATTCGGAAAATCCGTGGAGAACATGGCGGCCAAAACGCGGTCCGGCGGCAGGCTGAGCAGCACATCCCGGTCATGGCGTACCAGTATCGCGCCGTCCGGCCCGGAATCGGTCTCCGGCCGAGTCATCGCGTATTGCGCGAATTCCATCGGCATATACACAATGTCCCCCCGCCGCAGGCTCGGCCCATAGCGGCGCACCAAAAAATCCAGCCCAATGCCCACCGCGATGCCGGCATTCTCGCACGGCAGGTTCAGCATCGCCCCAATGACCGCGCAGGAATGCGAATACGGCCCGTTGGAGCCGGCAAGAATGACCAGCTTCGGCGTCGGCAGCGCCGCCAGCCGCGCCGCCTTTTGCTGGATCTCAAGCCGCAGCACCCCCAGCGATAGCGGCCGGTCAAGCACCAGCGCAAAAACCAGCGTGTAGAGCACAAGCGAGAGCGCGCAGTTGCGGAGCAAGCGCATTAGAAAGAAGCGCTTTTTGAAAAAAGCGCGCAAAAACTTTTACGAGCTGGGGGCGTTTGGTCCGGGATTGCCGTTAAACGGCTCCTTTGGAGCCGTTGAACGGCAATCCCGGCCCCAGCGCCCCCAGCTCGTAAAAGTTTTTTTGGTTACTTTTTTTTCAAAAAAAGTAACTTCTTTCTACCTACTCCGCCGCGATGTCATAGGCCCAAAAGTTAGCACGGATCGAGGCCCTGGAAATCAGCGCCCGGATGCTGGGTTCCTGCCAGCTTTCCGGCCCCAGCAGCGCGCTGGTGGGGATGAAGAATTCGTGCGCGTGCGGCGCCTGGCTGGAGACGAAGCCGTCGTACAGTTTCGCCGGCAGGGCGTACATCACGCGGATGTCGCGCACCGGCAGCACCATCGGCTGCGCCGGCAGTTCGCGCAGCAGGCGGGTGCATTGCCAGCGCTGGGTGTCGTCGTCGCGCGCGCGCGGGCCTTGCAGCCATTGCACCGGGCAGGAGGCGAGCAATGAATGCATCGAGGGCGCGAAGCGCGAGCGCTTATCCAACAGGTTGGTGAAGCTGCCGCAGACTTCGATGACGAAAATATCGACGAAGGGGTCGCGTTCGTGACCGCCGAAGCGCAGCCAGAGCGCGTCCGGCACCGTGCGCAACCGGTCCGCGCCGGGGAGTTTGAGTTTGGGGTGGTTGATATCGTCCGTCACCCCTGGTCGTGCTTTCAGCCAGACGCCCGGCCCCAGCTCATGCTCCAGCCCGGGCGGATCGTTCGGCCAGGCGCGTAATCTCTCGCGGGCCCGAATATCCAATCCGATTTGTACCAAGATATTTCACTCCAAATTCAGGCTATATAATACAACCTTAACGATTACCTTCCAATTCGACTCGATATGCAAGATGTTTTTTTGAGAAACCAGAATTATTTTTAATTTCCACGAAAATGTCATTTAAAAACAGCTTTTGCCGTGAATTCAGAACCATCACGCGCGCTCTTGCCATCGTCCACAGGCGCAAGATGCGCCAGTTGCTCAAAAACAATGCAATGTTAGGATGTGACGCCGTAGGCCGCCAGAAACACCTCCACGGCGCCATCGACCACGAAATCGATCTCGGCGTTGCTGGGAAAATAGGCCGCGTCGGTGCGCGCCTGCATCAGCAGGCGGGTCTGGGTGAGCGCGAAAAACTGCTCCGCGGCGAATTTCGCATCGTGCGGCCGCAGCGCGCCGGCCTCGATCTGGCGCGTCAGCCAGGCCGCCATGCGCTCGGTCAAGGTGCGCGGGCCGGCATTGTAGAACGCCTGCGCGAGTTCCGGAAATTTTGTGGCCTCCATCACCACCACCCGGTAGATCGCCCGGCCGTCCGGCGACATCATCATGCGCAGCATGATCCGGCCGATGCGGCCGAGCTCGGCCGCCAGGCCGAGCAGCGCCGCGTTGTCCGGCTCGCCAAACACCTGCTCCACCAGCCGGGCGCAGCGCTCGCGCACAAACGCCTCGAACAGCGCCTGCTTGCTGGGAAAATAGTTGTACAGCGTGCCCTTGGAGACGCCCGCGGCATCCGCGATCTGGGCCATCGAGGCGCCTTCGTAGCCGTCGCGGACAAAAATCTCGCTGGCGCCGGCGACGATGCGGCCGCGCCGCTGCGGCGACAGCGCCGCGGTCTCTCGCATGGGCCGGGGGCGCTCCGCGGCGGCGATCTCGGTTTCGGCGCCTGGCTTAATTCTGACGAACATGGGTTGAATTTGAACCGGAATGGTGCGATTGGCAAGGTGACCGAACCGCTCGGTCAGTTGGAGGATGCATGAGCGAGGCCGAACTAAAGTCCCCCGCCCCCAAAACGGCGCCTTCGCGGGCCCCAAATTCAGAGGCGCCCAGCGCGGCGGCGCCGCCCCCGCCCCCGCCGCATCAGCGCAGCCGCCGGCCGTTCATCATCCTCGGCGCCGTGCTCGCCACGGTCGCCATCGCCGCCATCATCTACTGGCTGCTGAACCGCAATTACGCAACCACCGACGACGCCCAGATTGACGGGGATATCTTTCAAATCTCTTCACGCATCGCCGGCCAGGTGGATCAAGTGCTGGTGACCGACAACCAGCACGTCACCGCCGGCCAGGTCCTGGTGACGCTCGACCCGCGGGACGCACAGGCCAGCGTCGCGCAGGCCAAGGCCAATGTGGAACAGGCGCAGGCGCAGCTGATCGTAGCCAACGCCAATATCGCCGCGGCGCAGGCCAACGCCATCTCCGAAGGCGCCGCGCTGACCCAGGCGCAGCAGGATTTTCAGCGCTACCACGCGCTGCGGACCGGCGCCGTCAGCGGCCTGCAGCTCGACCAGACCGACGCCACCATCCGCAGCGCGCAGGCGAAATACGACGCCGCCCGCCAGCAGACCGCCGGCGACCAGGCCAGCGCCATCGCCGCGCAAGCGCAACTCGACGCCGCCAAAGCCCAGCTGCAAAATGCCGAACTGCAGCTCTCCTACACCACCATCACCGCGCCGGCCGCCGGCCACGTCTCCGAACGCACGGTGCGCGCCGGCGACGTCGTCTCGCCCAGCACCGGCCTGATGGCGGTGGTCGGCGACAACGTGTGGGTCACCGCCAACTACAAGGAAACCCAGCTCGCCGGCATCCACCCCGGCAACCCCGCCACCATCACCATCGACGCCGTGCCCGGTATCACCTTCCACGCCAAGGTGAATAGCATCCAATACGGCACCGGCGCCGTGTTCAGCCTGCTGCCGGCCGAAAATGCCACCGGCAACTACGTCAAAATCGTGCAGCGCGTGCCGGTGAAAATCACCTTCGATGACTCCCGGATCGCCAATTACCCGCTGGCGCCTGGGATGTCCGTGAACCCGTCCGTGACGATCAATCCTTGAGGTTGTGGATGGAAAGGCCAGGGGGGCTTTGCCCCCGCAGGCGCGGCCCCCCTGGACCCCCCACTAGGGCCGACGGCCCTAGGACCCGTTTTGTTTGGTCTCGTGGGTGGG
>PLFB01000049.1:0-11399 GCA_003137135.1 Acetobacteraceae bacterium
GGCGGCGGCTGCGGCGGCTGCGGCCAGGTAGGGGGCGATGGCGGCGAACGGGAGCGGTTTGCTGAAATGGTAGCCCTGCACGAAGCGCGCGCCGAGGCCGCGCAGAATGGCGAGCTGGGAGGCGGTTTCCACGCCTTCGATGACGCATCCGACGTCGAGGTGGCGGCAGAGATCGACGATCGCGCGGATGATGCTGGGTGCGGTGTCGCCGTCTTCGATGGCGGTGACGAAACTGCGGTCGATCTTGATGCGGTCGGGTTTCAGCCTTTGCACGTAGCCGAGGCTGGAAAACCCGACGCCGAAGTCATCCAGCGCGATGCGCGCGCCAAGATGTTTCAGCGAGTCGATCATTTCCGCAGCGAGATCGAAATCTTGCAAAAGCGCGCCCTCGGTGATCTCGAAGGTGAGGCGCGCGCAGGACACGCCGGATTGCTGGATCAGGGCGTGGATGTCGGCCATGGTCTCGCGCGAGCAGATGTCGTGCGCGGAGAGATTGAAGCCGAAGCGCATCGGCGCCGGGCAGGCGGAAACGGCGCCCAGCATCTTGGCGAACAGGATTTTGGTGATCGGGCTGATCAGCTGGCAGTGTTCCGCGATCGGGATGAAAACCGCGGGCGAGACCGGGCCGAGTGTCTGGCTGTTCCAGCGGGCCAGGGATTCGAAGGCGATGGTCTGGCCGGTCTCGATCTCGACGATCGGCTGAAACGCGAGCGAGAGCTCGGCCTCGAGGTCGGCGGTGCGGAGCGCCTGTTCGATCCGGCTGGACTGGCGGATGCGGGTCTCCAGCTTCTGTGAGAACACGATTGTGGTGCCCGGGTGGAACTGCTTGGCGTCGTAGAGCGCGTAGTCGGCGCGTTCGAAGAGCTGTTCGGCGGTCTGGCCGGTTTGCGGATAGCGCGCGGCGCCGATCGAGCAGCCGATGCTGGCCAGGCAGCCGGGGCTCAACGTGAAGGCGGGTTCGAGCAGAGTTTTGACGCGCGTGCCGAACGTCGTGATCGCGGCTTCGTCCGATGCGGTTTTAAGGATGGCGCCGAATTCGTCGCCGCCGAGCCGGGCGATGAAAATTTTCTCCGCGGCGATGCTGGCCAGGCGCTGGCCGACCTGCTGGAGAAGCCGGTCGCCGGCGGCGTGGCCATAGATGTCGTTGACGGCTTTGAAGCGGTCGAGGTCGATGATGGCGACCGCGAAGGCGGCGCCGGATTGGCCGGCCGCCGTGATCATGCCGTCGAGTTCGGCGAAGAAGCGGCCGCGGTTGGGCAGCAAAGTGAGGCTGTCGAGCTGGGCGAGGCGGAAATTTTCGTCCGAGAGGCGCTGGGTGACCCGCTGCAGGCCGACGCGGCCGGCGAAATCGTCGTAATTGTGCAGCATCAGCACGATGAGTCCGGCCGCGACCAGCACGAAATTGATCGTCATGCCGATCAGCACGGGATTGCCGGTGCCAACGAAAAAGATGGTGAAGGGGATGACGACGATGGCGGTGAGCAGCAGGGCGGCGCCGCGCAGATGGGTGAGGCAGAGGATGCAGCTGATGACGGTGATGGCCATGTAGAAGGCGACGTGGCAGCGCGCGTAGGCGTCGCCGTAGGGAAACAGAGCGAGCGCCCAGGCGGTGAACACGGCGCCGAGGATGGCGACGGAAACCAGCGTGGTCTTCATGCGGGCCAGGGCGCCGGGGCCGTCGATGGCGGCGAGGTCGAGCCGGCGCCAGTAGCGCACGCGCAGCGCGCAGGCGACGCAGAACAGGCACGGCATCACGATGGTGAGGAACGCCGGCGCGCAGCGCAGGTGCGTCGCGGCCAGCACCAGCGCGGAGGCGTTGAGAATGATGAAGAGCAGCGGGATCTGCCGGGCGAGGACGCCGAGCTGGGCGTGCGCGAGTTCCGGGTCGCCGGCGGGCGGCGCCAGCCACGCGCCGAGGGTTTTCAACCAGGCCAGGCGCGATGTTGCGGGGGCGGGCATTTTTTCGATGGACAAGGCGATCACATGACCGCGCTTGTGCCGGCTTGCCGTGGCGCGCCGGGTGCAGGAATGCGCATGTGGTTGCCGTGCTCCTTGGCTTGGCCGCGATGGGCCAAAGGGAAAGGAACGTTTTCGAAACCTTCCGCGAACCGCAGATTAATGGGGAAGAGTTTCCCAAATATTAACGGCTTGCGGGTTTTGGGTGACCGCCGGTTTGATTTTAGGGCGGGCGCGCGCGAAAGTGGTTGATAACTCCTTTCGGCAATTCTAGGTTGCTTGCAATAGTGAGATAAGAGACGGCCGATGGCGGGTTGGCCGCGGCGACCGGAAACTGCCGGCGGAGGTTAGGCGTTATGAACTACTCGGATCACGCATTGCGACAGATGCAAAGGCGCGGCATCGACCAGGACGACGTCGATCGGACGGTGGATGCGCGCTATTTTGTTGGGCTGGGCGATTTCGGCCGGCGTATCTATGTGCGCCGGTACGGCAATGTCGGCATGCGATTTGTGGTGCATTGCAGCCCGGATGGGAATACCGTGGTGACGGTGCGCAAGCAAAGACGGCCGTATATGGGTGTTTGAGGCGGGAAGCGAGGTTGTTATGCAAGTCATGACGGATAGCAAGAATAATATCGGCTATGTGGAGATCGTGCCGAACGCGAAGGTGGCGTATTCGGTGGAGTTCGATAAGGTTTATGTGGGGGATTTTGACGATCAGAACAACGTCGTCGGGATCGAGTTGCTGGATGCCAAGACTTACAAACCTGGCGATTTGCAGAAGCTGATGTCCCGGGCGAAGGCCGAGGCGGTCAGGCAGTTTGGGAATGGGCAGCCTTCGGAGACCGGCAAGCGCAGCGCGTAGGCTTCGGCGTTCGAGACCAACCGGTATTGCCATTAACTCATGGCGCGGCTGAAAACGCCTTTTTTTGGCTGTTTTATTGCCTGTTTTTTTGCCTTGTCTATTGCCTTTTCCCTTGCCGACCTAAGCGATCCGGTGCCGGCCTGACCGGCACCGGATCGATTCCGGCAATACCCGACGAAGTGGCCACCGTTTTGGTGGGTTCGTCTTCGAACGCGCATATTTGCGGAATTCGGTACGTAACGGAAAGCGCATAATACCAAGTTAACGACACGACATCGAAAGAAGAATTTTCGTTAAAAATTCTTCATTTAAGCGCCGGCTACGCCAATGGCGACAATGCGATCGTTCTGCCCGCGCCCGCGATGGTGGCGATCTTGCCGCCCTCCGCCGCCGAGAGCATCACCATGTCGCCCGGCGCCAGCAGATCCGCCGCGTCCGCGAAATAGCCCTTGGCACTCGCCTGGGCGAGCGCGTCGTTCTCCGATTTATAGTGCCAAAGCGTAAAGCCGTTGGCGTAGGCAAGCACCGACAGATTGCGCAAAGCAAAAGCCATGGAAAGTCTCCTGTGTTGTGTGGGGGTTTTAGTGCAAGAAAAAGGGCCAGCCCTCGACGGGCTGACCCTAGTGGTCGAAATTATAAAACATCCGGGGACAAGCGGTGGGAGCGCTGTCCAGGGGGCACTGACCGGATGTGGGGACTTTTCCGCCCGTAATTGCCGCAAAACTACTGCAAGTTGCACATACCGTCAAGCCCGCCATTGACTCTTCGAAATAAAAATTTTCCCGTGCAACGAAAGAATTTTCGCAGAACCGATTATGTTTCGTAAGCGACATTCTGCAACTCCGAATGGAAAAGAACATAACAAGAACATATTCCTAAAGTTGCAATCCTGCAAGCGAAAACGGATAAAATTCCTATTTTTATTTTGCGCAGACGAAGAAATTAGGGCAAAAGACTGAATCTACGGGAAAAACCACGGAGCCATCATGCGCCACGAGGATGTCTGGCGAGCCATCGATACGCTCGCCGCGGAAAATGGGCTCTCCCCGTCCGGCCTGGCCCGCAAGGCCGGGCTGGACCCCACCAGCTTCAACCTCTCCAAACGCCGCGCGCCGGACGGCAAGTCACGCTGGCCCTCCACCGAAAGCCTGGCCAAAGTGCTGGCCGCGACCGGCGCCGCGCTGGAGGATTTCTCCGCCCTGGTCACCGGTGCCCGCACGATCCCGGAACGCTCCAGCCGCGCCCGCACCAGAATCCCGCTGATCGGCCTGGCGCAGGCCGGTTCCGCCGGGTTTTTCGACGACGGCGGCTACCCCGCCGGCGCCGGCTGGGACGAGGTGGAACTGCCATCCACCACCGACCCGAACGCCTACGCCCTGAGCATTTCCGGCGACTCGATGGAGCCGGCCTATCGCCTCGGCGACGCCATCATCGTCTCCCCCGCGGCGCCGATTCGCACCGGCGACCGCGTCGTCGCCCGCGACGAGCACGGCGCCGTCATGGCCAAGCTGCTGACCAGGCGCACCGCCAGCCGCATCGAACTCACCAGCCTCAACCCCGCCTACCCGCCGCTGCATTACACGACCGGGCAGATTACCTGGCTGCATCGGATCATTTGGGCCGCGCAGTAGCGGGGAAAGAAGTAAAAAAGGAGAAGTAAGAAAGGACTTCTTTTTTAAAAAAAAGGCGCCCCGCCTGGGGAAGCAAAAAACTTTTATTAATCTGGGCCAACGTTGGTTTCACCAGCACGGTCCAAATAAATCAAAAGTTTTTTGCGCGCTTTTTTTCAAAAAAGCGCTGCTTTCTTGCTTTCCCTGCTTGCCGTTGCCGGGCCTGGGGGGCTGGGGTAAGTTGGCGCGATGGCCGAGGACGAAACGCCGATACCGGATAGCTTGCTGCCGTACGACGTATGGACGCAGGAGGCGCTGCGGCAGGTGGTGGCGAGCGCGGTTTCGCACGTCGCGCGGGAAGGCCTGCCGGGCGGGCACCATTTCTATATCACCTTCAAGACGGGCTTTCCGGGCGTGAGTGTGCCGGACCGGCTGCGCGCGCAATATCCAGACGAGATGACGATTGTTTTGCAGCACCAGTTCGACGGGCTGACGCTGGATGAGGAGAGCAAAAGTTTTTCCGTGCTGCTGTCGTTTTCCGGCGTGCCCTCGCGGCTGGTGATCCCGCTGGCGGCCATCACGGCGTTCGCGGACCCGGAAGTTCGGTTTGGCCTGAGCTTCGATGTGGTGGTGCCGGAGCGTGTGGCGCTTTCCGAGCTGCCGGCCCCGGAGGGTGACGACGTGCCGGCCAGGCCCCAGGACGGCAGGCCCCAGGACGGCAGGCCACAAGACGGCAGGCCACAAGACGGCCCGGCGGAGGTGGTGAGCCTGGACGCCTTCCGGCGCCGGCCGCCGAAAGAGTGAGCTTTTGTTCTCTGCCAGTTTGAGGATTCGTCATGGACGTTGAAAATTTGCACGCGCCGGGATTTTTGTACGCGCCGATGTTTCCGCTGGGCGAGGATGCCACACCCTATAAGAAACTGGATATCGGCGGGGTTTCGACGTTCGAGGCGGCGGGCAAGACGGTTTTGCGGGTGAGTACGGCGGCGCTGTCGGAACTGGCGTTTGCGGCATTTCACGAGGTTTCGCATCTGTTGCGGCCGGCGCATCTGGCGCAGTTGCAGAAGATTTTGAACGATCCCGAAGCCTCCGAAAATGACCGCTATGTCGCGCTGGAGTTTTTGAAGAACGCGAATATCGCCGCGGCGGGAATCTTGCCGATGTGCCAGGATACCGGCACGGCTTTGGTTTTTGGCAAGAAGGGGCAAAGGGTTTGGGTTGACGGCGACGAGGAGGAGGCGATCAGTTACGGCGTGCATCGCACGTACACGGAAACGAATTTGCGGTACTCGCAGATGGCGCCGCTCTCGATGTTCGATGAGGTGAATACCGGGGATAATCTACCGGTGCAGTTCGATATTCTGGCCGCACCCGGCGAGCACCATGCCGAAGAATTTCATCTGATGTTCATCGCCAAGGGCGGCGGCTCGGCGAACAAGACGTTTTTGTATCAGGAGACGCGGGCGGTTTTGAACCCGGAGAAACTGCTGGCGTTCATCGAGGCGAAGGCGAAGACGCTCGGCACTTCGGCCTGCCCGCCTTATCATTTGTCGATCGTGATCGGCGGCACCTCGGCGGAGCTGAATTTGAAGACGGTGAAGCTGGGGTCCACGAAATGGCTGGATGAGCTGCCGACCGAGGGCTCCAAGGCGGGCCATGCTTTCCGCGACGTGGAGATGGAAAAGCGGGTTTTGGAGATGACCCAAAAACTTGGCATTGGGGCGCAGTTTGGCGGCAAATATTTTTGCCACGACGTGCGGGTGATACGGCTGCCCCGGCATGGCGCGAGCCTGCCGATCGGCATCGGGGTTTCGTGTTCGGCGGACCGCCAGATCAAGGCGAAAATTACCAGGGATGGAATATTTCTCGAACAGCTAGAGACCGATCCCGCGAAATACCTGCCGGAAGTGACGGAAGTCGGTCTTGGCGGCGAGGTTGTGGCGATCGATCTGAACCGGCCGATGGCGGAGATTCTCGCCGAGCTCTCAAAGCATCCGATCAAGACGCGCGTGGCGTTGACCGGGACGATCGTGGTGGCGCGGGATATTGCACATGCGAAACTGAAGCAGCGGCTGGATGCCGGGCTGGGGCTGCCCGACTATATCAAAAATCACCCGGTGTATTATGCCGGGCCGGCGAAAACGCCTGAAGGTATGGCGACGGGGAGTTTTGGCCCGACGACCGCCGGACGAATGGATTCGTATGTGGAAGAGTTCCAGGCCGCCGGCGGCAGCCTTGTGATGCTGGCGAAGGGCAACCGCAGCAAGGCGGTGCGGGATGCCTGCCATAAATATGGCGGATTTTACCTGGGCAGCATCGGCGGCCCGGCGGCGGTGCTGGCGCAGAACAACATTCGAAAGGTCGAGGTTTTGGAGTATCCGGAATTGGGAATGGAAGCGGTCTGGAAGATCGAGGTTGAAAAGTTCCCCGCCTTCATCGTTGTGGATGACAAAGGCAACGATTTTTTCGCGGGATTGACCTGATGAAGTTTACGGTGGACCGGATCGACCATGTGGTGATGGTGTGCAAAGACATCGCCGTGACCGCGGCGTGGTACCAGCGCGTGCTGGGCATGGAACGCGAGGAATATGGCGGCAAAAACCGCACGGCGCTGCGCTTTGGGGCGGCAAAGATTAATTTGCACGAGGTCGGGCACGAAGTGTTGCCGCATGCCAGCCTGGCGCGGCCGGGAACGCTGGACATGTGCTTCGTGATCGCGGTGGGGCCGCAGGACGCGGTGGGGCATCTGCACGCCTGCGGCGTAACGATCGAGCGCGGGCCGGTGACCAGGATCGGCGCGCTGGGGGATATCATGAGCGTGTATTGCCGGGACCCGGATGGGAATTTGATCGAATTGGCCTCGTATTTAGGTGCATGAAGAAAGTAGCGCTTTTTTAAAAAAAAGCGCGCAAAAAACTTTTGCTCATGCGGGAGTTTGGACCGGGAGTGCCTTTAATCGCCACCTGCGGTGGCGATTAACGGCACTCCCCGTGCAAACGCCCGCAGCTAGTAGGAGTTTTTTTGCTTCTTTTTTTGCAAAAAAAGAAGTTCTTCATGCCTGACTTTCTGCTTACGGATTTTGCTTTTGATCTGCCTGCCGAACGTATAGCGCGGGAGCCCGCGCGACCGCGGGATGCTGCCCGACTGCTGCATGTGGGGGAAGGGCTTGCGGATCATGTAGTTTCGGATTTGCCGGGGATTTTGCGTGCGGGGGATCTCTTGGTGGTGAACGACACGCGGGTGATCCCGGCGCAGCTAGAGGCGATGCGCGGCGCGGCGCGGATTGGGATTACGCTGGACCGGCCTGACGCGGAGGGAAACTGGCGGGTTTTGTTGCGGAATGCGAAGCGGGTAAGGGTGGGCGATGAGCTTCTGCTCGGGGAGGGATTTTTTGCGGCGGTGGTCGCGCTTGACGGTGGCATGGGGGTGTTGCGGTTTAATTTGGAAGGGGATGCGTTTTTGGCGGCGCTGCGCGAACTGGGGGCGCTGGCGTTGCCGCCTTATATCGCCCGGCCGGATGGGGTGCTGGCGGAGGATGCGGCGGATTATCAGACGATGTTTGCCGCGCATGACGGCGCGGTGGCGGCGCCGACCGCGGGGTTGCATTTTACCGACGCGCTGGTTGCGGGTTTGAAGGCGCGCGGCGTCGGGTTTTGCCGGGTGACTTTGCATGTCGGGGCGGGGACGTTTTTGCCGGTGCGGACGCAAAATGTGCGGGAGCATCGGATGCATGCGGAGCGCGGATTTTTGCCGGCGGCGGCGGCGGATGCGATCAATGCGACGCGCGCCCGCGGCGGGCGGGTTGTGGCGGTGGGAACGACGTCTCTGCGGTTGATTGAATCAGCGGCGGGGGAGGATGGGATCGTGAAGGCGTTTGCCGGCGAGACGGATATTTTCATTCTGCCGGGCTATCGGTTCAAGGCGGTGGATTTGCTGTTCACGAATTTTCATCTGCCGCATTCGACGTTGTTGATGCTCGTGTCGGCGTTTTCCGGCATCGAGCGGATACGGCGGGCTTATGCGCATGCGATTGAGCAAAAATACCGGTTTTATTCCTATGGCGACGCTTGTCTGCTGGAGCGGGCGTGAGTTTTGGATTTGAACTGGCCGGGACCGACGGCGCGGCGCGGGCCGGCGTGCTGCGCACGGCGCATGGTGACGCGCCGACGCCCACCTTCATGGCGGTAGGCACGGCCGGGACGGTGAAGGCGATGACGGCGGATGCGGTGCGCGCCACGGGTGCGAAGATCGTGCTCGGCAATACGTATCATCTGATGCTGCGGCCGACCGCGGAGCGCGTGGCCCGGCTGGGCGGGTTGCATAAAATGATGGACTGGCCTGGGCCGATCCTGACGGACTCGGGCGGATTTCAGGTCATGTCGCTGGCGAAACTGCGGAAGCTGGAGGAGGCGGGGGTGACGTTCCGCTCGCATCTGGATGGCTCGGCGCATTTCTTGTCGCCGGAAAGGTCCACGGAAATCCAGCATCTTCTGGATGCGACGGTTTCGATGGTGCTGGATGAATGCACGCCGCATCCGGCGACGTATGACGAGGCGGCGAGTTCCATGGCGTTGACGCATCGGTGGGCGGCGCGGTCCCGCGCGGCGTTTTTTCCCCGTGAAGGTTATGGGCAGTTTGGGATTGTGCAAGGTTCCACCTATGCGGATTTGCGGCGGGAGTCCGCGGACGTTTTGGGGGCGATGGATTTTGAGGGGTATGCGATCGGCGGGCTGGCGGTGGGGGAGGGCCAGTCGATGATGTATGAGATGCTGGAGGCGACGGCGCCGTTCTTGCCGGTGGACAAGCCGCGGTATCTGATGGGGGTGGGGACGCCGGATGATCTGCTGGGCTCGGTGGCGCGCGGGGTGGATATGTTTGACTGCGTGATGCCGACGCGGGCGGGGCGGACGGCGCGGGCGTTTACCTCCGCCGGCGTGTTCAATTTGCGGAATGCGCGGTTTATGGACGATGATGCAAAGCTGGATGCGCGGTGTGCGTGTTTGTGCTGCGCGCGGCATACGCGGGCCTATTTGCATCATTTGATACGGTGCGAGGAGATGCTGGGGCCGATGCTGCTGACGATGCATAATCTGACGTATTATCAGTCGCTGATGATTTTGGCCCGCGCGGCCATTCTTGCGGGGCGGTATGCGGCGTTCTGCGCCGAGACGCGGGCGGGATGGGTGACGTAAAGGCGCGCATCGCGGCGCGGGCGGCGGCGCTGGGGTTTGACGCGGTGGGATTTTGCCGCGCGGAAATCTCGGCGGCGCAGCGCGAAGGTTTGCGAGATTATCTGGCGGCCGGTCATCATGGCGACATGAAATGGATGGCGGCGCGGGCGGAGCAGCGCGGCGATCCGAAGGCGCTTTGGCCGGACGTGAAGACGGTTATTTCGGTGGGGATGTCCTACGCGCCGCAGGGCGATGCGCTGGCGGGGCTGGCTGAGAAAAGCGCCGGAAATATCTCGGTCTATGCGCGCGGGCGGGATTATCATGAGGTGGTGAAGGGGAAGCTGAAGCACCTGGCGCAGTTTGTGGCGGCGTTGGGGGTGGACGTGAAGGTGTTTGTGGACACGGCGCCGGTGATGGAAAAACCGCTGGCGCAGGCTGCGGGTTTGGGATGGCAGGGGAAGCATACGAATCTGGTGTCGCGCGCGCACGGGAGCTGGCTGTTTCTGGGCGAGGTTTTTACGACGCTGGAGATCGCGCCGGATGCGGCGCATGAGGACCGGTGCGGGACGTGCACTTCGTGCATGACGGCCTGCCCGACGGAGGCGATTCCGGAGCCCTATAAGCTCGATGCGCGGCGTTGCATTTCTTATCTGACGATCGAGTATGACGGGGTGATCCCTGAAAAGTTTCGGGTGGCGATGGGAAACCGGATTTATGGCTGCGATGATTGCCTGGCGGTTTGTCCGTGGAACAAGTTCGCGCAGGCGGGACGGGAGCAGAAATTTTTTCACCGGGAGGATCTGGTGGCGCCGGCGCTGGCGGAATTGGCGGGGCTGGATGATGCGGGGTTTCGGAAGAAATTTGCGGGTTCGCCGGTGAAACGGATTGGACGGCACCGGTTTGTGCGCAATGTGGCGATCGCGGTGGGAAATTCGGGGGATGCGGCGCTGGCGCCGGCGGCGGCGGCGCTCGCCGGGGATGCCGATGCGGTGGTGGCGGAGGCGGGGGCCTGGGCGGTGCGGCGGTTGGCAAGAGGCGTTTGATGGAAAGTCGCGGATGCGCTGGCATGACGCGGGGTTTTTTGGGGGCGTTTTGCCTTATTGGGACGGAACGGGTAAATTCCGGCCATGAGCTGGTTGACCGAATTTGTTCGTCCGAAAATACGCACGCTGCTGGGCCGTACGGAGGTGCCGGATCACCTTTGGCACCAGTGTCCCAATTGCCAGCAGATGATTTTTCACCGGGAGGTGGAGACCGGCAAAAAGGTGTGCCCGCATTGCGGGCATCATATGCGGGCGACCGCGGCGGACCGGCTGAACTGGACGTTTGACGAGGGCAGCTACACACGGATCGATTTGCCGAAGGTGCTGGTCGATCCTTTAAAATTTCGCGATCAGAAGAAGTATTCGGACCGGCTGCGAGACGCGCGGGAGTCGGTAAAGCAGGACGACGCGCTGCTGGTCGCGCACGGCACCATCGGCGGCCATAAGGCGGTGGTGGCGGCGATGGAGTTTGGGTTCATGGGCGGGTCCATGGGCGCCGCCGTGGGCGAGGGGCTGGTGGCGGCGGCGAAACTGGCGGTGCTGCAGGCGGCGCCATTGGTGGTGTTTTCGGCCAGCGGCGGGGCGCGGATGCAGGAGGGTGCCATCAGCCTGATGCAGATGCCGCGCACGGTCATTGCCATGCAGATGGTGAAGGAGGCCGGGCTGCCGGTCATCATCGTGCTGACGGACCCGACGACCGGCGGGGTAACGGCGAGCTTCGCGATGCTGGGGGATGTGCAGATCGCGGAGCC
>PLFB01000049.1:11514-17219 GCA_003137135.1 Acetobacteraceae bacterium
GCGAAGCGAACCAAAAGTTTTTTTGGTTACTTTTTTTTCAAAAAAAGTAACTGCTTCCTTTGACTCGCTACGACGTGAGCCTGGCTCGCCTCCAGGCGCTCTATCCAAAACTCATCGACCTCAGCCTCGGCCGCTTGAACCGCCTGCTGGCGGCGATGGGCGACCCGCATCTGGCGCTGCCGCCGGTCATCCATGTCGCGGGAACCAATGGCAAGGGCAGCGTGTGCGCGTTCGCGCGCGCGATGGCGGAGGCGGCGGGGTGGCGCGTGCATGTCTATACCTCGCCGCATCTGGTGCGGTTTAATGAGCGCATTCGCCTGGCCGGCGAACTGGTGACCGACGAGGACCTGGCCGCCGCGCTGGATGAGGTGGAGGCGAAAAACGCCGGCGGGGAGATTACGGTTTTCGAGGCGATCACGGCGGCGGCGTTTTGGTTGTTTGCCCGCACGCCGGCGGATTTGTGCCTGCTGGAAGTGGGTTTGGGGGGAAGGTTTGACGCGACGAACGTGATCCCGGCGCCAGTGGTGGCGGCGATGACGTCGGTATCCCTGGACCACCAGGAGTTTTTGGGAGACTCGCTGGCCGGGATCGCGGCGGAAAAGGCCGGTATCATCAAACCGGGCTGCGTGGCGGTGACGGGTGCGCAGGCGCCGGAGGTTTTGCGGGTTTTTGAAGCGTCGGCGCGGGCCGCCGGCGTGGCGCTGTTGGCGCGCAAGCGGGATTGGGATGTCGCGGTGGCAGCCGGCGGGCTGGTGTTTCAGGGCATGCGGCTGCCGCTGCCGGCGCTGGTGGGGGCGCACCAGGTGGACAATGCCGGGATCGCGATGATGGCGCTCAAACATTGCGGGCTGGATGTGCCGCAGGCGGCCATGGCGGCCGGGCTGCGATCCGTGGAATGGCCGGCGCGGTTGCAGCGCCTGCATGGCGCGCTGGCGGCGCTTTTGCCGCCTGACTCGGAATTATGGCTGGATGGCGGGCATAATCCCGGCGGCGGCGCGGCGCTGGCGGCGCAGTTGGCGGCGTGGCAAGGGCCGACGGTGCTGGTGGTGGGCATGAAGCAAAGCAAGGACGCCGCGGCGTTTNNGGGCAGCACGCGGCGCTGCCGGTTGCGGCGGTGATTGCCGCGTCCGGCGGCGTGGCGGTGGCGGGCCCGGACGTGGCGGGCGCATTGCGGCAGATTTTGGCGCCGGCGCGGGTGCTGATTTGTGGCAGTCTTTATCTGGCGGGAGAAGTTTTGAAGCTGGATGGCGGGTTCGAGTAAGCGCTATCCGCAGATGAGAGCATGATGGCTTTAGGTTAAGTCAAGCAAGCGGTCGCTTTTTTGAAAAAAAGCTCCGCAAAAAACGTTTACCTCCCTTGGCCATTGGGCGGCCACAGTTTGGCCGCTCAATGGCCAAGGGAATCGGCCTTCAGGCGTTCGTCAGCCGGCCGCCGCTGGCGGTTTCGGAAAACCGGAAGGTCGCTTCCACCATCGTGGGGGTGGGGTAGTTTTTTGGCGCGGCCGGCCCGCGCCGGCGCGGCCGCAGCAGCCCCATCTGCACCATCCGCGTGCGCAGCTTGTTGCGGCTTATACCCAGAAACGCGGCGGCACGCAGTTGGTTGCCTTCCGCGTGGTCGAGCGCGGCCTGCACCAGCAGCCGCTCCGTCCGGACCAACAGATTCTTGCGCCCCTGTTGCATCGCCTGTTCAAACAGTTTTGGCAGGCTGACTTCAAACGGCGCGGCGCTGACGAAAATCTCGGGCGCGGGCAGCAGGTTCAGGTGGCCGCTTTCGATCACCTCGCTTTGCGTCAGCAGCACCGCGTTGTGGATGACGTTTTCCAGCTCCCTGACNNACCAGGACCGGCAGCGCGTCCCGGCGTTCGCGCAGCGGCGGCAGCGTGATGGTGGCGACGTTGAGGCGGAAATACAGATCCTCCCGGAAGCGCTTTTGCGCGATCGCCGCCTGCAAATCCACATTGGTGGCGGCGATCACGCGCACATCCACCTTGGTCGCGGCGCGGGAGCCGAGTCTGGTCACCTCGCGCTCCTGCAGCACGCGCAGCAGCTTGACCTGCAAAGCCAAGGGCAGGTCGCCGATTTCATCCAGCAGCAGCGTGCCGCCGCAAGCCGCCTCGAACCAGCCGCGCTGGGCACGCACCGCACCGGTAAAGGCGCCCTTTTCATGGCCGAATAGTTCGGCTTCGGCCAGCGTCTCGCTCAGCGCGCCGCAGTTGACCGCCAGGAACGGGCCGGCGCGCCGGCGGCTTTGCGCGTGGATATAGCGCGCCGCCATTTCCTTGCCGGTGCCGGTTTCGCCGACGATCAGCAGCGAGGCGTCGGTGGGCGCCAGGCGGTCCAGCATCGCCAGCAGCGTCTGGGCATCCCGGCCGCTGAAGACCGCGGGCGGCTGCTCGCACGGCACGTTCAGGCGGGCCCGGGTGCCGGGCCCTGCGCCGCGTTCATCCGAGGCGGCGCGCGTATCTGCCTCGGTAGCTTCTGTCATGATCATTGTTCTTGTCTCCACGGCCAGGCCGCCCACGATGACGTAACAACCCAGTTTCTCTAGAGAATCAATAGTAAATTTCATCCAATCGCAAATATCGCACAGATGGGCGCACGACGGCCGGGCTGCTGCCCTGCCACCAATCGCGCGCGAATTGTTGCCAGAGCAACAGAATGCGAGCACGGTGAATCGGGCAAGGGATTGAAAAGGTTTAAAGAATGCCTTGGCACGGCGCCTGCTACAAGAGTGTTGGCCGAAAGCCCAAAGGGAAGCTTCACTCACAAAGGACGTTCTATGAACCGCAAATTATTGGCCTGCAGCATTCTGGCTGCCGCGCTCTCTGGCAGCGCCTCGCACGCCCAAACTACCCTCAACGGCGGCGGCTCCAGCATCGCCTTCCCCACCTATGCCGCGGAATTCGCGGCCTACACGCAGGCGCACCCGACGATCCAGTTCAGCTACGCCGCGGTCGGCGGCGGCACCGGCCAAACTGCGTTTTTAACAAACAACATCACGCTGTTCTCCAACCCGCCGGCGGGCACCCTGACCTACGGCACCGTCGTGGGCAGCCAGGTCGATTTTTCCACCAGCGAAGCGTTTCTGGTCGCCTCGCAACTCACCAACCCAGCCACCGGCAGCTACGGCACCACGACCGTGGGCTCGGCGGTCGATGGCCCGCTGATCCAGGTACCGAGCTTCGGCGTGCCGATCGTCCTGGCTTATAATGAGCCCGGCGTCTCGCTGACCCTGACCGATAATCAGCTCTGCGGCGTGCTCTCGGGCAAGATCACCGACTGGAACCTGCTGGATTCCGCGATCCCTGCCGGTACAACTATCGAAGTCGTGTATTTCTCGAACAGCAGCGGCGCTAGTTTTCTGACAACGCAGCATCTGAACGCCGTCTGCAATTCCAGCAACTCCAACTTTCCGGTGCTGCCGGTGCCGATCACCACGCATTTCGTGGCCTCCTCCGGCGGCGTATTCACAACCACCAACGTGCCGCTAAACTTTACCGGCGCCGCCGCCGCCGGCTCCGTCACCAATGCGTTGCTCAACACCTCCAACAGCATCGGCTATCTGAGCCCGGATTATACCTCGATCGCACCGCATTCGTCGAACACCACCAGCCTCGCGGTCGCGAGCCTGGTCAACAGCATCGACGGCAAGGCCTACCAGCCGACCGTCGCCAACACCACGCTGGGGCTGGCGAATGGTGACCCGGACAATTCCAGCAACACCAAGCCGCCAGCCAACAAGGCGGCCGCGATGGATCCTCTGAACTGGGTTCCCTCCATCGCGCAGACGCTGAAGGGCTATCCTATCGTCGGGTACAGCACGATTGACCTGAGCAGTTGCTACGCCGACGCGGCGGCGGGCACCTCCCTGGTGAGTTTTCTGAAGGCGGAATACTCGACCGCCTCGTACAAGTCGATCATCACCAACAACGGCTTTGTGCCACTGCTCAATTCAGCCGCGGCACCCTACGTGAAGTCGGTCGAGAACGCGTTCCTGAGCAACAATTCTGGGTACAAGCTGAACATTGACAACAAGAAGCTGTGCGCGGGGTTGCAGGGTAGGTAAGGAAGGAAGAAAGCAGCGCTTTTTTAAAAAAAAGCGCGCAAAAAACTTTTGATTCCCGCGGTTTTTGAGAGGCCAACGGTTGGCCGCTCTGGGGCCGCGGGAGTGAAATTCGTGGACCGGACGCCCGGCCTGTTGCCATAGTCGTTACGATCATGCAGCTTACGATGGCATGATCGGAGGATACGGGACGCTGTGAACGAGCAGACCCTGACAGTCGGCGAAGGCGCCATGGCGGTGCAACTGGCGGGCGACGGCAACACCGTCACCATGATCGTCGGCGGCGCGCGTTTTGCCCACAGCCAGCTGCACAAGCGCAAGGCGACGCCCAAGAACATCAACCAACTCCTGCGCACCGACTTTCGGGGCACGAGCCTTGTCGGCCGTGGTGAGGAGCGCGGAATGCTGACAGAATGGCGCGCCTCAGAACCCACTATATCCGTACGCTGTATCATTGGTGGCGCTGGGGCCGGCAAAACCAGGTTGGCCATCGAAGCCTGCGAGGATGCGGAGCGGGAGGACTGGTTCGCCACATTCGCGCCGAGCGGCGAACTGAAAAGCTTCCATGCCAGGCAGAACCTTATCCACTGGATATTTCCGAAAAACGCGCTGATCGTGATCGATTACGCGGCGACATCGCAGGCGGTGCTGCTGGATTGGTTCGCCGCACTCGCGCCGCATCGGCGGGACCGCGGAAAAAAACTGCGCCTGCTGCTGCTGGAGCGGCATGCGAGCGCGGAAGCCGGGTGGTGGAAGGAGCTCACGCAGGCCCATTCGCTCGACCGGGACTCGGCCGCCGATCTGATCGACGAGAAGCCGCCCTTTGAGCTGCCGACACTCAATGCCGCCAGCGACCGGCGCGCGCTGCTGGCGGAAGTGATGAAGAAGGCGGCGGCGCTGTCAGACCCGCCGCGGCGGGCGGTGAAGCTGCCGGAATTGGGCGCCGAGCCGGCGTTCGACGCGCTGTTGGCCAAAACGCGGCCGGAGAACGAGCCGCTCTATCTCATAATGGCGGGCATTTATGCGGTGGAACATGGCGCGCCGACCGCGCTGGCGCTGAATAAGCTGGAACTGGCCCGCCGGATCGCGGCGATAGAGCGGGACCGGCTCGCCAAATTCGCGCAGGCCCAGGGTTTTGGGACAAACGATCCGCTGCCGGCGCATATCGTGGCCTGCGTCACGCTGCAGAATGGCTGCGCCCGCGCTGAGCTGGCGGCGCTGGTGGAAAAGGAGCGGGAGGCTTTCAAATTGCCCGCCGTTTTTGGCGATGAGCAGATCGCCAGCATCATTTCCGATTATTTGCCATCCGACAGAGACAACGTGGCGCCGGTGCTGCCGGACCTCATCGGCGAGGGGTTTCTGCTGCCGGTGATCGAAGGCGACGGGGTCCGTAAGCCCGCGGTGCAGGCGGAAATCGTGCTGCGGGCGTGGCGGCGCAAGCCGGACGGTGTGCTGGACACGCTGATCCGTTGCGCCCGCGATTTTGCCCAGGGCGAGGCAGGCCATCCCGCGATACGCTGGCTGCGCGCTGTTATGGAGCGAAGCGAGGATTTGGGAGAGACGGTTCGGATCAGCGATGGTGTTCCACAACAGACGCTCGCTTTACGGGAGTTTGCGGCGGATATTCAAATGCGGATCGCGGA
>PLFB01000241.1 GCA_003137135.1 Acetobacteraceae bacterium
ATCTACCGCCATCTCTGGCTGCAGCAGAACCGGCATTTGGACCCCAACCGGCGCGGTGCGGCGCCCACGCCAACCCTGGCGCAGGGGGATTAGAAAGGTGAAGCAAGCAAGAACTTCTTTTTNNCGGCACTCCCGGCGCCAACGCCCGCAGGAGCAAAATTTTTTGCGCGCTTTTTTTTAAAAAAGCGCTGCTTACTTCCCTTAGGTTTTTCCTATGGCCTTTAATTTCGACAAATATATGCCCTTCCGCCCCAAGCCCGCCATGGCTGGCGATGTGGATGCTTTGCCGCTGGCGGTGCTGGAATTTCAGTCGCCCACCGCCGCCGTCATCGCCACGCCGATTCCTCCGTTCGCGCGCTCCAGCAATCTCATCATCACCATCATGCTGTTCGTCACGCTGTTGCTCTCGGCCGTTATGCATGTGGACAAGATCGTTTCCGCGCCTGGAAAGCTGGTCTCCTCCGCGCCCACCGTCGTCGTGCAGCCTTTTGTCACGTCCATCGTGCAGACCATCAACGTCGAGGAAGGCCAGATCGTACATAAGGGCGACGTGCTCGCGACCCTGGACCCGACCTATGCGAGCGCTGATCTGACGGCGCTGACCTCTCAGCAGCAGGCCTATGCCGCGCAGGTGGCGCGGCTGCAGGCGCAGGAAGACGGCACGCCCTATGAACCGGACCCGTCCAATCCCGCCTCGGCGCTGCAGGTGCAAACCTATAATCAGCAGCAGAACGAATACCAGTTCACCATGGACGACTACGCGCAAAAGATCAGCGCGCTGCAGACCAGCATCCAGGGCTATGACGACCAGGCGGCGTATTACCAGCAGCGGCTGAGCATCGCCTCGAATGTCGAGGAGATGCGCAAGAATTTGCAAAACCTTCAGGTCGGCAGCCGGCTGGACACGCTGGCCGCGACCGATGACCGCGTGAACATCCAGGCGGAACTGGCGACGGCGCAATCCTCCGCCGCGCAGGCCAAGCGCGATCTGGCGGCGCAGGAGGCGGAGCGCGACAGCTTTGACCAGCAGTTCCGCGCCACCGTCAGCCAGCAGCTTTCGGAAGCCATCAACAACCTCACCCAGGCGCAGCAATCCCTGACCAAAGCCAAACTCAACGACCAGCTTGTCGAACTGATCGCGCCGCGGGACTCTATCGTGCTATCGGTCGCCAAGGTCTCCGCCGGCTCGGTCATGCAGTCCGGCGAACTGCTGATGCAACTCGTGCCGATCGACGCGCCGTTCGCGGTCGAAGCCGACGTCTCCGGACTTGATTCAGGTTATGTGCATCCCGGCGACAAGGTGAACGTGAAATTCGATACGCTGCCGTTCCTGCAATACGGCCAGGCGGAGGGCGTGGTCCTCACTGTCAGCCCCGACAGCTTCAACCCGGAAGATCAGCAGACCGGCCAGACCGAAATTCCGGATGCGACGCACAGCCTGTACTACAAGGTGCGGATCTCGCTCGACGAGCTGAACCTGCACAACACGCCCCCCGGCTTCCGCCTGGTGCCCGGCATGCCGCTTTCCGCCGACGTGCGGGTCGGAACGCGCACGATCCTGGGCTACTTCACCCGCCAAATTCTGCCGGTGGCGTATGAAAGCATGCATGAACCATAAGGGCGGCGCGCGATGAATCTGGCGGTCAATCTGCGGGAAATGCTGGGCGTCCGCACGCCGGAGCGCGCGCTGGTGCGGGCGCGTGAGCTGGCGAAGGCCGGCGAGCACAAAAAGGCGCTGCCGCTTTTCGTCGCCGCGGCCGATGCCGGCATTGCCGAAGCCATCCACGAAGTCGGCCAATGCTACCTGCAGGGCCAGGGCGTGCACCCCAGCACCATGGAAGCGGCGCGCTGGTTCTCCCGCGCCGCCGAGCGCGGTCATGTCCCCAGCATGTGCCAGCTTGCCAGCCTGCATCTGGCCGGGCTGCAGGCCAGCGCGCTGCAGGCGGCCTCGCTGTTCACCCAGGTCGAAACACCCGAGGCGGATTTCGCCGGCGCCGCGAAATGGGCCCGCCGTGCGGCCGAAACCGGTGCCGTCGAGGCGCAATCCATGCTCGGCTACATCCTCTCCGCCGGCCCCGCGCATCTGCGCGACGAAAACGAGGCGGAAATCTGGTACACCAAAGCCGCCGCCACCGGCGCGCCCCAGGGCCAGCTCGGCCTCGGCCTGATTTTGCTGCGTCGCGCCGAAACCGCGGAAACCACCCAGGAAGCCACCAAGCTGATCCAGGCCGCCGCCGAGGCCGGGCTGCCGATGGCACACTACTATCTCGGCCTGATCTACGAAAAAGCCATCGGCACGCACGCAGACCCGGTGCGCGCCGCGAAACACTACGGCATCGCCGCCCCGGCCGGCGTGCGCAACGCGCAGGCCAAATACGGCCTGGCTTTGCTCGAAGGCAACGGCATCAAGGCCAACGCGCTGGACGGCGAAACCTGGCTGCGCAAGGCGGCCGTGGCCGGCGATGCGGAAGCCGCCGCCATGCTCGGCGAAATCTACGCCAAGGGCGGCAACCTGCCGCCGAACTACGCCGAGGCCGCCATGTGGTTCCGCAAGGCCGCCGACGCCGGCCACACCGCCGCGGCGCGCGCGCTGGGCATGCTCTACCTGACCGGCGCCGGCATGGCGCGCGACCCGGACGAGGCCGCCGCCTGGTTCACCCGCGCCGCCGAAGCCGGCGACAAGATCGCGCAGGCCGACCTCGCCAGCCTGCTGCTGACCGGCCAGACCGATTCGAAAGTCACCACCCCGCCGCCGGTGCACGAATGGTTCCTGAAAGCCGCCGAAGCCGGCGACCTGATCAGCGCCTACAATTACGGCGTCTGCCTGGCCGAAGGTGTGGGCGTCCCGCGTGACGACGCGCGCGCCGCGGAATGGCTGAAACGCGCCGCTGAAGGTGTCGTCAACGCGCAATACTGGTACGGCCGCATGCTGCTGGAAGGCCGCGGCGTGCCCGAAGACGCCGTCGCCGCGCGGCACTGGATGCAGCGCGCCGCCGATGCCGGCCTCACCGAGGCCCTAGTCACCCTGGCGGAAATGCTGGTGAACGGCCGCGGCGGCCCGCGCGACCACGAAGGCGCCAAAACCCTGTTCGAACGCGCCGCCAAGAACGGCCATTCCGGCGCCATGTTCGCGCTCGGCGCGCTGCACGGCGGCGGCCACGACATCCCCACTGACCGCCCCACTGCGCTGACCTGGTTTCGAGCCGCCGCCGAACTCGGCCACCCGCTCGCCTGCCTCATGCTCGGCCGCTACCTGCGCAAAGGCCTCGCCGGCCCCGCCAACCCCACCGAAGCCGCGCATTGGCTCAACCGCGCCCTCACCCTCGGCGTCCAGGAAGCCAGCCTCGACCTCGCCGAACTCGACCCCCCACCGTCCAACGCGCTGCCGTACCGCGCCGCCTCGGATTAGGTTCTGGGGGCGTGCTGGTGGGGATTAAGAAAGTAAGGCCAGGTGGGCTTTGCCCCCCTGGACC
>PLFB01000080.1 GCA_003137135.1 Acetobacteraceae bacterium
TACTCATGCGAAATTCTCATGGCGTTTTGTCATGTCGATCAGGCGAGGCCGGCGCGCAGCAGGTCGTGGATGTGGAGGATACCCTGAACCATGCGCGCGTCATCCACCACGAATAAGGCGGTAAAAGGGCGGGTGGCGGTGTTCATTGTTCGTAGCGCGTCGGCGGCGAGCGCGTCCGGGCCGATGGTGATGGGGGATTTGTTCATGATTTTTTCCACCGTGAGGGAGAGCAGATCCGGGCCCATGTTGCGGCGAAGGTCACCATCGGTGACGATGCCGAGCAGTTTGCCGGTGGGATCGACGGCGGCCAACGAGCCGAATTTTTTGCCGGTCATGGTGATCAGGGCACGGTCCATGGTGGTTTCGGGCGCGACGAGAGGCAGTTCGACACCGGTGTGCATCAGGTCGCGGACGCGCTTGAGCTGGGCGCCGAGCTTGCCGCCGGGATGAATGTTCCTGAAATCATGCGCCGAAAAACCTTTGCGGGCGAGCAAAGCGATGGCGATGGCGTCCCCGAGGGCCATTTGCATGGTGGTGGAGGTGGTTGGGGCGAGGCCGATGGGGCCCGCTTCCGGCGCCGGCGGCAGCGTGAGGGCGACGCTGGCGGCTTGCGCGAGGGCGCTGGCGGGGGCGGAGGTGATGGCGATGAGCGGCAGCGCGTGGCGGTGCGCGTGCGCGAGAATCGCGGCGAGCTCCGCGGTTTCCCCGGAGTTGGACAGCGCGATGATGGCGTCGCCCTCGACGATCATGCCGAGATCGCCGTGCGCGGCCTCGGCGGGGTGGACGAAGAGGGCCGGCGTGCCGGTGGAGGCGAGCGTGGCGGCAATTTTGCGGGCGACATGGCCGGACTTGCCCATGCCGGTGACGACGACGCGGCCGGCGACGGTGGACAGCGCGTCGATGGCGTGGACGAAATGGGCATCAAGGCTTGATCCTAGCGCGTGCAAGGCTCCGGCCTCGGTGGCCAGGACATCGCGGGCGACAATCAGGTCGGACTGGCCGGACAGAGAATCCAAGGGCGGCTCCGTTGGCGCGGGGCGCGGTTTTTTATGACCGAAACTCATGAACTGGGTATGAACAGGGTGGTTGGGCGGGTCAACTCACGGTTTCGCAACGCTGTGTAACGGCAGGGAGGTGAGAGCGGAAGGAAGAACTGCTTTTTTGAAAAAAGCAGCAAAGAACTTTTGTTAGTCCGCGGATTTGGCAATGGCTTGGGTTGGCCACTCGAGGGGCGGGGGTTGTGAATAAGATGGATGGCCAGGGCGCTTCGCGCCTCGCCGTCAGGGCGGTTCGCGCCTCGCCGTCAGGGCGCCTCGCGCCTCGCCGTGAGGTGGTGGGGCGGGGGCTTGCGGTGCAGCTTGGGGGTTTTCGAGAGAGGCGGCGCAAGACGCTGCGCTTTTCCGTCCTACGAGGCTAGGAAATTGGTGGGTTTTGGGTCAGGGGCGGGGCCATTCTTTGGTGGTGGTGATGTTGGTGAGGGAGGCGTTGGGGAGGGCGAGTTTGAGGTTGCCGCCAAAAATGCCGGTGGCGCGCAGGGCGGCGAATTGCTCGGCGGGCTGAGCGCGGCCGAAATAGTTGCCTTGGGCTTCGTCGCAATCGTTGGCGCGCAGGAAATCCAGTTCTTCCTGCGTTTCGACGCCTTCGCCGACGACCTGCCAGTTGAGGCGGTGCGCCATCGCGATGACGGATTTGACAATGCGCGGGGCGTTTTCGTGCGGCGTGTGGTCGCGAATGAACGATTCGTCGATTTTGAGCGAGCGGATCGGCAGACGGCAGAGGAAGGACAGGCTGGAGACGCCGGTGCCGAAATCATCGACCGCGATCATGACGCCGGCGTCGCGCAGGTGCTGCAAAACGTTGATGGCGAGGTCCGGGGATTTCATCAGGTCTTTTTCGGAGACTTCGAGCTCCAGGGCGTGCGGCGCCAGGCGGGTTTCCTCTAAAATGGTCTCGACCATTTCCGGAAAACCGAGATTGGCGAACTGCATGGCGGAGATGTTGACGGCCAGGCGCATTTGCGGGGCGCCGGCGTCCACCCAGGCTTGCGCCTGGGTGCAGGCGGTGCGCAGCACCCAGGCGCCGATGGGGGTTATCAGGCCGCAGTCTTCCGCAACCGGGATGAAGCGGGCGGGCGGGACGTTGCCGAGTTCGGGGTTGGTCCAGCGGATGAGGGCTTCGGCGCCGATGATCTCGCCGGTCTGGATATTTATTTTGGGCTGGTAGGCGAGGCTGAATTCGTCGCGCTCAATGGCGCGGCGGAGGTTGGCCTCGATCGAACGGCGCGCCTGCGCGCGGGCGTTCATCGAGGGGCGGAAGAACTGGTAGGCGTTGCGATGCGCCTCCTTGGCCTGGTACATCGCGATGTCGGCGTTCTTGATGAGGGAGTCCGGGTCGGCGGCGTCTTCCGGGTAGAGCGCGATGCCGATGCTGGTGGTGATGTTCAGGTCGTGGCCGTCGATGGTGAAGGGTTTGGCGATTTCGGCGAGCAGGTTGCTGGAGATCAGGGCGGCGTCCTCGGGCGCGCGCAGCTCGGCCAGCAGGACCAGGAATTCGTCGCCGCTCTGGCGGCTGACGGTGTCGGAGCGGCGGAGCGCGTCCGTCAGGCGGGCGGCGATGGCTTGCAGCAGCTTGTCGCCGACCGGGTGGCCGTAGGAATCGTTGACTTTCTTGAAGCCGTCGAGATCCAAGAAGAGTAACGCCAGCCGGCTGTGGTGGCGGCGCGACAGTGTGATGGCCTGGCTGATGCGGTCGTTCATCAGGATGCGGTTGGGCAGGCCGGTGAGGGCATCCAGTTCGGCGGCGGCGGCGGCCTGTTTTTCGCGTGTCATGTCCGAGGCGAAGGCGACGATTTTGGTGGGCTTGCCGGCGGCGTCCAGCACCGGGTTGAAGGAGGCGCGGAGCCAGAATTCGCGGCCGTCCTTGCCGATGCGGCGGTACTCCCCGGCCTCGTAGTGGCCCTGGTTGAGATTGGCCCACATCGTGCGGTGGGCTTGCAGCCAGAGCTCGTCCTGCGGGACCATGATGTCGCCATGCGCGCCCTGGAGTTCGGCCATGGTGTAGCCGGACATTTCGAGGAATTTTTCGTTCGCCTTGGTGATGACGCCGTCGAGGGCGAGTTCCAGCACCGCGTGGGTGCGGTGGATGGCGGAGATCTGGCTGAGCAGATTGGCGCTTTCGGCGCGCTGGGCGGTGATGTCGGTGGCGAAGTTGACGATGCGGATGGGCTTGCCTTCGGAATCGTGGATGGTGTTGTAGGAGGCCTGGATCCAGACCTCGCGGCCGTCCGCGGCGAGGCGGCGGAATTCGCCGGTGACGTGCTCGCCGGCGCGCAGGCGCTCCCACAGGGCGGTGAATTCGGGGCTGCCGCGCTCGGTCGGGTCGAGCAGGATGCCGTGCGGGCGGCCCTTGATGTCCTCCAGCCGGTAGCCCAAGAGTCTGCAGAAATTTTCGTTAGCGTTGAGGATGGTGCCGTCGAGGCTGAATTCGATGACGGCCTGGGTGCGGTGGATGGCGGTGATCTGGCTGAGGAATTCGGCGGTGGCCTGCTTCTGGGCGGTGACGTCGGTGGCGACCTTGAGGATGCGGACGGGGTGGCCGGCGGCATCCAGGATGGGGTTGTAGGTGGCCTGCAGCCAGATTTCGCGGCCGGCTTTGCCGATGCGCTTGTATTCCGCGCTCTGGTACTGGCCGGTGCGCAGACGCTGCCAGAATTGGCGGTAGGGTTCGGCGCCGCGCTCCTCCGGCGGGACAAAGATGAGGTGGTGGCGGCCCTGGATTTCGGCCAGGGAGTAGCCGAACAGTGCCAGAAAGCGGTCATTGGCGTTGAGGATGGTGCCGTCGAGGCCGAGTTCGATGACGGCCTGGTTCTTGCTGATGGCCTGGAGCTGCTGCGACTGGTCGAGCGCGTAGGTTTTTTCGTTGGTGATGTCGGTGGCGAATTTGATGATGCGGACGGGCTTGCCGGAGAGGTCGAGGATGGGCGTGTAGGAGGCGCGCAGCCAGACGTCCTCGCCGTCCTTGTTTTGGTGGCGGTATTCGGCGGTGATGTGCTTGCCGGCGATGAGACTGGCCCAGAACTGGCGGTAGGCGGGGGCGTTGCGCTCCTCCGGCGGGACCAGCATGCTGTGGTGTTTGCCCTGGAGTTCGGCCAAGGTGTAGCCGAGCACGGCGAGGAATTTGTCGTTGGCGTCGAGGATGGTGCCGTCGAGCCCGAAATCGGCGATGCCGGCGACACTTTGGAGCGCGTCGATGGTGCCGAGATTCTCGTCCGCGGCGATTTTNNGCCGTTCTGGAACTGGCCTTTGCGGAGGCGGGCCCAGAAGAGTTGGTAGCTGGGGCTGCGCTCGAAACCCGGTTCGAGGAACATGCTGTGGTGGCGGCCCTCGATTTCGGAAAGCGTGTAGCCGACCACGTCCAGGAATTTTTTGTTGGCGGTGATAATGGTGCCGTCCAGCGTGAATTCCACGACGGCGTGGGATTTGTTGACCGCCTCCGCCTGGCCGAGCTGTTCGTCGGCGGCGCGCTTTTTCTCGGTGATGTCGATGGCGAGCTTGACGATTTTGATCGGGTGGCCGGCGGCGTCCAGCACCGGGCTGTAGGAGGCCTGGAACCAGACTTCCTGACCGTCCCGGCCGATGCGCTTGTATTCGCCGGCTTCAAACTGGCCGTCCTTCATTTTGTTCCAGAAGGCGCGGTATTCCGGGCTGTTGCGCTGCTTGGATTCGACCAGGATGGAGTGATGGCGGCCTTCGATTTCATCGAGGCGGTAGCCCAAGGCATTGAGAAAGTTTTCATTCGCGGCGAGGATGATGCCGTCGGTGGTGAACTCGGCGACGGCGTGCGAGGCGGTGATCGCGCTCAGTTCGGCCGCGGGGTTTTGGAATTTTTGTATTTTTGCCATGGTCTTGATCCAGATATGAAGGTGCGGACTGGTGCGGCACGCCAGCTGGCGTGCCGCGCTGGATGAGCAGAGCACAGGGTGATTAATGGATAATGAATTGAATCGCGGGTTCTGGCGGGGCGGTGGGTTGCGGCGTGGACCGCGCTGGCGCGCCGGGTTTTTGGGGATCGAATTTATTCGCTGTTAATAAGTAAAGAAGCGCTTTTTTGAAAACATGCCCCTACGCGGGCCGCCCTACGCGGGCCGCCCTACGCNNGATGGGTCGGCGTTAACGCGGTCTGGTGTTAGTGATGGAAGAGGTCGGGTTCTTCGTAGCCGAGCAGGTCGAGCCGGGCGCGGGTGGGGAGGAAGTCGTAGGCGGATTGCGCGAGATCGAAACGATTTTCGCGGTGCAAAAGGGCTTCGAGCTTTTGCCAGATGGCGTGCAGGTAGAGCACATCCGAGGCGGCGTAGGCTTGCTGTTCCTGAGTGAGCGTTTCGGCGCCCCAGTCGCTGGTTTGCTGCTGCTTGGAGAGTTCGATGCCAGCGAGGTCTTTGGCGAGGTCTTTCAGGCCGTGACGGTCGGTGTAGGTGCGGACCAGGCGGCTGGCGATTTTGGTGCAGATGACGGGGGCCGTGAGCACGCCCAGGCCGTGATAGAGGGCGGCGATGTCGAAGCGGGCGAAATGGAAGAGTTTTTGGGTGTTTGGGTCGGTGAGGAGGGTTTTCAGGTTCGGGCAGTTTGGGCCCTGGCCGCCCAAAATTTCGGGGATGATCTGGACGAGGTGGGCGGCGCCGTCGCCGGAAGAAAGTTGCACCAGACAGAGGCGGTCGCGATGCGGGTTGAGGCCCATGGTTTCGGTGTCGATGGCGACGAGGCGGCCGAGATTCAGGTTTTTGGGGAGGTCGTGTTGATGGAGGGTAATGTTGGCGGTCATGGGGCCTCTGTCGCCACGACCACGTCGAGGCGACGGGCCAAGAAACGCACCGAACCGTCAATGCGGTCGATGCGCGGCGACATGGAACCATAAGCCGCCCCCAGGGAACCTAGCCGTCCTTTGATCTCGATAAGGTCATTCTTCACCTCGCCGATATCGGCGCGCATGGCACCCATTTCGGTCCGCATGGACCGCAATAAGGCGAGCACTAAATCATCGGGTTCGGGCATGTCTTGCAGTTACACCGAAATTTGGTGCCCAGGAAAGGACTCGAACCTTCACAACCTTGCGGTCACAGGTACCTGAAACCTGCGCGTCTACCAATTCCGCCACCTGGGCACGGTGTTCCACTTTGGAAGCGGGGCGTTTAGCGGGCGCACGCAGGTAGGTCAATAAGAAGCGCTTTTTGAAAAAAAGCCCCTGCGCGGGCCGGTGCAAAAAACTTTTGCTCCTGGGGGAGTTGGAACCGGGATTGCCTTTAAACGGCTCCGTTGGAGCCGTTTAAAGGCAATCCCGGTTCCAACTCCCCCAGGAGCAAAAGTTTTTTTGGTTCTTTTTTTTCAAAAAAAGAACTTCTTGCTTGCCTTCCTTACGCGGCTACAAGGGCGGCGGACCAGAAGGGTTGAGGATATGACGCGTAGAGTAGCGGTGGTGTTTGGCGGCTCCGGGTTTGTGGGGCGGTATGTGGTGAAGCGGCTGGCGGCGGCGGGGTATGTGGTGCGGGTGGCGGTGCGGGACACCGAGGCGGCGATGTTTTTGCGGCCGATGGGGGGCGTGGGGCAGATTGTGCCGTTATTCGCGCCGGTGGGGGTGGAGGCGGCGGTGGCGCGGGCGGTGGATGGGGCGGAGGTGGTGGTGAATCTGACAGGGATTCTGGCGGAAGCGCGCAAGGGGGATTTTGAGCGCGTGCATGCCGAGGGGGCCGGGCGGATTGCGCGGCTGGCGGCGAGTTCCGTGGCGCGGCATGTGGTGCATGTCTCGGCGATTGGGGCGAATGAGGCGAGCGAGAGTGAGTATGCCCGGAGCAAGGCGCGGGGCGAGGCGGCGGTGTTGGGGATTTTTCCGCGCGCGGTGATCCTGAGGCCATCGGTTATTTTTGGTCCGGAAGACGGCTTTTTTAACCGCTTCGCGGCGATGGCGCAGGTTTCGCCGGTGCTGCCGGTGGTGGGGGGCGGGACGAAATTTCAGCCGGTTTATGTGGGGGATGTGGCGGACGCGGTGATGGCCGGAATTCTGCGTTCGGACGTGCAGGGGGATGTGTTTGAACTGGGGGGGCCGCAGGTGATGACATTTGAGGCCTTGATTGAGTATATGTTGCGCGTGATAGGCAGAAAACGGCGGATTTTTGATCTACCGATGGGGCTGGCTCGCGTGCAGGCGGCGGTGCTTGAACGTTTGCCGGGCAAATTGCTGACGCGGGACCAGATAAAATTGTTGCGGCGCGATAATGTGGTTGCAGAAGGGGCGCTTGATCTTGCATCATTGGGCATCGCGGCGACGCCGATGGATTTGGTGGTGCCGGATTATCTGGTGCGGTTCCGGCCTGGGGGGCGGCGGCTGGTGGGGGCTGGTTAGGTCTGGTATCGGACCTAATTTTGGGGGTTTGGAGGGGGCGGCGATTTGAGATGCCTGGATTGCGTCGAATTTAGGGTAGGTTTGCTGGCTTAACTGGCAGAAAAGACTGGTGTTGGGGGAAAACTCAGGTTAAGACGCGAACGGAAAGTTTCGCGCCTTGTGCAGTGCGAAGAATTTTATGCCGCGAGGAGGCGCCGATATGGCCGAAGTGATGCTGCAATTCACTCATTTGCCACAGAAAACCCCGGAAAAACGGCCGGTGGCGACCAGGCGGGCGGATTTTGAGGAGATCTATAAGAAGTTCGATGCGGTGGCGGCGCGGGCGCAGTCCAGCCGGTGCAGCCAATGCGGGATACCGTTTTGCTCGGTGCATTGCCCGCTTTCCAACAACATTCCGGACTGGCTGAAGCTGACCGCGGAAGGGCGGCTGGAGGAGGCTTACGAGATTTCGGCCGCCACCAACACGTTTCCGGAGATTTGCGGGCGGATTTGCCCGCAGGATAGGCTGTGCGAGGGCAATTGCGTCATCGAGAAGGGGTTTGAGAGCGTTACGATTGGGGCGGTGGAGCGGTATATTACGGATACGGCGTTCGAGCAGGGTTGGGTGAAGCCGATACGGCCGTTGCGGGAATTGCCGCATTCCGTGGGGATTGTGGGGGCGGGGCCGGCAGGACTTGCGGCGGCCGAGGCGCTGCGGAGTTTGGGCTACAAGGTGACGGTGTATGACCGGCATGACCGGGTGGGCGGGCTGCTGATTTACGGGATCCCGGGGTTCAAGCTGGAAAAGGAGATCGTGATCCGCCGGCGAAATTGGTTGGAGGAGGGCGGGATTAAATTTGAGCTGAACGCGGATGTGGGGGGGAAACTGGCGTTTCAGGATCTGCGGGCGCGGCATGACGCCGTTTTGGTGGCGACGGGGGTTTACAAGGCGCGCGAGATCGCCGGGCCAGGTTCGGGCTTGAAAGGGATTGTGCCGGCGCTGGATTATCTGATCGCGTCGAACCGGATGGGGCTGGGGGATAAGGTGCCGGCGTTTGAGAGCGGGCTGCTGGATGCGCAGGGCAAGCGCGTGGTGGTGATCGGCGGCGGGGATACGGCGATGGATTGCGTGCGGACGGCGGTGCGGCAGGGCGCGAAATCCGTGACGTGTTTGTATCGAAGGGATCGGGCGAACATGCCGGGTTCGTTGCGAGAGGTTACCAATGCCGAGGATGAGGGCGTGGTGTTTGACTGGCTGGCCGCGCCGGAGGCGTTTTTGGGCGATGAGACGGTGACCGGGGTTCGGGCGATACGGATGCATCTGGGGCTGCCGGATGCGGCCGGGCGGCTGTCGGTCGATCCGATCGCGGGGACTTCGTACACCGTTGAGGCGGATCTGGTGATCAAGGCGCTGGGGTTTGACCCCGAAAATATGCCGATGGCGTTCAATGTGCCGGAGCTGACGGTGACGAATTGGGGGACTTTAAAGGTGCACCCAAAGACGTTCATGACCAGCCTGCCCGGGGTGTTTGCCGCGGGGGATATTGTGCGCGGCGCGAGTTTGGTGGTGTGGGCGATCCGCGACGGGCGGGATGCGGCGGCGGCGATGCATGAATTTGTGCAGGTGAGTGCGGGCATGGCCCAGGCTGCGGAGTGATGGTGATGGAAACGGGTGCGGAATTTGTGGCGGCGTGGCACAAGAATGCCGAGTTGTTGCGCGATACGTATGATGCCTCGCAGGAGCATGATGCTTGTGGGGTGGGTATGGTGGCAGCACTTGATGGCAAGAAGCGGCGCGACGTGGTGCAGGCGGGGATTGATGCGCTGAAGGCGGTTTGGCATCGCGGGGCGGTGGACGCGGATGGCAAGACCGGGGATGGCGCAGGGATTCACTTGGAAATTCCGCAGGATTTTTTTGCGGCCGAGGTGAAGCGGGGCGGCGACCGCTTACGCGACGGGCCGATCGCGGTGGGGCAGGTGTTTTTGCCGAAGACCGATTTGTCGGCGCAGGAAAGGTGCCGGCAGATCGTCGAGACCGAGATTTTGAATTTTGGCTACCGGATTTATGGCTGGCGGCAGGTGCCGATTGACGTTTCGTGCATCGGCGAGAAGGCGAATGCGACGCGGCCGGAGATCGAGCAGATCATGCTGTGGAACGCGCGCGGCGTGGCGGAGGATGTGTTCGAGCGCGAGCTTTATATTATCCGGCGCAAGATTGAGAAGGCGGCGATCGCGGCGCAGATACCGGAGCTTTATCTTTGTTCGCTGTCCTGCCAGTCGATTATCTATAAGGGTATGTTTCTGGCGGCGAATTTGACGGATTTTTATCCTGATCTGCTGGATAAAAGGTTTGTTTCGCGGTTTGCGATTTATCATCAGCGCTACTCGACCAATACGTTTCCGACCTGGCGGCTGGCGCAGCCGTTCCGGATGCTGGCGCATAATGGCGAGATCAATACGGTGGCCGGCAATGTGAACTGGATGAAGAGCCATGAGACGCGGCTGGCGGCGGAGGGCTTAAACGAGTTTTTGGACGCGGTGAAGCCGGTGGTGCAGGCGGGTGGCAGCGATACCGCGGCGCTGGATAATGTGTTTGAGCTTTTGGTGCGCGCCGGGCGGGATGCGCCGATGGCGAAGGCGTTGATGATTCCGCCGTCCATCGGCAATGATTCTTCGATGCCGGAGGCTCATAGAAATTTGTTTCTTTATTGCAACGCGGTGATGGAACCCTGGGACGGGCCGGCGGCGGTGGCCGCGACCGACGGGCGGTTTGTGATCGCGGGGCTGGACCGGAATGGGCTGCGGCCGCTGCGCTATACGGTGACGCAAGATCACATGCTGGTGGTGGGCAGCGAGACGGGGATGGTGAAGTTTGACGAGGAACTCATCATTGAAAAGGGGCATGTGGGGCCGGGGCAGACGATCGGCGTGGATCTGGACGCAGCGAAATTTTATCATGATACAGAAATGAAAGACATGCTGGCGGCGCGCCAGCCTTATGGGGACTGGACGAAAAAGATTACCGTGATCGACCATCTGGTGAAGACCGATGCGCCGGAGCCGGTGCTGTATGACGCGGAGGCGCTGCGGCGCCGGCAATTGGCGGTGGGGTTCACGCTGGAGGAGTTGGAATTGCTGCTGCAGCCGATGGTGGCGGAGGCGCAGGAGGCGGTGGGCTCGATGGGAGATGACACGCCGATCGCGGTGCTTTCGGAAAAATATCGCGGGCTGCACCATTATTTCCGGCAGAGTTTTTCTCAGGTGACGAATCCGGCGATTGATTCCTTGCGCGAAACGCGGGTGATGAGTTTGAAAACCAGGTTGGGGAACCTGGGGAACGTGCTGGATGAGGATGCCGAGCAGTGCGATTTGTTGCAACTGGATTCGCCGGTGTTGAGCACGGTGGAATTTCTGGCGATGCAGCGCGAGATGGGGAAGAATGCGTGCGTGGTGGATTGCACGTTCAAGGTGGCGAACGGCGAAGGCGGTTTGCGGCGCGCGATTGAGCGGATACGGCGGGAGGCTGAGGAGGGCGTGCGGGCCGGCAATACGCATATTATTCTAACCGATGAGGGGATGGGGCCGGAGCGGGCGCCGATCCCGATGATCCTGGCGACCGGGGCGGTGCATACGCATCTGGTGCGCCAATCGCTGCGCACGTTTACGAGCTTGAACGTGCGGGCGGCGGAATGCCTGGATGTGCATTATTTCGCGGTTTTGATTGGTGTCGGCGCCACCACGATCAATGCGTACCTGGCGCAGGAATCGATTGCGGACCGGCAGGCGCGGGGGCTGTTTGGGAAGCTGTCGCTGAAGGAGGCGGTGGGGCGGTATAAGAAGGCGGTGGATAAGGGACTGCTGAAGGTGATGTCGAAGCTCGGCATCTCGATGGTGGCGTCGTATCGGGGTGGATATAATTTTGAGGCGATCGGACTCTCTCGCGCGCTCGTGGGAGAGTTCTTTCCGGGGATGGCGTCGCGGATTTCGGGGATCGGGTTGCCGGGGATCGCGCACAAGGTGCTGGAATTGCATAAGTCGGCATGGGGGGGCGGGATTGCGCCGCTGGAGATTGGCGGGGTTTACCGCCTGAGGCGGCGCGGGGAGACGCATGCGTTTGATAACAATGCGATCCATTTGCTGCAGACGGCGGTGGGGTCTGATTCGTATCAGCTGTATCGACGGTATGCGGATATGGTGCGCAAACAGGCGCCGGTGGCGCTGCGGGACCTGTTGGATTTTCGGACCGATAAGGTGACGCCAATTTCGGTGGATGATGTGGAGAGCGTGACCGAGATCAGGAAGCGGCTTTTGGCGCCTGGGATTTCGCTGGGGGCGCTGTCGCCGGAGGCGCATGAGACGCTCTCGATCGCGATGAACCGGATTGGGGCGCGATCTGATTCCGGCGAGGGCGGCGAGGATCCGGAGCGGGCGAAGCCGCGGGCGAATGGGGATAACGCGTCGTCGGCGATTAAACAAATTGCTTCCGGGCGGTTTGGCGTGACGGCGGAGTATTTGAATAATTGTAGAGAGATCGAAATAAAAATCGCGCAAGGGGCGAAGCCGGGCGAGGGCGGGCAGTTGCCGGGATTCAAGGTGACGGCGCTGATCGCGAAGCTGCGGCATGCGACGCCGGGGGTGATGCTGATCTCGCCGCCGCCGCATCATGATATCTATTCGATCGAGGATTTGGCGCAGCTGATTTATGATCTCAAGCAGATCAATCCAGATGCGACGGTGTGCGTAAAACTGGTGTCGCGGAGCGGGATCGGGACGATCGCGGCCGGGGTGGCGAAAGCGAAGGCGGATGCGATACTGATTTCCGGGCATGTGGGCGGCACCGGGGCGTCGCCGCAGTCTTCGGTGAAATATGCCGGGATGCCTTGGGAAATGGGGCTATCGGAGGCGCACCAGGTGCTGATGCTGAACCGGCTGCGGCA
>PLFB01000003.1:0-161 GCA_003137135.1 Acetobacteraceae bacterium
GAGAACGAGAACCTGAAGGCGGTCGTGGAGACCTTGAGGCGGGCGCTGTATGGTGCGCGATCCGAGAGACAGCTTGAGCCGGCGAACCAGCTGCCGCTGGCGTTGAATGATCTTTCCGCGGCACCGGTGGAACCAGCCAAATTGCCGAAGCCTGCTAATTC
>PLFB01000003.1:200-2679 GCA_003137135.1 Acetobacteraceae bacterium
TGCGGTGGTGCAGGCCAAGGCGCCGGCGCGGCCGGTTGATGGCGGCATGCCGACCATCGACCTGCTGGCGCACATCGCGGTGATGAAATTCGCCTGGCATTTGCCGCTGCACCGGCAGGTGAAAATGCTCGCTGGCCAGGGCGTCGATCTGGATGTTTCGACCTTGGTGCATTGGATCAGCCGGGCGGCCTGGTGGTGCAAGCCGCTGCACGCGCTGCTCATGGCGACCATCCTGGCGGCACCAAAGATCTTTTGCGACGACACGCCGCTGCCAGTGCTGGATAGAACCCGACGGCGAACACGCATCGCCCGGCTTTGGTCCTACGCGATGGATGACCGGCCCTGGGGCGGCCCCGCCCCGCCGGCGGTGGTTTATCTCTACGCCGAAGACCGCAAGGGCCGGCATGTTGATGAACATCTAGCCGATTTTAATGGTGTGCTGCAGGTCGATGCCTATGGCGGATATAACCGGCTGACCAAGCACAATCGTCCGGGCGGACCGGTCACGCTCGCCTTTTGTCTGGCTCATGCGAGACGAAAATTTTTCGAAATCCACAAGGCGACCGGCTGCCCGGTCTCGGCCGAAGCGTTGCAGCGCATTGCCGCCATCTATGCCATCGAGGCGCGCATCCGCGGCACCAGCGCCGAGGAGCGCCTGGCTGTTCGTCAATCCGAATCGCAAGCGTTGTTCGAGGCGCTTAAGCCCTGGCTGATGGATCGCCTCAGCGAAATCTCCACCAAATCTCCGCTCGCCAAAGCCATTCGTTACACGCTTGGGCACTGGAACGGGCTTGGGGTGTTTCTGAGCGATGGCCGTGTCGAGGTGGACAACAATACGGTGGAGCGGACCATCAGAGCGATCAGCCTGGGCAAAAAGAACGCATTGTTCGCCGGCTCCGCCGTCGGTGGGGCGAACTGGGCAATCCTTGCATCACTCATCAACTCCGCCAAACTTCACGAACTCGACCCGCAAACCTACCTCGCGGACATCTTGGAACGGATCGTCTCCGGCCGTACAAAAGTGAATGCCCTGCACGAATTATTACCATGGAACTGGAAAGCGGCCCGCGCCGCCCAGGATGTGAAAGCGGCAGCATGATCCGCCGGTCTCCACAGCCGGCGCCGGCGCCGGCCGCGACCGGCGAGACGCGGCCACCAATGTCACTCGAGGAACTCGATCGCTGGCTCCGGAAGCCTCGCAAACACCAGCCCGCGGCCGACGGCATCTCCATGCTCGACGGTTTTATGGCCGCGATCGTCGCCGGGCCGGCAACCTACGAACCGCTCGCCTGGCTCTGCCCGCTGATCGGCGTGAGCAGGGACGCCATCAACGATGGCTCGACCGAGGAATACGCTGCAATCGCCGCCACGGCCGATCATCACAACGCGCTATCCGCCACGTTGAGCGAGGCACCGGAACGCTTCGCGCCGATTTTTGCGCGCGATGCGAAGGGCGCCATTGACATTGGGCCATGGTGCCGCGGCTTTTATGCCGCCATCCAGCTCAATCCGAAGTTTTGGCGCAAACTCCTGCCGGCCCGCGGACTGGCGCATTTGTGGTTGATCCCGATTCTGGCGCATTGCACCGACGCCGACGGCCGCCCGGTCCGCGGTGCACCACCGCTAGGTCCGCTCACCGAGCTGGCGCGCTTTAACGCGGACCGCGAAATTCCGGGCGCTGTCGCAGCCATTCGAAACTTCTGGGCACCCACAAGATACAGCCGCGGCTCCTGATCGCGAAACCCGCCCGCACGAAATCGGGTATCGCGCAGGCAAAATGGTCACCGTGTTAGGCTCGCAACGGTTACGTTCAAAAGCCTAAAATGCGTCAGACCGCGAGCATCGCCTTCGTGGGCGAACGAAGGACCCTTTCCAGGTCAACGCGGATTCCTGCCTTGATCAAAACCTGGAGCCATTCAAACTGATGTGGTGCCAGATGGTCATTTTCGGCTTTGACCTCCACGAAGTGTGATTCGGCGTGGAATAAGGACCCCGTTTTGGGGGTGATCGGCGTCCAATAGGGACCCCCNNTGATAGTGGAGACGATTTCGAAGATTCGCCGGGCATATTTTGTCCAGAAGAAGCCGATCAAGGTGATCTGCCGGGAGCTGCGGGTGTCGCGCAAAGTGGTGCGCAAGGTGATCCGCAGCGAGGCGACGGCGTTCCGGTATGAGCGGACGGCGCAGCCGCTGCCGAAGCTGGGGCCGTGGGTTGGCGCCCTTGATGAGTTGCTGCTGGGCAATGAGGGCAAGCCGGCGCGTGAGCGGCTGACGCTGATCCGGGTTTTTGAGGAGCTGCGCGGCCGGGGATTTGAGGGCAGCTACGACGCGGTGCGGCGCTATGCCCGGTCCTGGGCAAAGGATCGAGGAGCTGCCACAACGCAAGCCTTCGTGCCGCTGAGCTTCGCGGCTGGCGAGGCATATCAGTTCGACTGGAGCCATGAGATCGTTGTGATCAATGGGGTGACGACCACGGTCAA
>PLFB01000161.1 GCA_003137135.1 Acetobacteraceae bacterium
GGCCACATGAACGTGCTGCTGGCCGAAGCCAACGTCCCCTACGACGAAGTTTTTGAGCTCGAGACCATCAACAACGAATTCTCCACCGCCGACGTGGTGTACGTCATCGGCGCCAACGATGTCACCAACCCCGCCGCCAAAACCAACCCGGCCTCGCCGATCTACGGCATGCCGATCCTGGAGGTGGACAAGGCGAAAACCGTGCTGTTCGTGAAACGCTCGATGGCCTCCGGCTATTCCGGCGTGGACAACGAGCTGTTCTTCCGCCCCAACACCATGATGCTCTTCGGCGACGCCAAGAAAATGACCGAAGAAATCGTCCAAGCCCTTGGCCACTAGCCTCTCCGCGTCATTGCGAGCGCAGCGAAGCAATCTATCTTTGTCGCAAGGGGCGAGCGTAAAGAAAGCAAGCACTTCTTTTTTAAAAAAAAGAAGCAAAAAACTTTTATTAACTGCGGGCCGTGGCAACCCCGTCGCCAAATCCCGCAGTAAATCAAAAGTTTTTTGGTTACTTTTTTTCAAAAAAGTAACTGCTTACTTTCTTTTTTTCTTTTTCTTTTCGTCCCCTGCCCTCGCCCAGTCCTACCCCAACGACCCCGCCAGCGCCGGCAACTGCCCTGCTGCTGCCGCCCCCAAAACCCCAGGCGACGGTCCGGGCGGCAACGTCTTCGCCACCCACATCAACGCCCCGCAACCTTTGGACCTGCCCGACAATCACATCGCGACCTATCCCGACATCGAGACCCTCAATCCCGACCCCTTTCCCTCCGAAAACATTGCCCCCGAGGACTTGGCCTACCCCTCCTTTCCTTTCTCCGGTTCCATCAACAACCCCGTCCTCAGCCAATCCGGCCCCGAATCCACCGGCAAACCCGGCGGCTGCTGAAATTTTTGACGGTTGCATCGTCGGGGGGAATGGTTTTTTATGGCGCAAAATCCAATTTCGCCTGGAGGGAGACCCGGCGCCTTCACCGACTTGTCGCACGGAGGAACAGCAAAATGACCGTCAGTCTTTTGGTTTAGATACTTGAAGCCAACTGCAAGGCCCTCAAAGGCCTGTCCTGGCCCATCAGCAATGCAACGATTAATGTAACGGATTATGGTGACCAGGGTTACCTTGAATTCACCGTGTCGCATAAGCAGCATTGCGCCGGGAAGCAGCACTCGGGACATGTCAGGACTATAACGCCCACCGAAATCAAGGGCCAGAATGACTTCAGCCCGGCGCATGTTTCATTGGAAAAAAACGGCAAGAGTTTCGACGAAAAAACGAATTATTTTTTCGAGATAAGTGCGGCCAACGCGATCGCGTCCCACACGCCAAAGAAAAAAAGCAAGGACGTCCCGGGAACGTCGCTCTCGATCAACCATTTGCCTGACAAAATCGCACCGGTTATTATGGATTTGTTGCAAAAAATGTACGCGAATACTGTGTGATCCGGGTCGCCGAAGCCCGACCAGCATGATCAGAGTTTGGTTATCTTATCGGAAGGGTTTCTGTTGGCCATCAACATCACCCGCGCCACCGCGCCCACCTGGTCCATCAAAAACCTGATCGCCGAGCTCGACGAGTTCCTGGCCGGCGGCTATGCGCCTGAACATCGCCGCGGCATTTCGTTCGACGCCATCTTCAAGCCCGGCATCGAATTCTTCACCGCCTCGGCCGAGGGCGAAAATATCGGCTGCGCCGACATCGCGCTGTACGAAGACTTCGCTGAAATCAAGCGCATGCATTTCAACCCGCCTGGCGCGGCCGCGGCCCCGCGCAGGCGCTGACGGCGCGGCTTACCGCGTCCGCCCGTGCCGCCGGCCTGTCGCTTCTGCGCCTGGAAACCGGCATCAACCAGATTGGCCTGGCGTCCAATTGTCATCCTGGCCTAAAGATTATACCTTGCCAGGCATAAGGAACCTAGCTCATGCCTCTCAGCATCAAAGACCCGGAAACCGAGCGCCTCGCCCGCGACCTCGCCCACCGCACAGGCGAGACCATCACCGAAGCCACCAGAAAGGCCTTGGAAGAACGGCTGCGCCACTTCGCGACCGACCTTGAAAAACGGTTGCTTCTGGAGGATTTGGAAGCCATCCGCCTGCGCTGCGCCAGCTTGCCCGAGTATGATTCTCGGTCCGCCGAGGAAATTTTGGGGTATGATGAGAATGGTCTGCCGACCTGATGGTCGTAGATTCGTCCGCGATCATCGCCATCCTTCTGAACGAGCCTGGCGCCGAGCTGACCGACATGCCTTTCGCCGTCACCCGCGCCACGGCGCCCACCAGCGCCATCAAATCCCTGATCGCCGAACTCGATGAATTTCTGGCCGGCGGCTACACGCCGGAGCAGCGCCACGGCATTTCGCTGGATGCCATTTTCAAGCCGGGCATCGAATTCTTCACAGCCTCGGCCGAGGGCGAAGCCATCGGCTGCGCCGGCATCGCGCTTTACCCGAATTTTGGCGAGGTCAAGCGCATGTATGTCCGCCCCGCCTGGCGCGGCCGCGGCGCCGCGCAGGCGCTGATGGCGCGGCTTACCGCCTCCGCCCGCGCCGCTGGCCTATCGCTGCTGCGCCTGGAAACCGGCATCAACCAACCCGCCGCGTTGAAATTCTACCAGCGCGAAGGCTTTGTCCCCTGCCCCGCCTTTGAACCCTACGCCTCAATGCCGCCGGCTTCGATCGTGACCAGCCTGTTCTTTGAAAAACAACTCGTTGGAGCCGAAATCTAGCCTAACATTAGGTTAGTTATGACAACAATGCTGGCCATTGTGCGTCAACGCACAATTGACAGCATCACTGACCTACATCCCGATCGCCCGCCGATAGACGTCCAGCAGCGTCTCCTGCTCCGCAATCTCCGCCGGCTCCTGCTTGCGCAGCCGGATCAGTTGCCGCAGCACTTTGATGTCAAACCCGGCCGACTTCGCCTCCGAATAGATATCCTTGATGTCCGAACCCAGCGCCTTGCGCTCCTCCTCCAGCCGCTCGATCCGATCGACGATGCTGCGCAGCCTTTCGCCGGCGATATTGGTTGGTTTTTCGGTGGTTGCGTCCAGCGCCATCGTAAAAATCTCTCCTGCTTGGGCCGACCGGGATAGAACTTCTGGCTTGGCCCGGTCAATGCCGCTATTTCTGGTATTTTTCCTGCCATTCCTTGTACGGCATCCCATAAACAATTTTTCGGGCCTCCGCGTCAGGCAGCGCAATGCCGTCGGCTTCCGCGGCCTCGCGATACCAGCGCGACAGGCAATTGCGGCAAAACCCCGCCAGATTCATCAAATCGATATTCTGCACATCCGTGCGCTCGCGCAGATGCGCGAGCAGGCTGCGGAACGCGGCGGCTTCGAGTTTTTCCCGTGTGGCGGGATCAAGTTCGGTCGTGGACATGGCAAAACTCCTTCGGTTTGGGCATAGTGCCGGCATGGAGGATGATACGCCGGATTTTTTGCGCGGCCTATTCCGCGCGGCCATCGCGGCGGCTGATCCGGCGGCGGTCCTGGCCCGGCATTTGCCGCCGCCAAGTGCCGGCAAAAACATCGTCATCGGCGCCGGCAAAGCCGCCGCCGCCATGGCCGCGGCGCTCGAGGCCGCCTGGGGCGACGCCGCATACGAGGGCGTGGTCGTCACGCGTTATGGCCATTCGATGCCCACCAAAAAAATCCGGGTGTTGCAGGCCGCGCACCCGGTGCCGGACGAAAACAGCGTCTTGGGCGCCCGCGCGCTGCTCGCCGCGGTGGCGGGACTGACGGCAAAAGATCAGGTGATCGCGCTGATCTCCGGCGGCGCCTCGGCGCTGGCGGTCCTGCCGGCGGCGGGGCTGACGCTGGAGGACAAACAAATACTCAACAAGGCGCTGCTGGAATCCGGCGCGCCGATCGCGGCGATGAACCGGATCCGCAAAGCCGTCTCCGGCATCAAAGGCGGCAAGCTCGCCGCCGCCTGCGCCCCCGCCAAACTGGTCACGCTGGCGATCAGCGACATCCCAGGCGACGATCCCGCCCTGATCGGCTCCGGCCCGACTTTTTACGCCGGCGCCGATTTCAGGCTGATCGCGACACCGGCGATGGCATTGGACGCCGCGGCGAATTTTGCCCGCGAACGCGGCGTAAAAGCTGAGATCCTGGGGGATGCGCTGCAGGGCGAATCGGCGGCGTTGGGCCGCGAGATGGCGGCCCGGGCGCTGGCCGCCAAAAGCCCGGTCGTGCTGCTCTCCGGCGGCGAAACCGGCGTGACGATCGGCGACCAGAAACCCGGACGCGGCGGCCGCAACACCGAGTTTTTGCTGAGCCTGGCCATCGCCCTGGGCGGCGCCAAAAACATTTTCGCCATCGCCGGCGATACCGACGGCATCGACGGCACCGAAGACGCCGCCGGCGCCATCATCACGCCCGACACGCTTTTGCGCGCGCGCGACCAGAAATTTAATCCCGAGCAAACCCTGCGGCGCCATGACAGCTACAGCCTGTTCGCCGCCCTCGGCGATCTGATGATCACCGGACCGACCCTGACGAACGTGAACGATTTCCGCGCCATTTTCGTAGAATGAGTTTTTTAAAACATGACTGAACGGCTGCGGCGGCACCGCCGGACGAAAATCATCGCCACAATCGGCCCGGCGAGTTCCACGCCCGAAATGCTGGCCGCCCTGTTCCAGACCGGCGCCGACGTTTTCCGGCTCAACTTCTCCCACGGCAGCCACGAAAACCATGCCAAAAGCGTCGAAATGATCCGCGCGGTCGAGAAAAAATTCGGCCGTCCCATCGGCATTCTGGCGGACGTGCAGGGGCCGAAACTGCGGGTCGGACAGTTCCAGTCCGGGCGCGTGCAGCTGCAGGCCGGCCAGAACTTTACCCTGGATATGAACCCCGCACCCGGCGATACCCGCCGCGTCTGCCTGCCGCACCCGGAAATTTTCGCCGCCGCCGAAATCGGCGCCACCTTGCTGCTGGATGACGGCAAACTCCGGCTGCGCGTCACGCGCAAGCGCGATGACCATCTGCTCACCGAGATCATGAATGGCGGCGTGCTCTCCGACCGCAAGGGCGTGAACATCCCGGACGTCGTGCTGCCCATCCCAGCGCTGACCAAAAAAGATCTGTCCGACCTCGACTTCGTGCTGCCGCTCGGGATCGATTATATCGGCCTGTCCTTCGTGCAGCGGCCGGAAGATGTGGCGCAGGCGAAACAAATCGCCGCTCGCCGCGCGCTGGTGATGACCAAACTCGAAAAACCGCAGGCTCTGGATAACCTGAATGAAATCCTCGCCCTTTCCGATGCGGTGATGGTCGCCCGCGGCGACCTCGGCGTCGAATTGCCGCCAGAAGACGTCCCCATCGCGCAAAAACGCATCATTCGCGCCGCCCAGATGCGCGGCATGCCGGTGGTGGTGGCCACGCAAATGCTCGAATCCATGATCACGTCCCCCGCGCCCACGAGGGCGGAGGCCTCCGACGTCGCCGCGGCGGTGTTCGACGGCGCCGATGCGGTGATGCTCTCGGCCGAATCCGCCGCCGGCCAATACCCGCGCGAGGCGGTGAACATGATGGACCGCATCATCGCCCGCGTGGAGCGCGATTCCGATTGGCGCACCGGCATCGACGCGAAACGCCCCGCACCCGAAAAATCCTCCGCCGACGCCATCGCCGCCGCCGCCGTGCAGGTCGCGCACACCATCGGCGCGCAGGCCATCGTCGCCTTCACCGCTTCCGGTTCCACCGCGCTGCGCGTGGCGCGCGAAAAACCGGATTGCCCGGTGATCGGGCTGACCACCAGCCTGACGGTGGCGCGGCGAATGGCGGCCGTATGGGGCGTGCACGCGTCGGTGACCGAGGAAGTGCACTCGATGACCGAAGCCACGGCCAACGCCGTCAAAATGGCCAGGCTGGAAGGGTTCGCGAAAAAGGGCGACGAAATTGTGGTCGTGGCCGGCGTGCCGTTCGGGCAGGCGGGGACGACGAATGCGCTCAGGGTCGCGACGGTATGAAGAAAAAGCAAGCAGCGCTTTTTTAAAAAAAAGCGCGCAAAAAATTTTTATGAACTGCGGGCCTTGGCGCGACGAGTGCCGTTAATCGCCGCCGCTGGCGGCGATTAACGGCACTCCCGGTGCCCGCGCCCGCAGTCGCAAAAGTTTTTNNAAAAGCAAGCAGCGCTTTTTTTAAAAAGCGCCACTTTTCTTCCTTGTCATTTTTACTTTATTTTTAACGAGTTCCGCGATTTTGTACCGGGTTGGCGTCGTGTCGAATTCCCGGTATGGAGGCAGCGATGGGTAGAGTTGCGTTATTAGAGGGTGTGACCTTGCATTCAAGACATTTTGCCGCCGTGGCTGTTGTGGTTGCCGGGCTGGCCGCCCTGGCGGGCTGCGCCAAGCCGCCGCCGCCGCCGCCGGTGGTGGAATTGCCGCCAGCACCGGTGGGGCACACCTACCCGACGCTGGTGGATGTGCCGCCGGCGCCGCGCTATGTGCGCATGACGCTTGAGCAGAGGCAGGCATTGCAGCAGGCGTTCAACGTGATCGGGCTGAAATCCGCGCTGATGGTGGGCGCGCTGTCCTGCGGGCAGCAGGATGAATATGATGCTTTCATGAACATGTATCATCCGCTCGTGCTCGACGATCAGCACGTGATCGATGCGTATTTCCGCCGGATCGGCGGGCGTTATGCCGGGCAGACGAAGGAGGATGCGTTCGTGACGCTGCTGGCGAACAACCAGACGATGGGCGGCATCGGCCAGGGCGGCGTGTTTTGCCTGAACAACGAGGCGGAGTTCAAGACGGTGATGGCCCTGGGCACGCCGGATGCGCTGGAAACGTTTGTGACGGATAACACGCCGGAAGGGCCGGTGACGATGCCGGCGCCGGCGGTGGTAACGTATCACCATTATCACAAGAAGAAGGTGACCTCGGCGTCCACCGTCGCGCAGCAATGAATCTGAGCGCGGAGGAGGCCACGCTGCTGAAGGGGGCGCGGAATTTCCGCGCCGTGCAATCCTACAAGGGCGATGGCGGGCGGCTGGTGCGGGCCAACACGATCTACCGTTCCGGCGAATTATCCAGGCTGGATGCGGAAGATCTGCAAGTGATCGAGTCGCTGAACATCCGCCTGGTGTGCGATCTGCGGACCGAGCGCGAGCAGGCGGAGTTTGTGTCGCGCTGGCCGGATTCGCACGTGCCGGCGCGGCTGGATTTGCCGGATCGCGGGAGCCAAGACGCCGGGCCGCACAAGTTGTTTGAGTTGATCGCGCGGCATCCCGGCGGGGCTGGCGCCGAACTGGCGATGCAGGCGTTGTACCGGCGCAAGCCGCGCGCGTATCTGGAAAGCCTGGCGCCGCTGTTTGACACGCTGCTGGCCGGCGATGCGCTGCCGGTGCTGATCCATTGCCATGCGGGCAAGGACCGGACCGGGTTCATCATCGCGATGCTGCTCTCGGCGCTGGGGGTTTCGCATGAGGATGTGGTGGAGGATTACCTGACGACCGTGAAATATTTTCCGGTGGAGCGCGAAGCCAAAGCGATGGCGGCGTGGGCGGCGCGGAGTTTTGGGCAGACGATCGATCCTAAGTCCGCGGTGCCGATGGTGGACGCGCGGCGGGAATTTCTTGAGGCGGCGTTTGCGGAGATTGATAAGGGCTTTGGCGGCGTCGAGGCGTATTTGGACGCGGCCGGGCTGGATGAGGGGAAGCGGGAGCGGCTGCGGGATTTGCTGCTGGTTTAGCCCGCAGCTGACGCTTGACTAATTGTAGTCACATTACTACATTTCCTTTCAGAATGTCCATCACCACGCTTTCAAGCCGTGAGTTTAACCAGGATACCAGCCGGGCGAAGAAGGCGGCTGCGGATGGCCCCGTTTTCATCACGGACCGAGGCAAGCCGGCGCATGTGCTGCTGAGCATCGAAGCGTATGAGCGGCTGACCGGCGGGCACAAAAGCGTGGTTGACGCATTGTCGATGCCTGGGCTTTCGGACATCGAATTCGACTTAGCGAAGTGCGAGATCGGCCTTAGGCAAGTCGAGTTTTGATGTATCTGCTGGACACCAACGTCATTTCAGAGATGCGAAAGGCGGGCGACGGCAAGGCGGACCGCAACGTGATTGGCTGGTTCGCGGCTGTGAACATCTGGTCTTGTTTTGTGTCCGTCATAACTTTGCTGGAAATTGAAATCGGCATTCTGCGCATGGAACGGCGGGATCAACGTCAAGGCGCGCGAATGAGGACGTGGATGGAGAAGCGTGTGTTGCCGGAATTTTCCGGACGCGAGCTGGCGGTTGATGGGCGCGTGGCGCTGCGCTGCGCCAAGTTGCACGTACCGGATCCGCGGAGCGAGCGCGACGCGGTGATCGCCGCGACGGCGCTGGTGCATGGCATGAGCGTGGTCACGCGCGACGTTTCGGATTTTGCGGCGCTGGGTGTGAAGATCGTGAACCCATGGGACGCGTGAAGATGGCGTGTCCCCGCGACCTGTGAGTGGCCAAACTTCGGCGGCTCCAAACCCGGGGGAATAGAAAATTTTTTGCGCGCTTTTTTTCAAAAAAGCGCTGCTTTCTCGCTTACGCAAAAAAGCCCGGCGATTTCTCGCCGGGCTTTTGTGTGGGTTACTGCAGGACGATTTCCACGCGGCGGTTCTGCGGCTCGCGCACGCCCGGGCCGGTGGGGACCAGGAGGTGGGTTTCGCCGTAGGCGTGGATGGTGATTTCGGATTCCGACACGCCGTCGGCGACCAGTTGCGACGCCACCGATTTGGCGCGGCGCTCGGAGAGGCCCTGGTTGTAGTCCGGCGTGCCGGAGGTGTCGGTGTAGCCGGAGACGTCGATGGTGGTCGTGCTCTGGGTTTTGCTGTCGGACGCGGCCTGCGCGATGATTTCGGTCGCGCGCGGGGTGAGGTTGTATTTATCCCAGTCGAAGAACACCAGGTAGGTTTTGGCGGGGGCCGGCGCCGGGGCGGCCATGGGCGTCGGCGCCGGGGTGGGGGCCGGCGCCATCGGGGCCGGCTGGAACAGCACGTAGCGCAGCCCGCCTTCGAACACGTTGTTGTATTCGTGCTCCGCCTTGAACTGGAACGGCACGGCGGTGGCGCCGACGATGGTGGAGCCGTCGTATTTGCGCGAGCTGGCCAGGCCGATGAAGCGGTAATCGGCGGTCAGGGACAGGCCGGGGACCATTGGGACGGGTACGGCGACGCCGGCGATGCCCTGATAGGCGAGCGCGCCCTTGGTCTTGTTGATGAAGATGCCGGAACCGGTGGTGACGGTGTCGAAAGCGTCATACTGCCAGCCGACGCCGCCGCCGACATACGGGAAGAGGTAGGGCAGGCCGAGGTCGAAATCGTACAGCGCGTTGGCGAAGGCGCCGTATTGCTGCTGGGTGCCGTGCGCCGGCTGGTCGGTGCCGCTGGCCTTCAGTTCGTCGAACCGGTTGCCGAGGTAGTCGCCCTCGATTTCCACGCGGAAGCCGTTGCCGAAGCCGTAGCCGATGGCGCCGTTGCCGGTAAACCCGTTCTTGATGCCGATGCGGGCTTCGTAGGGCTGCTCGACGCCGTTGATGTAGATGTTTTTGGCTTTTTGCTGGTCCTCGGTGGTGTAGCCGCCGCCGAGCGAGACATAGGGGCCGGTGACCGGCTGGGCGGCGGCGGTGTGCGCCAGGAGGGCGGGCGCCGCGAGCACGGTCGCGGCGAGCAGGGTGGTACGTAGATTCATAAAAGGCTCCTTCATAGTGCCGGCTAACTGGGTTTGTGTTTTCAGGTTCTGTGACCAGAGCGCATCTGGCGTCGCGGACGCTCGTGAAGGAGGGGGCGTTAATGTTTTGGGCGGCGGTGTATCAAAATTACAACACAACGTTGCAATACAGAGACGCTTTAACTAAACTTAATGTTGTGGTCAGAAATGCGGCCGAAGAGGCGCGCTTTTTTTGAAAAAAGTACCGCCGGCGTTCCGTAACAATTCAATGGACAGTTGCTAATCCGCTCCGTAGGCTGCAACCTATGCGGGAGTCTGGTCCATGAGCATCGCGCGCGTGCAAAGCTTTGCGTTCGCTGGCATCGACGCGCAGGCGGTCGAGGTCCAGGTCCAGATCTCCAGCGGCTTGCCGAATTTTCTCATGGTCGGCTTGCCGGACAAGGCGGTCGCCGAAGCGCGGGAGCGGGTGCGGGCCGCCCTCACCTCCATGGGCCTGGCGATGCCGCCCAAGCGCGTGCTGGTCAACCTGGCGCCGGCGGACATGCTGAAGGAAGGCAGCCATTTCGACCTGCCGGTCGCGCTCGCCGTGCTGGCGGCGATGGACGTGATACCCATCGAGGAGATCGCCCAATTCGCGGCGCTCGGCGAGCTCTCGCTCGACGGGCGGATCAACGCCGTCGCCGGGGTGCTGCCCGCCGCGATCGCCGCCGGCGGCCGTCATCTTGGCCTCATCTGCCCCGAATCCCAGGGGCGGGAGGCCGGCTGGGCCGGCGAAATCACGGTTCTGGCCGCGGCCGACCTTTTGGCGTTGATCAACCATTTCCGCGGCACCCAGGTGATCGCCGCGCCGCCGGCCGGGATGCTCGGGGGCGGCTCCAGGACACTGGACCTGGCCGACGTGCGCGGCATGGAGACCGCGCGCCGGACGCTGGAAATTGCCGCCGCGGGTGGCCACAACCTGCTGATGATCGGCCCGCCGGGCGGCGGCAAATCGATGCTCGCCTCCCGCCTGCCGGGCATTCTACCCGACCTGCTGCCGCGCGAGGCGCTGGAGGTCAGCATGGTCCATTCCGTGGCGGGATTGCTGGAGGAAGGCCGCCTCGTCACGCGCCCGCCGTTCCGCGAGCCGCACCATTCCGCCAGCATGGCGGCGATGTCCGGCGGCGGCAACCGCGCCAAGCCGGGCGAGGTTTCGCTCGCCCATCGCGGCGTGCTGTTCATGGACGAGTTGCCCGAATTCCCGCGCGCCACGCTGGAGTCCCTGCGCCAGCCGCTGGAATCGGGCCAGACGACCGTGGCCCGCGCCGCCGCCCACATCACCTATCCCGCGCGCTTCCAACTGGTCGCCGCGATGAACCCGTGCCGATGCGGGTATCTGGGCGATGCCAGCCGCGAATGCGGCCGCGCGCCGCGCTGCGGCGAGGATTATCAGACCAAAATCAGCGGCCCGCTGCTGGACCGGATCGACCTGATCATCGAAATCTCCCCGGTCACCCCCGCCGAACTTTCACGCGCCCCGCAGGGCGAGGCCAGCACCATCGTCGCCGCGCGCGTGGCGGCGGCGCGGCAACGCCAGCGCGACCGGTTCGGTGAAGACGGCGCCGCCACCAACGCGGAGGCGCTGGCGGACGCGATTATTCTAAGTCCCGACGCGAGGGCTTTCGCCGAAATGGCGACCACGAAACTTCGGCTTTCCGCCAGAGGCTTTACCCGCACGTTGCGCGTCGGCCGCACCATCGCGGATCTGGCCGGCGTTGAAATCGTGCAGCGATCGCATATCGCTGAGGCGCTGGCGTACCGGCATCGGATTCCGGGGCGGAGTGTCGTGGCGCAGTAAAAATTTCTGCTAACCACGGCGTGTGAGCGGCCATACTATGGCCGCTCAAAGGCCGGGGGAATCAAAAGTTTTTTTGCTGCTTTTTTTTCAAAAAAAGCAGTTCTTTCTTGCTTCCACCCAAAACACCTTCAAGCACCCTCGTCACCGATTCCTCAAACTGCGCCGCCGAATTCTCCGCCGCCAGACGCGCCGCCGCCTGCTGCCGGATTTTCATCCAAAGCGACGCGGTGCGGTACAGCAGCGCGATTTGCGCGGCGAAGCGGCGCGCGTCGTACACCGGCGCCATCAGAAGCTCGACGCCGGGCGTCCAGCCGAGCTGCCGGGCCAGCAGATCGCTCGTCACGCAGGGCAAACCGTAGCCTGCCGCTTCGTAAATCTTGTAGGGTGTGCCGGCGGCAAATCGTGTCGGCGCGATGAACAGCCGGTTGCTCGCGTAGAATGGCGTCAGGTCCGCGGCCGGACCGTGGATTTTGATCCGCGGTTCGCCGCCGAACGCCGAAAGGTCGATATGCGGCGCGACGTAGCCGCAAAAATTCAACACCGGCGGCTGCTCCATTTCGCGCGCGAGAGCCGGCAAAATCTCCTCGGCGTACCAGTTCAGGGAATCCAGGTTGGGGCTGTCCGCCTGGTGAATGCTGGCGACAAACAACAGCCCGTCGCGGCTTTCAAAGCTCGCTTCCGTCAGCCGCGGGAGGCGCTTGGTCCCGATCATCGAGACCGAGCGCAGGCCGAGAGAGTTCAATAGATCGACCTCGAGCGCGCTGACCGCGGTGACGTGCCGGCAGATTTCGGTGCCGGCGAACTCAGCCTGCAAAGCCGCGTCGAAATTGAAATTCTTGTGCGCGCCGCCTTTGATGATGGCAAACGCGGCGTCGCGCACCGTGACCACGGCCTCGGTGTCGAGCACGATCGGCACGCGATCCGCGAACACGCCGGCGGCTTCAAATTTTGGCCGCACGCGGGCCAGATTATGCGTCCTGGAGATCCAGATCAGATCGTAAAAACCCCGCCTTTCGTGCAGAAAATTCTCCAGCAGGTCGATTGAAAGGTCGTGCAGAATTTCCACCGTTTCCGGCAGTCCGCCGAGCAGGCTCTGGATGCTGTACGGCGCGCCATTGATGGGCAGGACGCTCACCTCGAACCCGGCCTTCACGATGGCGCAGACGATATCATTGGCGCGCACAAAGCCGGAGCCAAGCTGGCGTAACGGCACCGTGTCCTCGATGAACAGCACTTTTCGCGCGGGCTCGCCCGCCGCGCGGGCAAAGACCGGATGTTCTACGTCCGGATCGAGCTTGTTTTGCAAAAACTCCTTATGCTTGCGCTGAAAAACCTTTTGCGCGCGCCGCATCATGGCGAGCGCCGACTCGGAATTTTCGGCGCTGCCGTGTTCGAGATGCGTGACCGCGACCGCCGGATCGTACACGATGCGATAGCCTGCTTCCTGCAGCCGCACGCAAAGATCGGAATCCTCATAATAGGCCGGCGCGAAATCGGCGTCGAAGCCGCCGAGTTTCTGCACCAGCGCCGTCCGGCACAGCAGAAATACCGCGGAACCGTAATCGACATCCCGCACGAAATTGGCGCCGGGCGAAAGTGCCGGCGCGTCGCGCAGATAGCCGGCGGTCGAGCCATCGCGCCAGATGATGGAGCCGGCTTCCTGCAGCGCGCCATGCGTGCGGATGATTTTGCCGCATACGGCGCCGATTTTATCGTCCCGCCCAAGCCGCGCCAGCGCGGCGCCAAGCGCGCCATGATGCAGCAGCACATCGTTGTTCAAAAAGAGCAGGGCAGCGGCGGTGGCAAGACTCAAGCCCTGATTGGCGGCCCGCAAAAACCCGGCATTCTCGGCCAGCCTGAGGATTTTGGCGCCGAGGACGTAGTCGCCGATGTGCCGCGTGTCGTCGGACGACGCATTGTCGATCAAAATCAGCTCGATGCCGCCTGCGAAATTGTCGCGCAATGAGGCGAGCGCCTGCATCGTCAGTTCGAACTGATTAAACAGCACCATCAGCACCGAGACCTCCGGCGCCGCCGTCGAAAAGTCGATTTTTCGGCGCGCCAGAAACGCCAGGCCGTCGCGCGCCCGGCGGATGAAAAGCTCCTTCGCCAACGGCTCGGTCGTCAGCGGCACGGCACCCGGCGCCGCGTGCGCGAGCCCCTGCGGCAGCCCGATCAGCCGCAGATGCGCGAACGCATCGCGCACCACGCCGGCGCGCAGATCATCGCGAACGCGGTCATTGGCGTCGCGGTAATACACCAGATCGATCTCCGGCCGCGGCGAACGCAGCTCGTAAGCGCCGAACTGGATAAAGTGCTGATAGCCATTGCGGTAGGTGCCAACCTCGATGGCGTGCGCCACGTCGCGGTACGCCGCGCGGTAATAGGCTTCGGAAAACTGCGGCACCGGGTCGAACAGTTCCGGCGTGGCGTTGCGCAGATAATGTTCCAGAGCCGAACCAAAATCCTGCCGCGCGATGGCCGATTTCGAGCCTTGCGCGTGCTCCAGATACCAGTTCGGCTCGAAATAGATCGAAGGCCGCGGCTCCATCCCGGCGGGCCGCAGGCTGTACAGAAAATGCGCGTAGGGCCCGCGCTCGTCGAGCCCGGCGGCCATGCCGGCCTCGATCGCGCGCAGCCGGTAGAACGCCGCGTCAAATATGTAGTGGCCGGCGCGGTGCTCATACTGCCCGGCGCGCAGATAATGATCATAGCGGCCGTGAAAATTGTGCTGGTCCAGATTCTCCAGCGACATGTCGTCGTGAATGCGGGCGTAGAATCCGTCATCAAACAGCCAGTGCGGCGCGAGCAGACGGTGGCCGTGCTGGCAATAATGATCGAACCCGGAACGATATTTTCCGATCTTCACCAGCTCCGCGACATCCGGATTTTCCGCGAGATAGAACGCTTCATCAAACAGCGGGCTGGGCGAATGTCCGAGCTGCACGCCGAGTTCCAGGTAATAACCGAGTGCCGCGCCCACATCGCCCTGGCAATACACCTCCGCTTCCGGATAGCGCGCCAGATACCACGCCGCGTCGAACACCGCCCAGCCGGGATGGCGCCAGTCCGGCCGTTCCCGCGCCAGGCGGGCGGCGCTCTCGGGCGCTAAAAGCTCATCGGCGGGCGGCAGCATGCGGGTCTTTCAACGCGCCATTGTCATGTTTGGCAAGCTACCGCCGCAGCGGATTCGCGACCAGCGCCGCCAGCGCCGCCCAGGCCGTCGGGGCCAGCGCCGGGCGGCGGTAATAATTGAATTTTTCGGGCGCCACGCCGGGCTGCAGGGAGGGCCCGACGGTCAGGCCGGTCGATAGAAGCTGATCCGCGCTGGCGTAAACCAACCCGCACGGCGCCACGTTGGCCGCGACCGTCGCCGCAAAAACCCCGGCCAGCCGGTCGCCGGTCTTTTCCAGCGCCAGCGCGGCGAACGCCGTTCCTTCCAGCCAAACACCGCCGCTCGCTTGCGAAAACCCAATACCCGCGCCGCGCCGGAGCTTGGCGACAGCCGCCTGGGCGGAGGCCGCCGAGCCGATGCCCGCCAGATAGGGCCAGGTCCCGGCATCGGCCGCCAAGAGCCGGTTTTTCGACCCATCCGGCGCCAGGCCCGCGATATAGGTGCCAAAATCCGGGTCAAACATCCCCGACACGAAGCTCTTCGCATGGCCGGCATCCGCGGCGCGGCCGAGCCCGCCGAACGCCGCGAACAGATCGGTGTTTTGCTCCGTGCTTTGCCACGTCAGTTTCAGCGGCTGCGGCTCGAAGCCATAAAACCCGCCAAAATAGCCGTTTGGCGCGCGTAACTGGCCGTTCAGCCAATCCCCGGCCCGGTTCGCCGCGCCGTTTTGCCCCAGCGCCGCCCATAGCAGCATGGCCCACGCCACCGGCCCGGTTTGCGAGCCGGCCTGGTACGGGTCCTCCCGCCACTGCTTGGCGCCCGCATCCCACCAGCCCGGCAGCTTCGCCGGCGATGACATCGCTCCGGCCTGGTAGGCGTTGCGCAGCCGCCCATCGCGATAAAACCGGTCATGCAACTGCGCGATTTCCAGCGCCTGGCCGATTCGCGCCGCACCCTGGCGATCCCCGGCGGCCAGCAGCGCCAGCCCGGCCAGCGCGTTGTCATACACGTAGGCCGCGTTGGCCTGGGTGCGGTCGAAATCATCCTGCCCCGGACCGACGACAAAGCTGTGCAGCAATACCGGCCCGGCCGGCAACGCGGCCATCGCCGCGCGGATCGCGTCCACATACGCGCCGGCCGCCGACGCCGGCATCGCGACGGCGAGGGCCGCCGAGGCGATGAGGGCGCGTCTAGAAAGCAAGAACTTCTTTTTTTGCAAAAAAAGAAGCAAAAAAACTCTTATTAATTTGGACGGCGGTGTTGAAACCAGCACAGACCCAAATTACCAAAAGTTTTTGCTTCCCCGGGCGGGGCGCCTTTTTTTTAAAAAAGAAGTTCTTTCTTCCTTCCTTAATCCAGAATATCCGCAAGAATCTCCGCCGTCCGCCCGTTCGCGATCACCGCCGCCCGCTTGTCGAAATGCACGCCGCCGACGCGGGCGAAGGCGTGCTGCACGTCCGGGTACACGAACGCGTCCACGTAGTCGTTGTCCTCCACGCCATCCAGCACCGCCTCGATAACGTCCGCCGACGCGAATTCATCCTTCTCCGCGATATGCAGCATCAGCGGCGCGGAAATATTTTCGAATTCCGGCACCAGCTTATCCAGCATCACGCCGTAATAGGACACGTTCACGTCGGCGTCGGAGCGCGTCGCCATCATCACCGCCAGCCGGCCGCCGAGGCAGAAGCCGATGGTGCCCACCTTGCCGTTGGCGCCGGGATAATCGCGCGCGGCTTCCAGCGTGGTCTTCAAATCCTCCACGCCCTTGTCCTGGTCAAACCCGTTCATCAGGGCAAACGCCTTGTCCCATTCCGCCTTGGTCTTGTCGGAGAGGTTGACGCCCGGCTCCTGCCGCCAGAACAGGTCCGGCGCGATCGCAAAAAAGCCCATATCCGCGATGTCCTGGCAGGTTTCTTTCAGCGAATCATTCACGCCGAAAATTTCCTGGATCACCACCACCGCGCCGGCATCCTGCTTCGCCGGTGCCACGACGTAGGCGGAAAATTCTCCGCTGCCATCCGCTGCCTTGAGTTTGATTTCGGCCATTTTGGTCTCCCTTGTTGAAGCTGCGTTATGCACGGCGCGCCGGCTGGCGCGCCCCACGATACCACAAATAATGCGTGGCGAGAGGCGTGAAACCATTAAAATTCCGGCTTTCGCAACTTGTCACATAGGTGCCGGCGAACCCCAGCACCGACATTGCGCTGCACGGACAAATTGCAACCAAGTGTAAATACCGCTGCCATTTTGTGTAACAGCCGAGTATTGTAACAGCCATGGAGACAATACCGCACATACTGGTGGTCGATGACGACCGCGAAATCCGTGACCTGCTGGCGAAATTCCTGGAGCGCCAGAAGCTGCGCGTCACCGCCGCGCGCGACGGCAAGGAAGCCCGCCGCGCCTTCATGAACGGCCACTTCCAGCTGGTGGTGCTGGACCTGATGCTGCCCGGCGAAGGCGGCCTGGAGCTCGCCCGCTGGCTGCGCACCGAAAGCCGCGTGCCCATCATCATGCTGACCGCCATGGCCGAGGAGACCGACCGCATCATCGGCCTGGAGCTCGGCGCCGACGACTACGTCACCAAACCCTTCAACCCGCGCGAGCTTTTGGCCCGTATCCGCGCCGTGCTGCGCCGTACCGGCGAGAGCGAGGACCGCGCCAGCGAAAGCACCGCCAAAAGCTACAAATTCTCCGGCTGGCTGCTGGAAACCGCGCGCCGCCGCCTGCTGGACCCGACCGGCGTGGAAGTCGCCATCACCGGCGGCGAATACGAACTTTTGGTAGCACTTCTGGACCGTCCGAATCGCGTGCTGACGCGCGACATGCTGCTGGACCTGCTGCGCGGCCGTCAGGCCGGCCCGTTCGACCGTGCCATCGACGTCGCGGTCTCCCGCCTGCGCCGCAAGCTGGAGGATGACGGGCGCAACGCCCAGCTGATCAAGACCGTGCGCGGGGGCGGCTACGTGCTGGCCGCCACCGTCGAACGCGCATGACATTCCGGTTCTGGCCGCGCAGCCTCGCGGCCCGCACCGCGCTGGTGCTGCTCGCCAGTCTTGCCGTCGTGCAGGTCGCGGGCCTGACCATCCACGCGCTCGACCGCATCGACCTGCAGCGCATCGGCCAGGCCCGTGACCTCGCGGCGCGGGTGATGGGCGTCTACCGCAGCGTTGTCATGACGCCCCCGCCCCAGCGCGAGGCCGCCCTCCACGACATGGAGCTGCCGAAGGGCCTGACCGCCACGCTCAGCACCACCCCGCCCCAGCCGGACGTCGATCCGCTGCCCCCGCCGGCCCAGCGCCTGTTCCGCGCCAACCTCAACGTCGTCCCGCTGCCCGGCCTGCTGCGCCCGCGCGAGGTGATGCTGTTCGGCGACGGGCCCGGCCGCATGCTGGTGCAGATGCGCCTGCCGGACGGCACCTGGCTGGCGATGGACACGGAAGTCACCCCGCTGCGCCCGTGGCATTCCGAGACCTTCCTGATCGCCTTCGTGCTGATGACCGCGGCCGCCGCGCTGCTCACGCTGTGGGCCGTCCGCCGCCTCACCGCGCCCGTGCGCACCCTGGCCGCGGCCGCGGAGGCGCTGGGCCGCGACGTCAANNTTTTTTGGTTACTTTTTTTTCAAAAAAAGTAACTGCTTTCTTCATGCGCTTGTCTATCCTCCCGCGCAGCCTAGCCGGCCGCACTGCCCTGTTCCTGCTGGTCGGCTTCGCCTTCGTGCAACTGCTCGGCCTGGGCATCCACACGCTCGACGAAATCAAGCTCGCCCGCATCGAGCAGCAGCGCGAAATCGCCACGCACGACGTCATCATCTACCGCCACATCGCCGCGGCGCCGCAGGCCAACTGGGCGGCGATGCTGGCGAGCGAGCCCGTGCCGGCCGGCGACCAGGTCAGCCTGAATGATCATCCGCCCAGCCAGGGCGACACCGTGCAACTGCCGCTGGCGGCGCGGCAGATGATCCGCGCCAGCATCGTCTCCTACGGCATTCCGGAGAACCTGCACCCGAGCGGGCTGGAAGTGCGCGCCGCGCTCAACCCGCCGCGCTATGTGGTGAGTTTCGGCATGCCGAACGGCAGCTTTTTGCCACGCTTTCGCAACCTGCCGCCGGATGGCGGCGCCGATGACGGCGACGAGCCGGCGCTGCCGCCGCCCTTGCCGCGCCTGTTCAACGACCTGCGGCCGCCGGCGCAGATCTGGCTCACCATCACCTCGCCCATCGTGGCGCCGGAACCGTGGCGCTCGCCGGAATTCGGCACCGCCTTCATCGTGATGACGGTGCTGGGGGCGGCGCTGATTTTCTGGGCCGTGCGCCAATTGATGATCCCGGTGAGAACGCTGGCCCTGGCGGCCGAGCGCCTGGGCCGCGACGTCGCCAACGCGCCCGACCTGCCGGAGACCGGCCCGATCGAAATCGCCACCGCGGCGGTGGCGTTCAACACCATGGCCTCGCGCATCCGCCGTTTCGTCGAGGACCGCACGTTTCTGCTCACCGCCATCGGCCACGACCTGCGCACGCCGATCACGCGGCTAAAACTGCGGGCGGAGTATATGGAGGACGAGGAGCAGCGCACCAAAATGCTGGCGGACCTGGACGAGATGGAATCCATGGTCGCCGCGACTCTGGCTTTTGGCCGCGACGTCACCACCAGCGAAGCCGTCACCCGCATCGACCTGGTCAGCCTGTTGCACACGGTCCTCGACGACGCCGGCGACCTCGCCCCGCAATACGCCGAGGTTTTATCCTATGACGGTCCGGAACACCTGGCGATGATGGCGCGCCCGCTGAGCCTGAAGCGCGCCATCACGAACCTGGTCGCCAACGCCCTGAAATACGGCGACGCCGCCCGGATAAGACTGCAGGTTTTGGGCAAGACCGTGCAAATCGACATCGACGACAACGGCCCCGGCATCCCCACCGCGGACGCGGAGGCGGTTTTCGAACCGTTTCGGCGCCTGGAGAGCAGCCGCAACCGCGAAACCGGCGGTTCCGGCTTGGGCCTTTCCATCGCCCGCAACATTGTTCGGGCCCACGGTGGCGACATCTTGCTCCGAAATCTGCCCGAACGCGGACTGCGCGCCAGCGTGACATTGCCGCTGTAATCCGGTCATGGCATGGCACGCGCCATGCTGAGAAATTTCTACAACACCGTGATCGCCTTGAGCGAGCGCCCCGCCGCCCCGGTCTGGCTGTTCGCCATCGCCTTCGCCGAGGCCAGTTTTTTCCCTATTCCGCCCGATGCGCTGCTGATCCCGATGGCCCTGGCCCAGCCCCGCAAGGCGTTTTGGTTCGCGTTCATCTGCACGTGCGGCAGCGTATTGGGCGGCGCCCTGGGCTACGCCATCGGCTTTTTTCTGCTGGACAAACTCGCCCAGCCCATCATTCATGTCTACCACTACGAGGCCGCGTTCGCGGGGTTTCAGGCCAAATTCGCGCAATACGGCGTGTGGGTGATTCTGATAAAGGGCCTGACTCCCATCCCCTATAAAATCGTCACCATCGCCGCCGGCGCGGCCGCCTTCAGTTTCCCGCTTTTCATGGGCGCCAGCGTCGTCACCCGCGGCGGCCGATTCTTTCTTCTGGCCACGCTGCTGCGGATTTTTGGAGAGTCCGTCCGGGAGTTTATCGAAAAACGGCTGGGTTTGGTCACGTCCCTGGTGGCCGCTGGGATTGTTGGCGGGTTCTTGATCTTGAAATTTGTCTGAAGCCGGCAACGGCTACTTCTGAATCCGAATGCTCCGCCCGATTTTTGCGGGTTTTTCAACCCGCGCATGCGCGTCCCTAACCGCCGTGAGCCACTCCATCGCCTCATCCCCCCATACCGCCGCCCGCCGCGTCGCCAGATCTACATTCACAAACATAATCTCCTGCAAACAAACCCGCCCCGTCCGGCCTTCCTTATACATCTCATGCGCCAGATGCAGCCGCTTCTCATCCACATCCACCACCGTCGTTGCAATCTCCGCCCAATCCCCCGCATTCATCTCCTGCTCATAGACCAGATGCGTCTCCGCCGCGAAGCACGTTTTTCCCACCGCGCGCCGGTAAGCCTGCCCGATGCGCAGCACCTCAAACACCGCGTCAGACGCAGCATCAAACATCACCAGATAATACGCCAGGTTCATATGCCGATTTTCATCGGTCCACTCCGCCCGCACCTGCCCCCGGTGCAGCTTGAACGGCGCCTCGATCATGCGGCGGTCTTGGCCTCGATCGCCGCCTGCGCCGCCGCCAGCCGCGCCACCGGTACCCGGTACGGGCTGCAAGAAACGTAGTCCAGCCCAACNNGTGCGCCGCCCTTTCTCGGCGGCGATGCGCACCAAAAACCCGACGCCCTCAACGTCAATCGAAACGAACGGATCTTTGGGAAGAATCCCCTGGTCCACATAGCTCGGCAAAAACTTGCCGGCGTCATCGCGCGAAAGCCCAAACACCGTCTGCGTCAGATCATTGGTGCCGAAGGAGAAAAAATCGGCCGCTTCGGCAATCGAATCCGCCGTCAGCGCCGCCCGCGGCAGCTCGATCATCGTGCCGATCGAATACTCGATCGTGGTGCCCGATTCCTCAAACACCGCCTTCGCCACACGCTCAATCTGCGCCCGGGTAATATCCAGCTCGCGCTTGATCCCCACCAGCGGAATCATGATCTCTGGCACCGGCGCGGCCTCCGTTTTGCCCACTTCGACCGCGGCTTCAAAAATCGCGCGCGCCTGCATCTCGTAAATTTCCGGATAGGTCACCCCCAGCCGGCAGCCGCGATGCCCCAGCATCGGGTTCGTCTCGGAAAGTTCCGCCGCCCGTTCATGGATCGCATGCGCATCCATGCCCAGCGCTTCCGCCACCTCCGCCAGCTCGGCCTCGCCATGCGGCAAAAATTCATGCAGAGGCGGGTCCAATAATCTGATTGTTACAGGCAGCCCTGCCATGATCTTGAACAGCGCGACAAAATCCTCGCGCTGAAACGGCAACAATTTCTCCAGCGCCGCGCGCCGGCCGCGCTCGTCATTCGCCATGATCATCTGCCGCACGGCGCCGATGCGCGCCGGGTCGAAAAACATGTGCTCGGTCCGGCAAAGGCCAATGCCTTCGGCGCCAAATTTGCGCGCGGTATCCGCATCCAGCGGCGTCTCCGCATTCGCCCGCACCTTTAGCCGCCGCGCAGCATCCGCCCATGCCATCAGCGTGCCGAATTCACCCGACAACTGCGGCTCGATCATTTTCACCGCGCCCGCGAAAACTTCCCCGGTGGCGCCGTCAAGCGTCAGAATCTCGCCCGCCCGCACCACGACGCCGCCGGCGGCAAGGGTCTGCGCGCCATAATCCACGCTAATGCCGCCGGCGCCGGCCACGCAGGGCCGCCCCATGCCGCGAGCCACCACCGCCGCATGGCTCGTCATGCCGCCGCGCGTGGTGAGAATGCCGCGCGCGGCGTGCATGCCATGAATATCTTCAGGACTGGTCTCGATCCTCACCAGAATCACGGAATCCCCTTTCTGGCTCCGCAACTCCGCCTCGTCCGCCGAAAACACAACTGCCCCTGAAGCCGCCCCCGGACTCGCCGGCAGCCCTTTTGCGAAAAGCTTAGGTGTGGCCTTGGGGTCCAGCGTCGGGTGCAAAAGCTGATCGAGCGACGAGGGATTCACCCGCATGATCGCGGTATTTTTGTCGATCAGCCCGCTCTCCGCCATCTCCACCGCAATCCGCAGCGACGCCGCCGCCGTGCGTTTTCCGCTCCGGGTCTGCAGCATGTACAGCTTGTTCTGCTGCACGGTGAATTCGATGTCCTGCATATCCTTGTAGTGTTTTTCTAAAACATCACGGACCTTGTTCAGCTCCGCATAGGCCTCTGGCAGCGCCTCCTCCATGCTCACCTCGCCCGGCTTCGCATAGGCTTTGGAAAGCGGCCGCGGCGTGCGTATCCCCGCCACCACGTCCTCGCCCTGCGCGTTCACCAGGTACTCGCCATAAAACTCGTTCAGCCCGGTCGAAGGATCGCGCGTAAAACACACGCCAGTCGCGCAATCATCGCCCATATTGCCGAACACCATCGCCTGCACATTCACCGCCGTGCCCCAGCTCGCCGGAATATCGTGCAGCCGCCTATAAGTATTCGCACGCGGGTTCATCCAGGAGCCGAACACCGCGCCAATCGCCCCCCAAAGTTGCGCCTGCGGTTCCTGCGGAAACGGCGCCCCGGTCTCCTCCGCCACCATTTTCTTGTATTCCTCCACCACCCCCTGCCAATCCGCCGGCGAGAGCGCGGTATCCTCGATCACATCCGCATCGATCTTGGCGGTTTCGATAATTTCCTCAAACCGATGATGATCCACGCCCAAAACGACCGACCCATACATCTGAATAAACCGCCGGTACGAATCCCAGGCAAATCTTTCGTCCCCGGAATTCTTCACCAGCCCCAGCACGGTGGTATCATTCAGCCCAAGGTTAAGCACCGTATCCATCATCCCCGGCATGGAAACCCGCGCCCCCGACCGTACGGAAACCAGCAGAGGTTTTTCTCCATCCCCAAATTTTCTGTCCACCGCCGTCTCAATCCGCGCCAGCGCCTCCGCCACCTGCGCTTCCAGTTCCGCCGGATATTTCTTATCATTATCATAATAAGCCGTGCAGACCTCAGTGGTAATCGTAAACCCCGGCGGCACCGGCAAATCAATCGACGCCATTTCCGCAAGGTTAGCGCCCTTGCCGCCAAGCAGATTCCGCATGGAAGCGCTACCATCATTCACACCAGCGCCAAAATTATAAACCCACTTGGTCATAGCAAAACTCCTTAGCCTTCAATTTTAGAAAAGTCGGCGATTAAGTGCATTCTCGATCTTAGCAGGGCAAGTTGGCCCAGGCGGCTGCGGCGTAGAACTGGATTAGTCGAATTGATCGTCACCTTTTCGAAAAAAGCGTCGAGTGGGCTTCGGAGACCCGAGAGATATTGCAGGAATGGATCATAATCACCATTATTAAATGACTCCACCGCGTCTACAGCAATGCTATCTAACGCATATCGTAAATCGGACTCTTCGTTAGTTTCAAAGTTTGTCGAAATTGACTCAACAGAATGAGGACCGTCTATTTCATCCTCTATTTTTAGGATGTTCGCTGCGCGGCGATAACCGATTAGGACATTTCTTCCTAAATCACTGTTTACAATCTTCGTCACGGCATCAACTCGCTTCATGATATTCAATAAATCGTCGTTTCTGCGGATCGAAATGATGGCATCAAAAATATCGGGTCTCTGACCTTCAGATTTTAGCTTTACGCGAAGTCGCTCGATGATAAAGCTGAACAACTCTTCGTCGTGCGACAGGAAGCGGCTCAAGGAAAGGCTTATATCGTTCTCTAAAATGATTCGAATCACACCGAGAGCTGCGCGCCGGAGCGCGTAAGGATCGCCCGAGCCTGTCGGCTTCTCGCCGACCCTAAAAAATTCAATAAGAGTATCAAGTTTATCCGCGAGTGCTACACTGGCGGCAATCTTGCCATTTGGAACCTGATCGGAGGGACCCTTGGGCTGGTAATGTGTTTGTATTGCTGGACCAACGATCTCGCCGTCCCAGTAAGGAGCATTTTTTTTCGCGTAGTATCCACCGATGATGCCCTGGAGCTCAGGGAACTCTCCTACCATTCCGGTGACTAAATCGGCCTTGCAAAGTTTGCCAGCCCATTTTGCTTGCCTGGCCGCATTGCCGTCCAAGGCGAGCGCTTCGGCAATTTCTCCGGCCAGTCTCTCGATGCGCGCTGCACGCTCCCCCTGCGTCCCAATCTTCGCATGAAACACAATCTTATCCAGCTTCGGCAACAACTCATCCAGGGGCGTTTTAAGGTCCAAATCCCAAAAATGCCGCGCATCAGAGAGCCGCGCCCGCAGCACTCGCTCATTCCCCGCCACAATCGCCTTATTCCCATCCTCCGCCGCAATATTCGAGACAAACGCAAACCGCGCCGCCGGCTTGCCTGCAGCATCCCGCAGCGCAAAATACCGCTGGTTCACCTTCATCGAAAGCTCCCGCACCTCCGGCGGCAACTCCATAAACCCCTCATCAATTTTTCCCACCAGCGCCACCGGCCACTCCACCAGACCCGTCACCTCATCAAGCAGCCCCGCATCCTCCGCCACCGTCAGCCCCACCTCTGCCGCCGCCTTCGCCAACCCACTCACGACCAGATCCCGCCGCTCGTTCTGATCCGCAATCACAAACCGCTCCCGCAGTTTTGCTTGCCAATCCGCCGCCGAAACAACCTCAAACGCGCCCGGCGCCAAAAACCGATGCCCTTCCGTCACATTCCCCGCCACCACCGGCCCCAGCGCAAACGAAATCACCTCACCATCCAACAAACAAACAACCCGCCGCAGCGGCCGCACCCAAGTAAACTCCCCGCTCTGCCCCCACCGCATCGACTTCGGCCAAGAAAATTTGGCCAACGCGCCCGGCAGCATCGAAAGAATTAGGTCCCCTGCCGCGACCGCCGGCTGCCGCCGCCGCAGGAGAAAGAATCCACCCTCCGCGACAACATCCGCCCGCGTCGCCTTGTGCTTGCCCAAAAACCCCGCCAGAGCCGCCTCCGGCGCGCTCTCCCGCGGCCCGCGCTCCTCAATCTCCCGCGCCTCCGTCGCCTCATTCACAATCGCCTTCAGCGCAATCCGCCGCGGCCCGGTAAAAACCTCCACAACCTGAATTTTCAATCCCGCCAGCGCCGCGGAACAGATTTTCTCCAACTGCACCCCAGCCTCACGCTGCATCCGCGCCGGAATTTCTTCGGAAAACAGCTCCAAAAAAAACTCAGGCATAAACGTCCCCAGCCACCCAAGCCTCGGCGCAAGCCTTCGCCAGCCCCCGCACGCGCCCAATATACGATGCCCGTTCCGCCACCGAAATCACCCCGCGCGCATCCAACAAATTAAACAGATGGCTCGCCTTGATGCACTGGTCATAAGCCGGCAGCGCCAGCGCCCGCCCCACCAGCGCCCCGCATTCCACCTCCGCGTCGGCAAAATGCCGAATCAGCATCTCGGTATCCGCAAACTCAAAATTGTAAGCCGAATATTCCTTCTCCGCCCGGAGAAACACATCCCCATACGTCACGCCCGCGCCGTTGAAATCCAGATCATAAACCCGCTCCACCCCCTGCACATACATCGCCAGCCGCTCCAGCCCATACGTCATCTCGAACGACGGCAACTCCACCGCCATCCCCCCGACCTGCTGAAAATACGTAAACTGCCCCACCTCCATCCCGTCGCACCACACCTCCCACCCCAGCCCCCACGCCCCGAGTGTCGGGCTTTCCCAGTCATCCTCCACAAACCGGAAATCATGCTGCAGCAAATCCAGCCCAATCTCCCGATAACTCTGCAGCAAAAGGTCCTGCGCATCCGCCGGGCTAGGTTTTATAATCACCTGATACTGGTAATAATGCTGCAGCCTATTTGGGTTCTCCCCATACCGCCCATCGGAAGGTCGGCGTGAAGGCTGCACATAAGCCGCCCGCCACGGTTTTGGCCCCAGCGCGCGAAGGGTCGTCGCCGGGTGAAACGTCCCCGCCCCCATCTCCACGTCATAAGGCTGCAAAATCACGCACCCCTGCCGCGCCCAGAACGCGTGCAGCGTCAAGATAATATCCTGAAAACTCTTCGGCTTGGCGGCGGCGGCTGGCTCTGTCATGGTCCCCGAAAAATACGGTTTTTAGCGCGCCGCACCAATACGGCCCAAAAACCGCCAGAGCAAGGAGATGACAGTTTGGCAAAGCCGCAAAACTTCGGCGCCGCGGACGCGGTCTGCCTGGCCCTCGTCGCCCTCATCGGCGGCGGCGCCGCGGCGTTCCGGCAGGTCGCCATCGTCCCGCGCGAAACCGTCGGCATCTGCGCCGCCGCCAATGCCCCCGGCTTCTGCGTCCCCCGCGCCCTCGTTCTCTCCCTGCAATACTACCAGGCTTTTGGCTGGGCGGCTCTGGCGCTGGGCCTGGCCGCCTTCATCGCCGGCTGGCGCCTGGCCGGCGCGCTCGCCCTCGGCCTCGGCATCGCCGCGGTTGTCAACTACAACGGCACCACCGGCATCCTGGGCGCTGCCCTCGGCCTCGTCACCTGGATCAGCCTCAACACCGGCCGCTACCAAATTTTAGCCTAACCCCAGTTTCCCCATCGCCAGAAATTTTTCGCGCCGCCGCGCCCGCAGCGCCTCGGCCGAAAGTCCCAGCAGCGGCGGCAGCGCCAGCGCAATCGCATCGCCGATCGCCGTCATCGCCGCCTCGGCATCCCGGTGCGCCCCGCCCATCGGCTCCGGTACAATCTCATCAATCAGTCCCAGCTTTTTCAAATCCTGCGCGGTAATGCGCATCGCCTCGGCCGCCAGCGGCGCCTGCGCGGCATCCCGCCACAAGATCGAGGCGCAGCCCTCCGGCGAAATCACCGAATAGATCGCATGCTCCAGCATCAGCACGGTATTCCCCGCCGCCAGCGCGATCGCCCCGCCGGACCCGCCTTCGCCAATGATCGTCGCCACCAGCGGCACCGGCGCGTTCAGACACGCCTCAATCCCGCGCGCGATCGCCTCCGCCTGCCCCCGCGCCTCCGCCTCAATTCCCGGAAACGCGCCGGATGTGTCCACGAACGTCAAAATCGGCAGCCCGAACCGCCCCGCCAGCTCCATCAGCCGGCGCGCCTTGCGGTAGCCCTCTGGCTTGGCCATGCCAAAATTGTGCTTGATCCGCGTTTCCGTATCAAAGCCTTTTTCGGTCCCGATCGCCATCACCGGCGTGCCCCGGAACCGCCCCACCCCGCCGATGATCGCGCCGTCATCGGCAAACGCCCGATCCCCCGCCAGCGGCAGAAAATCATCGATCAGCGCGGCGATCACCCGTTTGGCCTTCGGCCGCTCATCATGCCGCGCCACCAGCGTTTTTTGCCAGGGCGACAATTTCGCGTACAGCGATTTCAGCTGCTTGTCGGACTTGTCCGTCAGCCGCGCCACCTCGTCGGCAATGTTCAGCTCGCCCGGCGAGGTGATCCGCCGCAGTTCCTCGATCTTGCTCTCGAGTTCGGCGACGGGTTTTTCAAACTCTAAATATTGGCGCATGGGTTGCGGCGTTTACCACATCCGGGCGGCTTGTGAACCATTAACCTCCGCTTGCCGTTGCCTCACCTTTCCGCAACGCTCATAATGGCGGCATGTTGCCAACCATTTTCGTCAGCCACGGCTCGCCGATGACGGCGATCATGGACAGTCCCGCCCGCCATTTTTTGGCAACGCTCGGCGGCAAACTGCCGCGCCCCCGCGCCATCCTCGTCGCCTCGGCCCATTGGGATACCGACCGCCCGACCCTCAACGCGGTGTCCCACAACACCACCATGCACGATTTTTACGGCTTTCCGCGCGCCCTGTATGACCTGCAATACGCCCCGCCCGGCGCCCCGGAACTGGCCGCCAGAGCCGCCATGCTGCTGCAAAAGGCGGGTTTTTCCGCGGGCTTGGACGAAACCCGCGGCCTCGACCACGGCGCCTGGGTCCCGCTTCTCCTCGCCTATCCCGCGGCCGACATTCCCGTTCTGCAGCTCTCCGTGCAAAGCCGCCGCGGCGCCGCCCATCATCTCGCCCTCGGCGCCGCCCTGCGCCCGCTGCGTGACGAAGGCGTCCTCATCATGGGCTCCGGCAGCTTTACCCACGACCTGCGCCGCTTTCGCGGCGGTGTCGCCCTCGACGCGCCGGAAACTCCCGACGTGACCGCCTTCGCGCACTGGATGGATGAAAAGATTCTCGCCGCGGACCTCGCATCCCTCGCCGATTACCGCCGGCTGGCCCCGCACGCCGCCGACGAACACCCGACCGAGGAGCACCTCGTCCCGCTGCACGTCGCCCTCGGCGCCGCCGGCCCCTCATGTCACGCCGAACGGCTCCACAGCTCCGTCGAATTCGGCTTTCTGCGCATGGATACATACGCGTTCAGCGGCTGAAGTCAGCAAGACGAACTTCTTTTAAAAAAAAGTAACGGCGTTCAAGCGTTGCGCGCCAGGTTTCGGCGTCACAGATGCAGGTTTCCAATTCATGGAAATTTGCATGTCACAGTTAAAGCTTTTGCAACCTGTCAATCTCGCCGGTCTAAAACTGTCGAATCGGATTGTCATGGCGCCGCTCACCCGCAGCCGGTCGGACGACCATGGCGTGCCGCCGCGCTATGCGGCGGATTATTATGGGCAGCGCGCCGATGCCGGGCTCATCATCACGGAGGCGACCAACATCTCCGTGCAGGCGCGCGGCTATGCGCTGACGCCGGGCATCTGGTCGCCGGCGCAGGTCGCATCCTGGCACCGCGTCACGCAGGCGGTGCATGGCCGCGGCGGCAAGATTTTCCTGCAACTCTGGCACACCGGCCGGCTCTCGCATCCGGACCTGCATGACGGTGAATTGCCGGTCGCCCCCTCGGCCATCGCGCCGGAAGGCCAGGCTTTTACCAATGACGGCATGAAAGATTTCGTGACGCCGCGGGCTTTGGAAACTGATGAGATCCCGGCGATCGTGCAGGATTACCGGCACGCCGCCTTGTGCGCCAGGCAAGCCGGTTTTGACGGCGTCGAAATCCATTCCGCCAACAATTATCTGCTCGACCAGTTTCTGCGCGACAGCACCAACAAGCGCACCGATCGCTATGGCGGCTCGGTTGCAAACCGCATCAGGTTTCCGATGGAGGTGGTCGAGGCGGTGAAGCAGGTGTGGGATGCCAAGCGCGTCGGCATCCGGATTTCGCCGGTGACCAACATGCCCGGCAACGCGAAGCCGGATTCCAATGTCATGGCGACCTACGGCGCATATTATGACGCGCTCTCCGCCGCCGGGCTGCTGTATATCCACGGCGTCGAAGGCGTGACCCAGCTGACGCGCGAGGCGCCGGAGGGTGTGGATTTTACCGCGCTGCGACGGCGTTTTTCCGGATTCTATATCGCCAATAACCGCTATTCGAAGGACCTGGCGGAGGCGGCGATCGCGCGCGGCGAGGCCGATCTCATCAGTTTCGGCCGCCCGTTTCTCGCCAACCCGGATTTTGTCGAGCGCCTGAGAATCGGCGCGCCGCTGGCCGAGGCGCCGGAGGATTACTGGTACGGCGGCGATGCGACCGGCTATGCCGACTGGCCCGGCATGAACGGCCAGATCAGCGTCGCGGCGTAGCGCAAAAATGTTTCCCGCCAGCACGGTCATTACGATTCCGGTGAAGAACGAGGAGGCTTTGCTCGGCCGCTGCCTGGCCGCCCTCGCCGCGCAAAGCCGCCAGCCGGACCACGTGATTCTGCTGCTCAACAACTGCACCGATGACAGCCTGCCAATCGCCCGCGCGGCGGCGAAGACATTCAAGAAACTGCACATCGCGGAGGTCAACCTGCCGCCGCACCGCGCCTCCGCCGGCGAGGCGCGGCGCCTGGCTTTCCTGCAGGCGGAAGCGTTCGCCGGCGACGGCGTGATTCTCACCACCGACGCGGACGCGACACCCGATCCGGACTGGGTGGCGCGCAACCTGCTGGAGATTGCCAAGGGCGCGGACGCGGTGTGCGGCACCGCGGTCGTCGCCGACAGCCCGGCTTTCCCCGGCTGGCATTCCTGCGCCTTCGATGCCATGCGCGAGACCTTGCTGCTGCAGTTGCAGGACGAAATGGCGGCGCTGGTGGACCCGGACCCGGCGGACCCCTGGCCGCGGCACCAGGCGCATTCCGGCGCCTCGATCGCGGTGCGGGCGGCCATACTGCGCCAGGCCGGCGGCCCGCCCTGCGTACCGGCCGGCGAGGACCGCGCGCTGATCACGAAACTGCGGCTGATTGACGCGAAAATCCGGCACGCGCCGGAAATCGCGGTCACCGTGTCCGCGCGCCTGGAAGGCCGCGCCACCGGCGGCATGGCGGAGACCAATTTGCGCCGCGCCATGGCGCAGGATGATTTTGTCGATGAGCAGATCGAGCCGACCGTCGATGCCTATCGCCGGATACTCAGCCGGGCCCGTTTGCGCGCGGCGCGCGATGACGAGGCCGCGCGGGCCGGACTAGCGCGGGACCTTCTGGTACGGCCGGCCGATTTGCGCGCGGCGATGCAGGAGAGATTTTTTGGCGCGGCCTGGGCCAGGGTGCAGCGGCTTAGCCCGGTATTGCGGCGGCGCAAAATACCGTTTTCGCAACTGGCGCGGGAAACCCGGCAGGCGCTGGTGCTCACGGCGCAATTGCGCGGCGCGCTGGCGGCGGACGCGCCGCCCTACCAGCTCGCCGAGCCGGCGTTTTTGGGCGTACGCGATGCGCGGTGAGCGCCAGAAAATCTTGGACGCGGTGCGCGCGCTGTTGCCGGAGATGCAGCGCGAGGCCGCCCGGCTGGACGCAGACGCCGCCTTTCCCGCCGCGATGTTTGCAAAGCTGCGCGCCGCCGGCCTGCTGACCGCGACGCTGCCCGCGGCCCTCGGCGGCCAGGGTTTTGGCGAGGGCACGGAGGGCGCGCTGGCGCTGCTCGCCCTGTTCCAACTGCTGGGCGAGGGCAGCCTGCCGGTGGCGCGGCTATACGAGGCGCATGTCAACGCGCTGCAACTGGTGCTGCGCTACGGCCCCGCCAGCCTGGCGGATTCTTGTGCGCGCGACGCGGCCGAAGGGGCGCTGTTCGCGCTGTGGGTCACCGACCCGCCGGCCGGCGGCCTGGTGCTCGACGGCCAAAAACTCACCGGCCAGAAAGCGTTTTGCTCCGGCGCCGGCGCCGCCACGCGCGCACTGGTCACCGTGGCGGCGCCGGAAGGCACGCGCATGGCCATCGTCAACCTGGACGGCGCAACAATTCTGCCGCAAAAAATCAAACTCGCCGGGATGCGCGCCGCCGTCACCGGCGCCGCCGATTTTTCCGGCATGACTCTGCCGCCGGACGCCGTATTCGGCGACGTGGGCGACTATCTGCGCGAGCCGGTGTTTTCCGCCGGTGCCTGGCGCTCCGCCGCGGCGGCCTTGGGCGGACTGACCGCGCTCGTCAAACTGCACCGCGACACGATTTTGCACCGCCAGCGTGAACGAGACCCGCACCAGCAGGCGCGCTTTGGCCAACTGGTGATGCAGCACGAAACCGCGAAACTGTGGATGCGCAACGCGGCGTTGCGCGGCTGCCTGGAAGACGATGGAAATGAGGCGATTACCGCCTACATCAACCTGGCCCGTTTGGCCGTGGAGGAAGCCTGCTTGACCGCCCTCACATTATTTCAACGCGGCCTCGGCCTGCAGGCGTTTTTGGCCGGCGGCGCGCCGGAGCGCCTGATGCGCGATCTCGCGACCTATCTGCGCCAGCCGGCGCCGGACGAAACGCTGGTCAAGGCCGCCGAACACTATTTTGCCGCCCCCCTGCCCCGCTGATGAGCGCCGTGATGTCCCGCATCGCCGAGACCTTTTCGTCCTGGCCAAAGACCAGCCCAGAAACGTTTTTGGCCGGCCGCCGGCCGCTGATTCTGGCGCCGCACCCGGACGACGAAAGCCTGGGCTGCGGCGGGCTGATCGCCGCCGCCTGCGCCGCGCATCTGGCGCCGGAAGTGCTTATTTTGACCGACGGCGCCGGCTCGCATCCCGGTTCGCGCGCGTACCCGCCCGCGCGCCTGGCGGAACTGCGCGAGCAGGAAGCGCGCGCCGCCGTCCGCCAGCTCGGCCTGCCGCCCAAAAACCTGCATTTTCTGCGCTACCCGGACACCGAATTGCCGCGCCGCGGCCCCAGTTTTGCAGCCGCGGTCGAACACGTGGTTGCGCTCGCGGCGGCGAAAAAATGCCGCCTCATCATCGGCCCCTGGGCCGGCGATCCGCACGCCGACCATCTCGCCGGCGCCATGATCGCGCAGGCGGCGGCGCGCGCGGCTTGTATCGAACTGGTGTCCTATCCGGTCTGGGGCTGGCTGCGGCCGGTGCCCGAAAACGACACCAGGGAACGCTTGACGGGCTGGCGCCTCGACATCGCGCCGCACCTCGCGGCGAAACTGCGCGCCATCGCCGCGCATGTCTCGCAGCACGGCGCGCTCATCACCGACTCGCCGCACGGCTTCACTTTGCCAAAGAATCTCCTGGAAATCGCGGCGCGGCCCTACGAAGTGTTGATCGTATGACCCTGTCCCGCGACCCAAAATATTTCGAAAAACTCTACAACGACAATCCCGACCCGTGGGATTTCCAGTCGAGCCCCTATGAGCGCGGCAAATACCGCGCCACGCTGGCCATGCTCAACGGCCGCCATTTCCCGCGCGCGTTCGAAATCGGCTGCTCGATCGGCGTGCTGACCCAGCACCTGGGCGCGCAATGCGGCCATCTGCTGGCCGTGGACGTCGCCGCCGCGGCGCTGACCACGGCGCGCAACCGCTGCGCCGGCCTGCCCAACGTCACCTTCGAAAAACGCCAGATCCCCGCGCAATGGCCGCAAACCGGCCCGTTCGACCTGATCCTGTTCTCCGAAATCCTCTACTTCCTCAACCCGGCGGACATCACCAGCTGCGCCCGCCTGGCGCGCCAAAGCCTCGCCCCCGGCGGTGTCATCCTGCTGGTCAACTACACCGGCCGCATCGACGAACCCTGCGGCGGCGAAGAAGCCGCCGGCATTTTCCTGGACGCCGTGCCCGGCCTGGCGCCGGCCGCGACGTGGCGGCGGGAAACTTATCGGATGGATTTGTTGCAGGGTTAAGGCAAGTAGCGCTTTTTTAAAAAAAAGGCTCCCCGCCTGGGGCGCGCAAAAAACTTTTGTTTACCACGGCGCTGTGACGGCCTGGGGTTGGCCACTCCACCATCGGTGGAGTGGCCAACCGGCGGCGTTGCAAAAACCGGGGACAATCAGAATTCTTTTGCTTCTTTTCTTTTAAGAAAAGAAGTCCTTTCTCACTTTCTTGAACGCGAGGTTGCGTTTTCTACATCTTTGACCATATCCGCGTTCTGTGGGATTCCAAATTTCCATTGTAACGAGCGCGGTTTCAGAAAATAGGCCGGAGTGGTGGATTGGATGTGAGGGCGGACATGAACGCCGCGGCGCGGCGCGGCGAAGGTGCCCAGAGCCATTGCCCGCCCTATCTGGCGCAATTCGACTGGGCGCAAACCCCGCTCGGCCCAATCGACGGCTGGCCGCCGCTGCTCAGAACCGCGGCCCAGATCATGCAGTTCTCCGCCTGCCCGATTGTCATCCTGTGGGGCCGGCAAGGCCGCCTGGTCTATAACGCCGCCTATGCGGATTTCGCCGGCGACCGCCATCCGAAAATTCTGGGCCAGCCGGCGGTGGACTCCTGGCCGGAAGCCGGCGCCCTCAACCAGCAGGTGCTTGATGCCTGCTTCGCGGGCGAGACCGTGCGGTTTCGCGCCGAATACATCCCGCTGCGCCGGCATGGCGAACTGCAGGATGTCTGGCTCGATATCGACTATAGCCCGATCCGTGCGCCGGACGGTGCGGTCGAAGGCGTCTGGTGCAACGTCAGCGAGGTCACGGCGACCGTCCTGGCGGATAAGCGGCGCGTCGAGGTCGAAAGCCAGCTGGCGCTGGCGATCGAGGCCGCCGACATCGCGACCTGGGATTATGACCTGAAAAACGATAAATATTATTTCTCGCCCCGGCTCGAGGCGCTGTTCTGGCATGCCCCCGGCAGCGTGGAAAACCGCGACCAGCTCAAGCGCCTGATCCATCCGCCGGACCGGGAGATCCAGGCGCGCGCCTGGGCGGCGGCGATCGACCCGCGCGGCGATCACCGCTACGTCACCGAGTTTCGCATCGTCTCCCCCCATGACGGCGCGATCCGCTGGATTTCGACCATGGGCCGCGCCTTTTTTGATGAGCATGGCGCCGCCGTCCGGCTCGCCGGCTCCGTCCTGGACGTCACCTTGCGCAAGAACACCGAGCGCCGGCAGGCCTGCCTGGTGGAACTCGGCGACCGGTTGCGCGCCGCCGAAACCACCGCCGAGATCGCGCAGATCGCCGCCGAAATCGCCGGCCGCGCGCTCAACACCACGCGCGCCGGCTACGCCATGATCGACGGCGACGTCGCCTTGGTCGAGGCGGACTGGACCAACGGCCAGGCCGTCAGCCTGGCCGGGCCGCGGCTGTTTGCGTCCCTCGGCGACCCGTATTGCGACCCGCTGCGCGCCGGCCAGTGCCTGATGATCGAGGACGTCACCACGCACCCCACCACGCGCCACAACCCGGCGCCGTTCCTGCGCATCAACATGCACGCCGTCATCAACGTGCCGCTGCTGGAAAACGGCGAAATCGGCGCCGTCTTCTACGTGCATCAGAACGAGCCCCGCAAATGGGACGAGGACGAATTGCGCCTGGCGCGCGACATCGGCGACCGCACCTGGGAGGCGTTTTGCCGCGCCCGCTCCACCCAACGGCTGCGCGCGCTGAACGAGACGCTGGAGCAGGAAGTCGCCCAGCGCACCGCGCAGCGCGACCGCATGTGGCGGCTCTCCAGCGACGTGATGCTGGTCACGGATTTCTCGGGCGCCATCGAATCGGCCAACCCCGCCTGGAAGACCCTGTTCGGGTGGGAGGAGCACGAGCTGATCGGCCGCAACATTTTTGACCTGACGCACCCGGACGACATCGAGGACGCGAAAAAGGCTTTTGCGCTGGACGCCTGGCAGCACGCGCCGGTGAAAGTGGAAACCCGGCACCGGCACCGCGACGGCAGCTATCTCTGCCTGTCCTGGCGCACGGTGGCGGGCGAGCTTTCCATCCACGCCGTCGGGCGCGACATTACCGCCGAGCGCGAGCAGGCCGAGGCCCTGCAGGCCGCGGAAGCCGCATTGCGGCAGGCGCAGAAAATGGAGGCTGTCGGCCAGCTCACCGGCGGCATNNTCGCGCATGATTTCAACAATTTGCTGCAGGGCATCACCGGCTCGCTCGACCTCGCGGAAATCCGCCTGAGCCAGAACCGCGCCACCGACGTGGAACGGTTTCTCGCCGCCGCCCGCGCCTCCTGCAACCGCGCCGCGGCGCTGACGCACCGGCTGCTGGCGTTTTCCCGCCGCCAGCCGCTGGACCCCAAGCCGGTGCAGGCCAATCCGTTGATCGCCTCGATGGACGATCTGCTCCGCCGCACGATGGGCGAGCACATCGAAATCGCGCTGCATCTGGACGCCAAACTCTGGCTGACCCTGTGCGACCCCAACCAGTTGGAAAGTGCGATCCTCAACCTCGCGATCAACGCGCGCGACGCGATGCCCGACGGCGGCAGGCTGACCATCGAGACCTGCAACACCGAAATCAGCGTTTTGGAAGCGGCCCGCCGGCCGGAGCTGAAACCCGGCCCCTATATCTGCGTCGCGGTGACGGATACCGGGACCGGCATGACGGACAGCGTGATCGCGCAGGCCTTTGACCCGTTCTACACCACCAAGCCGATGGGCCAGGGCACCGGGCTGGGGCTTTCGATGATCTACGGCTTCATCCGGCAATCCGAAGGCGACGCGCGCATCTTTTCCGAACTCGGGCGCGGCACCACGGTCAAACTGTTCCTCCCCCGCCACGACGGCGCCGCCCCGGCGCAGGAGCCGCCCGTTTCCACCGCCGGCCTGAACGAGGCCCGCCACGAAGGCGGCCACGCCACGGTGCTGGTGGTGGAGGACGAGGCGATCGTGCGCGGCCTGGTGGCCGACGTGCTGGCCGATCTTGGCCTGACCGTGGTCGAAGCCACGACCGGCCAGGCCGGGCTGGACATTCTGCGTTCAAAACAACCGGTTGACCTGCTGATCACCGATATCGGCCTGCCCGGCCTGAACGGCCGCCAGATGGCCGACGCCGCGCGACTGCTGCGGCCCGATCTGAAAATTCTGTTCATGACCGGCTACGCCGAAATCGCCGTCAGCGCCACCAACGTTTTGGAACACGGCATGGCGATGATTACGAAGCCCTTCACAATCTCCGCCCTCGCGGACCGGGTGAGGAGCATGATTGAGGCGGCGTAAGGAAGCAGTTACTTTTTTTGAAAAAAAAGTAACCAAAAAAACTTTTGATTCCCCCGGCTTCTGAGCGGCCATACTGTGGCCGCTCAAAAGCCGGGAGAAATAAGAGTTTTTTGCGGAGCTTTTTTTCAAAAAAGCGACCGCTTGCTTGAACCGCCGCCTAAGTGTCGCCGGTGCGCAAAAAGGTGACATTGAAGGTTTCCGAACACGCCCCCGGCGCCGAAAACGTGACCGAGGCCTGCCCGGCATTATTCGCCACCGCGACGAACGCATTGAACGTAATGGACACGGCAAGCGGTCCTTGCGAGACCGCGCCGTTGGTAAAGCTCGTCAAGGTCCCGTTGGCTTTCCAGCCGTTCAATCCGCCGGCCTGCACAGCCGGTAGGCCGTTGACGATGGTCACTTGGGCCGGCGCCGTAAACAGCGGCAGCGCCCAGGCAAACCCGGTTTTGCCGGCGCCCGGATAGATCATGTAGCCGCCCACCGCGTTACCAACCTGAAATGTGCAATTGTTGTTGGTCGCCGCAACCGCGCCGGTGAAGTTGTAGGTCCCCTTGTTGAATGCCGGGCCCGCCGCCGCGGCCTGCGCGGCGGACGAGAACGCGCCCAAGATGGCCAAAGTTAGAAGAAACTTCATACCTGCCTCCTTTGATTATATCGCGTTATTATATCTCATTATCATCGACGGCAGTGCAGCCTTGCACGCCGCGCACCAATCCGCTCAGGCCAGAAGGTCTACACCGCAGATTGTATTCGATAACGTATCGGAAGTGAAGCCCTAATGCAGGCTCAGCGCATGTGAACATTTCGTGGCGCAGAATGCGCTCGGCCGGCACGCGCCCCGGCGCAATCTCTCTGCGCCAGTTATTCGTCGGGAGCAGCCGTGTCGCGGAAATACGCCTCCACCGTGCCCTTCAGCTTGATGGTCAGCGGATTGCCCTTGCGGTCCAGCGTCTTGCCGGCCGCAACCCGAATCCAGTTCTCGGCGACATTGTATTCCTCGACATTGTGCTTCTCGACACCGTTGAAGCGGATGCCGATGCCGCGGTCCAGAATCGCTTCGTCGTAGAAAGGACTCTTTGGGTTTATGGAGAGGTGGTTGGGGGGTTTGTCGGTCATGTGACCATCCAAAAAGAAGAAGGAAGAAAGTAGCGCTTTTTTAAAAAAAAGCGCGCAAAAAATTTTGCGACTGCGGGCGCTGGCGTCGGGAGTGCCGTTACCCGCCGCCAGCGGCGGCGATTAACGGCACTCGTCGCGCCAAGGCCCGCAGTTCATAAAAATTTTTTGCNNTTTTTTGGTTAACCCGGGCGGGCCGCCTGTTTTTCAAAAAAGTAACTTCTTCCTTCATAGCATTTTACTCAGCGCGCGCGACAATTTGGTCATCATGCCGGCGGGCGGAGAATCTTCCAGGGCGATGGCTTGGATGGTGGCCAGGACCTTGCCGTCCAGTGTGTAGGTGATGGTGCCTAGCGGTTCGCCTTTGGTGACGCCGCCGGAGAGGTCGGCGGTGTAGGTGATGCTGTGCGTCAGGCGGGCGGCGGCGTCGGTGGGCAAAGTGAGAACCGTGGTCTTCGCGGCGCCGACGGGGACTTCGCCGGAATCGAGGTCGGGGGATTTCAGGACGTCCAGAGGGGCATTGGCGGTGGCCAGGGTGGTGTCCGAAAAAAATTTTTCGCCGTAGTTGAGCAGGGATTCGACCGCGGCGGTGCTGGCGTGCCAGGTCGGGCCGCCCATCACCACCGCGATCAGGCGCTTGCCGCCGCGAATCGCCGTGGCGTCGATGCAGTGGCCGGATTCTTTGGTCAGGCCGGTTTTCAGGCCGTCCACCGTCGGGTCGTGTTCGAGGACCGGATTCCAGCTCGCCTGGGTGATGTTGTCGTAGGTGTAGCTTTGCTGTTTGGAGATTTGCAGGATTTCCGGCTCGTCGGCCAGGATGGCGCGGGTCAGCGTGGCCGTGTCCATGGCGGTGGTGCGCAGCGCCGGGTCCGGCAGGCCGGTGACGTTGGTGTAGTTGGTGTTACTGAGGCCGAGATCGGCGGCGGTCTTGTTCATCATCTGCACGAAGGCGTCCTGGCTGCCGGCGATCTGCTCGGCCAGCGCGACCGCGGCGTCGTTGCCGGAATCGATGATCAGGCCGTGCAGAAGCTGATCGACGGTGACGACCGAGGTGGTGTCGATGAACATGGTGGAGCCGCCGGCGTGCCAGGCGGCGACGCTGACGGGGACGATCTGGTCAGGCTTCAGGGCGCCGTGGTGCAGCGCCTGGAAGGTGAGGTGCGCGGTCATCAGCTTGGTCAGGCTGGCGGGCGGGACCGGCAGATTGGGCGCGGCCTCGGCCAGGATGGCGCCGGAGGAGCCGTCCATCAGGACATAGCTGGTCATGCCGGGCAGCGTCGGCGGGACGGGGGTGGATTTGTCGCCGGTGGGCGAATCGGGCACCGGCGGCGGGCCGGCCGGCATCGCGGTGGCGGTGTCCTTTTCGGTCGGCGAGGCCAGGTGCGAGCCGGCATGCGGTTTGGCGGCGTGCGCCGCGCCGGCAAAAGCGGGGGTTGTGAGGGAAACGGCGATGGCGAGGGTGACGGCGGCGCGGATTCGAATCATATCTTTAGGCATCCCGCTGTGGCGAAGGTGGCCGTTCCTCCCGCATTTCTTGACAAGCCGCAAGCGGCGGGCTTGATGCCGCGGGACTTGGCCGCGTGTGGCGGGCGGGGAGACATGAAACCCAGATTCTCTTTGGCAAGGCGGAAAATGGTCAAGCGTAAGCCGAAATCGTCATCGACGGGCGATAACATAAAGACCATTTTTTATGCCGGGCTGATCGCGATTCTCATCCGCACCTTTCTGTTCGAGCCGTTTTTCATCCCCTCGGGTTCGATGGTGCCGACCTTGCTGGTGGGCGACTACGTGTTTGTCGCGAAATACGCTTATGGCTACACGCATTTTTCGTTTCCGTTCTCGCCGCCGCTGTTTTCCGGGCGAATCCCGGGATGGGCGCCCAAGCGCGGCGACGTGGTGGTGTTCCGGCTGCCGCGCGATACCAGCGTGGATTATGTCAAGCGGGTGATCGGGCTGCCGGGCGATACCATCCAGGTGACCGGCGGGCAGCTCTACATCAACGGGCAGGAAGTGCCGCGGGCGGCGGACGGGACCTATACCGATGACAGCGACGGCACGCCGGTGGAGAGCGAGCAGTTTTTGGAGTCGCTGCCCGGCGTTCCGCCCAACGCGGGCAAGACGCATGTGATTCTCAAGCAGACCGACCAGGGCTTCATGAACAACACGCCGGTCTATACGGTGCCGCCGGGGGATATGTTCATGATGGGCGATAACCGCGACGACAGCCTGGATTCGCGCGTGCTGGATGACGTAGGCTATGTGCCGATCGAGAACGCGCTGGGACCGGCGACGATCATTTTTTTCTCGATCGATTTGCAATATCCGTGGTGGGAGATCTGGCAATGGCCCTTCGAGATCAGATGGAACCGCATGCTGCGGCGGGTTTCGTGATGCAGGCAAAACAAGTTCTTCAGGCCGCCGGCGTGCAGGGGTTTTTGGAAGCGGCCAAGACGATTTTGATCGCGGGCGCGCTGGCGGTGGGGATTCATACGTTTCTGTTCCAGCCGTTCTACATTCCGTCCGGCAGCATGGTGCCGACGCTGGAGATTCATGACTATTTGTTCGTGAACAAATTTTGTTACGGCTATTCGCGCTATTCATTTCCCTTCGCGCCGGATTTTTTTGCCGGGCGCCTGCCGGCGGGCATGCCCAAGCGCGGCGACGTTGTCGTGTTCGCGCCGACGCCGGCGGCCGGCAGCGAGGATCTCATCAAGCGCGTGATCGGGCTGCCGGGCGACAAGATCGAGCTGACCAACGGCGTGCTGAACATTAACGGCCAGGACGTGGGTATGGTGGATGAAGGGCCGGTGATGGATGATTCCGACGGGTTTCCGGTGCCGGTGGAAAAATTTGCGGAGACGCTGCCGGGGGTTCCACCCGGGGGAGGCAAGGTGCATCCGATTCTCAAACTGACCAGCGATGGGTTCATGAACAATACGCCGGTCTATACGGTTCCGGCGGGCGAGCTGTTCATGATGGGGGATAACCGGGATAACAGTCTCGACTCCCGGGTGCTGGATGATCTGGGCTACGTGCCGGTGGAAAATGTGGTGGGGAAGGCGGCGGTGATTTTCTTCTCCATCGATCTGCGGGCGCCATGGTGGGCGTTCTGGGAGTGGCCGGTGGAAATTCGATGGAACCGGCTGCTGCGCCCCGTTACGTGAGGCGCCTGGCCGGCCAGCGCCGGCTGGGCGCGCGGACGCCGGCGGCCTCTGGCGACGCCGGGGCGGAGGCGTTTCTGGGGCATGAATTTGCCAACAAGCAATTGCTGACCGAGGCGCTGACGCATCGCTCGGCGGCCGGGGCGAAGGGGCGCGGCTCCAACGAGCGGCTTGAGTTTGTCGGCGACCGCGTGCTGGGCCTGGTGGTGGCGGAATGGCTGCTGGAAAAATTTCCCGAGGAGCAGGAGGGCGAACTGGGCATGCGGCTGGCGGCGCTGGTGTCCCGGCCGGTGCTGACCGCGGTGGCGGAGGCAAATGACCTGGCGGCGCTGCTGGCGGTGGCGCCCGGCGAGAGCAAGCGCGGCGTGCGCGGCCAGAGCAGCGTGCTGGCGGACGCGCTGGAGGCGCTGATCGGCGCGCTTTTTCTGGATGCGGGGTTTGCCGCGGCGCGCGGTTTTGTGCGGCGCGTGATGGGCGAGGTGGTGGAGCAGCAATTCGTGCCGCCAAAAGATTCCAAGACCGCGCTGCAGGAATGGGTGCTGAAGCGGGCGATGCCGTTGCCGGTGTATGAGGTGGTGGAGCAGTCCGGCCCCTCGCACGCGCCCCGGTTCGTGATCCGGACGGCGGTGGGGGATGCGGTCGCGACCGGCGAGGCGGGCAGCAAACGCGCCGCCGAGCAGGCCGCGGCGGCGAAGTTATTGGCGATGTTGCCGCCATGAGCGGCACGGCGTCGCGGTGCGGGTTCGTGGCGATCATCGGGGCGCCGAATGCGGGCAAATCGACGCTGCTGAACCGGCTGACGGGTGCGAAAATCTCGATCGTGACGCCGAAGGCGCAAACCACGCGGGCGCGCGTGCTGGGGATTTTTCTGGCGGGCGCGTCGCAGGTGCTGCTGGTGGATACGCCGGGGATTTTTGCGCCAAAACGAAGGCTGGACCGCGCGATGGTGGCGGCGGCCTGGGGCGGCGCCGATGAGGCGGATCTGGCGCTCCTGCTGGTGGACGCGAAAACCGGGTTTTCGGGCGCGGTGCATGACATCGCCGTCAAACTGGCCGCGACCGGGCGGCGGATGTGCCTGGTCTTGAACAAGGTCGATCTGGTGGAGCGGCCGAAATTACTGCCGCTGGCGGAGGAGATTTCAAAAATCGCGTCCTTCGAGCAGGTCTTCATGGTCAGCGCCGCGACCGGCGACGGCGTGGAGACGCTGAAAACGTTTTTAGCGGGCGCGGTGCCGGCGGGGCCGTTTCTGTATCCGGAAGACGATCTGACCGACCTGCCGGAACGGCTGCTGGCGGCGGAGATCGTGCGCGAACAGATTTTCTTGCAGATTCGAGACGAAGTGCCGTACGGCAGCACGGTGGAAACCGAAAGCTTTGCCGAGCAGAAGGACGGATCGGCCAGGATCGAAGCGGTGATCTACGTGGCGCGGACCGGACATAAGGCGATCCTGATCGGCGCCGGCGGCACGCGCATACGCGACATCGGCGCGCGCGCACGGCGCGAGCTGTCGTCGTTGCTGGACCGCAAGGTGCACCTGTTTCTGCGGGTAAAGGAGCGGCCGGGCTGGGACGAGGAGGCGGCGCGGATAAGGGCCGCGGGTTTGAATGATAGTCAATAAGAAAGAAGTTCTTTTTTTGAAAAAAAAGAACCAAAAAAACTTTTGCTCCTGGGGGCGAGGCAGCTCCGGTGTCTCTTTAACGCCCCCATCGGGGGCGTTAAAGAGACACCGG
>PLFB01000043.1 GCA_003137135.1 Acetobacteraceae bacterium
TCCTCCAGCGCCGCCAGCGTCTCCGCCAGCAGCGTGCGCAGCCGTTCCACCTCCGGGTCCACTTTTTGGCGCACGACCACCCGCGCCGGGGCCGGCCGCAGATTATCCGATTTCAACGCCGCATCCGGCTCAGGCGGCAGCAGCCCCGGTATCGGCGGCGGCGGCTCCAGCGCGCGTTTGCCTTCTGCGCCCAGCCGCTCCATCTCCGCCGCCAGCCGCTCTTCCGGAGAGGCCGGTGGAATGTTTTCCTCCAGCGCTCCGCCGCCCTCGCGCAGCAGCCGCTGCACGCCCTTGATCGTATAGCCCTGCGTGTACAGCAGATCCGCCACCCGGCGCAGCAGAAACACGTCCTCCGGCCGGTAATACCGGCGCCCGCCGCCGCGCTTCAGCGGCCTTACCTGCGGAAATTTCGTCTCCCAGAAGCGCAGCACGTGCTGCGGCACGTGCAGTTCGTCCGCCACCTCGGAAATTGTCCGGAATGCGTCCGCGGATTTTCGCGCACGCAAACGCCCTTCACCGTGCAAATCATGCAGCAGCTCTTCGCTGTCATCCTCCCCCTGCCCCGCTTCCATTCGGGGTCAGCGCTCGGCCATTTTTTGGCCGCCCTCGGCCGCTTGCGGGCGCGTGCCGGCCGGCGCGTTCACGGCGTCGCGCAGCATCTGGCTCGGCCGGAACACCAGCACCCGCCGCGGCATGATCGGCACTTCCACCCCGGTTTTCGGGTTCCGCCCGATCCGCCGCCCTTTCTGTCGCACCGAAAAGGTCCCAAACCCGCTAATCTTGACAGACTTTCCAACCGTCAGCGCGTCGGCGATCCGCTCGAGCATCGACTCGAGCAGGTCCGCCGATTCGTTTCTGGACAGTCCCACTGTCACATAGATCGCCTCAGTCAACTGAGCGCGCGTCAAAGTATTCATTTTACAAGATTAGCACGCTGCCCGGCCCGGTCAACAAGTTTGTTACGAAGACGTTAGATTCGCAGCAGCACCGATCCCCATGTCAACCCGCCGCCGAGCGCTTCCAGCAAAACCAGTTGCCCCGGCCGCATCCGGCCGTCATGCCAGGCCTCCCACATCGCCAGCGGGATGGACGCCGCGGAGGTGTTGGCGTGCCGGTCCACCGTGATCACCACCCGGTCCGCCGAAAACCCGAGTTTCTTGCTGACGGCGTCGATGATGCGGCGGTTCGCCTGGTGCGGCACCAGCCAGGAAATATCATCTGAAGTCAGCCCGTTAGCGTCCAGCGCCTCTTTCACGGCGCTCGCCAGCAGCGTCACGGCGTTCCGGAAAACCTCCCGCCCGTTCATCACCAGCTTGCCGGATTTCTCGGGCAGGCCCACCGCCCCGTCCACGTACAGCATTTCCGCCAGCGTGCCGTCCGCGTGCAGATGCGTGGAGAGCACCCCGGCGCCGTCCCGCGTCACGTCCCGCGCCTCCAGCAAAATCGCCCCGGCCCCGTCGCCGAACAGCACGCAGGTCCCACGGTCCGTAAAATTCAAAATCCGTGAATAAACTTCGGAGCCGATCACCAGCACGCAAGCCACCTGCCCTGCCCGGATCATCGCATCCGCGACCGAGACGGCGTACACAAATCCCGAGCACGCCGCCGCCAGGTCGAACCCAAAGGCTTTTTTCGCCCCGATCATCGCCTGCACATGCACCGCGGTCGCCGGAAACGCGGTATCCGGCGTGCTGGTCGCGACGATGATCGCATCGACCGCCGCGGCCGCCACGCCGGCCGCCGCCAGCGCCCCGCGCGCCGCCGCCGCCGCCATGAACGACGCCGTCTCATGCGCCGCCGCGAAATGCCGCTGTTTGATGCCGGAGCGTTCGGTGATCCACGCATCGGACGTGTCCACCATGGTCGCCATCTCGTCATTGCTGACGACGCGCTCCGGCAGATACCGCCCGATCCCCGTCATCACCGCCCGGCGGACTAAAGCCTCAGACATTGGCATCCGCCAGGTCGCTCGCCAGGATCGCGCGGTCCATCGCCGCCAGCAAAACCTTGATCTTGTCGTTGAAATCGTTGTTGATCATGTCCATCGCCACGTCCACGGCGTGCGCGAACCCCTCCGCATCGGCGCCGCCGTGAGATTTCACCACCACCCCATTCAGCCCCAGCAACACCGCACCATTATATTTGCGCGGGTCGAGCCACTCCTTCAGTCGTTTCAGGCCGCCGCGCGCCAGCACGTAGCCCAGCCGCGCCATCGGCCCGGCGGTAAACACGCGTTTCAAAAGATCGCCCACCAGCTTCAGCGCCCCCTCGCCGGTTTTCAGCGCGACATTGCCGGTAAACCCGTCCGTCACCACCACATCCACGGTCCCGCCAGCGATGTCGTGCCCCTCCACAAAGCCATAAAACTGTTTGGCGATCGGGCTATCGCGCAGGATTTGCGAGGCNNGCGTCGCAGATCACATTGGCGCCCAGATCCAGCATCACCACGTCGCCCTTCGCCGAGGGCCCGATCGCCGCCATCGCCGGCCGATCGATCCCTGACATCGTCTTCAGCACGATTTTTGACAGCGCGAGCAGCGCCCCGGTATTGCCGGCCGAGA
>PLFB01000159.1 GCA_003137135.1 Acetobacteraceae bacterium
TCAAAAAGCGCTGCTTACTTCCTACCCTGCCGACCGCCTGACCTTTGCCGGCTTGGCTTCCAGCGCCATGAACGGCGGGTGGACCTGGTTGCGGCCGTTGCGTTTGGCGGCGTAGAGCGCTTCGTCGGCGGCGATGATCAGGGCGGCGGAGTCTTCCGCGGCGGTGCCGGCGGCGACGCCGAGGCTGGCGGTGACGCAGTGGCCGGTGGGCGAGTGGGCATGCGGGATGGCGAGGGATTCGATCGCGCGGCGCACGCGCTCGGCGATCTGGATGGCGGTTTCCACGTTGGTATCGGGCAGCAGCAGCACGAATTCCTCGCCGCCGAAGCGCACTGCCAAATCGTCCTGGCCGCGCAGCACGGAGGAGATGGCGCCGGCGACGCGTTTGAGGCAGTGGTCGCCGGCGGGGTGGCCGTATTCGTCGTTGAACAGCTTGAAGTGGTCGATATCGATCATCACGAAGGCGATTTTTTGCGCGGGGTTTTTGGCCGCCCAGATGGTTTCGATGCGTTCGTCGAGGTGGCGGCGGTTGGACAGGCCGGTGAGCGCGTCGCGGCTGGCGACGTCCTCGGCTTCGTAGCGCTGCAGGCGTTCGCGCAGCCGGCGCAGAAACTGGTTGCGGTTGCCGCGTTCCAGCGCCGCCTTGCTTTCGAGGGAGAGGTAGCCGGTGGACAGCATGAGCGCGCAGGAGATGATTTTCACCGGCTCCGGCGCGGCGCTGGTGAGGACGGCGGCGAGATACAGCAGCATGGTGCCGGCCGAGGCGAACAGGGCGAAGCGAAAGCCCAGGATCTGGCTGATATTGGTATAGACCATCACCAGGATGGCGAGATACTGGTAGCACCAGGCATTCTGGCCGGTGTTCAGCCGGAAGATCAGCATGATCTGCAGCGTAATGAGAATGGGAACGAAGGCGAGCACCGCGTCGCGGATTTCCGGGCGGGATTCGCGGCGGATCAGCAGGGCGGCGTAGATCATGAAGGGGGTGACGACCGCCAGGTGCAGCGCCAAAGTGAGCCCGGCGGTTTTGGGCAGCAGCCAAATGTCGATGGGCAGGAAGAGGTTGTAGCCGATGATGGTGCGCGGCATCAGCGTGCGCGCGGCGACTTCCAGGAACTTGCGGCGGTCATCCTGGTAGGCGGCCTGCAGGGGCGCGGGAAAGCTGGCGTCGCGGGCGCGAATCAATTGCTCGAGGGCAGCCAGCGTAATCGGTTGCGTCATTCCCCATCCCCAGCATAAAGCCGGTGCGAGACGCGGGAAGCGCGTTAGAGATTTGCGCCGCGCCGTCTGCTCCGGGTGACGCGCAGTCTAGGGCCAATTTACCGATTCCGCCAAGTGCGTTGGCAAATAAACTGGGGATAACGCATTGGCGGCGCCCGCAAGGGGCGCCGCCATGTGGTGGTTAGTTCTGGCTGGGGAAAGCGGTGTGGTAGGTCGATTCGATCTTCTGGACCAGCTGGCTGTTCTGGTTCTGGCCCTGCACCGTCGCGGCGCTGGCGGCGATCGGGGCGGCGAAGGACAGAGCGGTCACAAGGGCGATAATGGTTTTCATGTTCGTAACTCCTGGTTTGATGTCCGGTGGATGTCCGCAGCACCTTGCTGCGATGAAAGGGATTTAGGCTTATACCACGATTTGCGGAAGCGGCGTTAAAAACACATCATTCATACGAAAGAGGTATTAATGATGCGCCATGCGCCGCCGCGGCCTAGTTGCCGCGCTGCGGAAACGAGGTGTGGTAGGTGGAATGGAGTTTTTGCAGCAACTGGCCGTGCGGGGTCAGCAGCGTGGCGGCCTGGGCGGCGAGCGGCGCGGCCAAGGCCAGAGCGAGGATCAAGGCGAAGGATTTCATCACACGATCTCCAAAGGAACACGCAACGAGATGTTGCGATGCAACAGGATATTTGTGAGCGCGCGGGAAACGCCACGCACGGGCGCGTTACATCACCGATACGTGACAGTTATGAAAGGTTGCAAACCACGGGTCTGGCGGAAGCCGCAGGCGGCAAGCGGTTATTTTTTGTCGTCGCCCAGCAGATATTCGACGATCGCGCCGGTCACGGCGGCCAGCAGGATGGCTTTTTTGGGGTCCCGGCGCACCAGCAGCGCCAGCAGGCGGGCGCCGAGGCCAAACGTCGCGTTGAACTCCGAGAGCATGCTGGGCCGGCGTTTTTTGAAGTTTTTCAGGCTCCAGGCGCCGGCCAGGCCGACCAGGATGGCCAGCACAAACAGCGCGCCGCCCATGACGGCAGCACCTTTCGCCGGCCCCAGCAGGTGCGCGAGATGGATGAAGGCGCCGGCAGCGAAAAAACCGATGCCGGCGAGAATGATGGCGAGCACCGCCAGGCCGATGCCGATCGCCGCGGCGGCGCGCAGCACGACCGAAGTGGTGCGTCCGGCAAGGTCGATCACGGGGTCCCCTGGGCGCGGCCGCTGATCAGCGGCGGCGTAGAAACTGCGCGGCGATCAGGCCGAGCCCGAAGGCGGCGGCCAGGCTGGTGATCGGGCGGTTGTTCACCTGGGTCTCCAGTTTGGTGACGGCGACTTTGCTGGAATCGCGCAGCTTGGCGGTGAGATTCTCGATCTCGCTCTCCAGCGCCGAGAGTTTCGAGGTGACGCTCTGGCCGTTGAGGTAGCCGGCGATCTCGTCCAGCGCCTCGGCGGCGTTGGTGCCGATCTTGTCTTTCATGCCGGCGAGTTCGGCGCGGAACTTGTTGAATTCCTTGCGTAAGAATTCGACATCGACGGCGTTCGGATCGAGGCGGGCGGATCTCATTGCATGTCTCCTGGCTGGCTAATCATGTCGTTTGCCGGGGCAGCATTTTCAACAGTTTGTGTGCACGGATTGTGTGCCAAGACTCACGCCTTCGCAGATTGGCTTGCCCGGCGCGGCGTGAGACTGGCAACGCCGGCCGATGATCTCAAATCTCTCTCCACGCCGATGGCGGCCGCAAAGCCGTCTGCAGCTTTTATTGTCTGCGATGGTGGAATGAACAACACGAATAACCATGTAAATAACAACTCTGATGGGAATCTCGTTATTTTGGATGACAATATGGGCTGTTGCGCGACCCTGACGGGCCGGCGGTTTGGACCAGGATTGATCGGCGGCTTGCCGCGGCGCCAGGCCGTGCGCGCCGCCGGCGCGCGCGAAGCCGGTTTAACGGCCCGGCGGATGAGCCATATGATGAAAAATCCGGCGGCGGCGCGCACCGCCGCGCGCGTGTAGGAGGGTAGAATGCGAATACTGGTCGTGGAAGACGACAAGGATGTGGCCGGCTTCGTGGTCAAGGGACTGCGCGAGGCGGGCCATACAGTGGAGCACGCCGATAACGGCCGCGACGGATTGTTTCTGGCCGCGTCGGAGAATTTCGACGCCATCATCCTCGACCGCATGCTGCCGGGCGGCATCGACGGGCTGCGGCTGCTGGAAACGCTGCGGGCGCAGGATAATGTGACGCCGGTGGTGTTTTTATCCGCGCTCAGCCAGGTGGATGACCGGGTGAAAGGGCTGAAAGCCGGCGGTGACGATTATTTAACGAAACCGTTCGCGTTCGCGGAACTGCTGGCGCGGGTGGAAGCCTTGACCAGGCGCGGCAAGACCGATGGGCCGACCACGCGGCTTGCGGTGGGTGATCTGGAAATCGACCTGCTGTCGCGCGGCGTGCGGCGGGCGGGGCAGAAAATCGACCTGCAGCCGCGGGAATTTCGATTGCTGGAGTATCTGATGCGGCACGCCGGGCAGGTGGTGACGCGCACCATGCTGCTGGAAGGCGTGTGGGACTACCATTTCGATCCGCAAACCAACGTGATCGACGTGCATATCTCGCGGCTGCGGCAGAAGATCGACAAGCCGTTCGATTCGCCGCTGCTGCAGACGGTGCGCAATGCGGGGTATATGCTGCGGGCTGAAGACGCTTAAGGAAAAGTAAGAAAGCACTTCTTTTTTGAAAAAAAGAAGCAAAAAACTTTTGCTCCCCTTCGGGCGGGGCGNNCGCCCGAAGGGGAGCAAAAGTTTTTTGGTTACTTTTTTTCAAAAAAGTAACGTCTTTCTTCCTCCTCTCCGCCGCCTTCCAAAATAAATAGCTGACACCGTGCGCGAAAATGAATACGCCGGACCCATGAAAGCGAGTCAGGCCGTGCCGCCGCTGTCTCTCCCGGTGGTGAAGGAGGAGCCCAAACGCCGGCCGCGGCCGCTGATCCGCTCGGCCGGCATCAGGCTCGCCATGGTCTATGCCACCGTGTTCGGGCTCAGCGCCTTCGCGCTGGCGTTCTCGCTTTGGTATTCCACCGTCGGCCTGCTGCAGCGGCAGGTGGAAGACGGGGTGCGCAACGACGGCGCCGCGCTGATGGACCATTTTACCGTCGGCGGCATCGCGTCACTGGCCGCGGCGATCCAAAGCCGGCTGGCGGATAATGTCGATGGCGACGCGATCTACCTGCTGCTGGACCCGCAGGGCAACCATCTGGTCGGCAACCTCGACCAGTGGCCGGCCGGGCTGAGCATGACGGATACCTGGTACGAACTGCCGGTGACGCGGCAGGGGACCGCATCGGTCGCGCTGCTGCGGGCGTATAATCTGCAGGACGGCTACCAGTTGCTGGTCGGCCGGGACGTGCGGGCGCGCGCCGAACTGCGGCGCGTGCTGCAGGCCGGGCTGCTCTGGGCCATGGGCATCATGGCGGTGCTGGGCATCGTCGGCGCCTTCGTCATTCGCACGCTGTTCCGGCGCATGATCCGCGACATCTCCGCCACCACGCGCGCCATCGCCCGCGGCGATCTGACAAAGCGCGTGCCGAAAACCGGCGACGGCGACGAATTCGACGAACTCGCCGGCATCATCAACGACATGCTGGACCGCATCACGCGGCTGATGGACGGCGTGCGCGAAGTCTCCAACTCCATCGCGCATGATCTGCGCACGCCGATCACGCGTGCCCGCACGCGGCTGGAAGACGCCGCCATGCGGGCGCAAACCAAGGACGATCTGCGCTCCGCCATCGAGCGCGCGACCGATGACCTCGACGGCATCGTCGCGGTGTTCCA
>PLFB01000229.1 GCA_003137135.1 Acetobacteraceae bacterium
CCCCCGGCGTTTGAGCGGCCATACTGTGGCCCCTCAACGGCCGCGGGAATCAAAAGTTTTTTGGTTACTTTTTTTCAAAAAAGTAACTACTTTTCTTCCACTTAGCTTCAGCCGAGGAGGCCAGCATGAACATATCCCTGGACGAGCGCTTCGCACCCTTGGTTGATGCCCTGCTCAAGTCTGGCCGCTACGCTTCCGCCGACGACATCGTACGGCAAAGCATGCTGCTGCTTGAGGCCGAGGAAGCAAAACTCCAATCTCTACGGGACATGATCAACGCCTCCATCGAGGCGGGCGGCGAAAACACCATTGAAGACGTCGATCGCGCGCTTGCCGAACTCGACGAGGAGCTAAAGCGCGACGGGTACTGAAGGCATGCGCCGCCTGATCCTTTCGGACGGCGCCCTTCGAGACCTAACCGAGATCGGCCGCTACCTGACGCGCAAATCCGGCGACGCTCAGATGGGTCGCCGGGTCACAAGGGCGTTGCGCGACCAGTGCGTTCGCTTCGCCTCACTGCCCGGCACGCTGGGCCGCGCCCGGCCAGATCTCAGACCAGAGCTGCGCAGCTTCCCGTTCAAGGGGTACATCATCTTTTTCCGTTATCGAGGCGACGTTATGGAGGTCGTCAAAATCGCCGGCGGGCGTCAGGACTTGCCTCGGTTGTTCGAGAATAGCGACGACGACTAGCCGCATGGAGCAGATACGATTGTTCCGAAAAGCTCCGCATCGCTCTCCACCAGCCCCACCCCTGGCCTTCCCTCCTCGCCCCACCTATAGAGACCCCCGTTTCAGGGGTACGCGTTCATGCTCACTTGGTTTCGAAAACTGCTGGAAAATTGGATCGCCCGGGTGTTTTTCGGGCTGCTGGTGGTGGTTTTCGTGTTTTGGGGCATTTCCAACGTCGTCACGCTGGTCAGCAGCAGCACCACCGTCGCGCATGTCGGGGGCAAGGGGATCGATCTTTCGGTGGTGCAGGTCGAGTACCAGTCCGAGTTGAACCAGGCCGAGCAGAAGAGCCCGCCGGATGCCGCCGGGCGGCAAAAGATCGCGCAAAACGCGCTCGCGGTCGTGCTTCGGCAGCAGGCCTATACCGACCTCGAAAACGCGCTCGGCATCGTGGTGCCTGATGCGGCGCTGCGGGCCGCGATTCAGTCGATCCCCGCGTTCCAGACCGCCGGGGCGTTCGACAACCAGAAATTCGACCAGGTGCTGCTGCAGAACAATTTTACCCCGGCGCGGTTCATCGCCGAGGAAAAGGCCGACATGGCCAACCAGCAATTGATCGCCGCCATCACCACAGGTGCGGCGGCGCCGGCGGCGCTGACTGACCAGATTTTCGAATTCGTCGCGCAGGCGCGCAGCGCTGCGACGGTGGATGTTTCGACCGCCGCGCAAATCGCGCCGCCGCCGCCCAGCCCCGCCACGCTGCTGCGCTATTGGAAGAACCACCCGCAAAAATACACCTCGCCGGAATACCGCACGATCAAACTTGTCGTGCTCTCGCCCGCCGTGCTGGCGCCGAGCGAGCCGGTCAGCCCGGCGGAATTGCAGGCCGCCTACGCGCAGACCGCTGCGTCTATCAACCTGCCCGCCAACCGCAGCGTGCAGATCCTCACCGTCCCCGACCCCGCGAAGGCGCAAAAGCTCGCCGCGGATTGGAAAGCCGGCGCCAGCTGGGCGCAAATCCAGGCGGAGGCAGCCGCCGCCGGCGCCACGGCGGTGGAGTTGGACCACCAGAAGCAGAACCAGTTTCCGAGCGCGACACTGGGCGACGCGATTTTTGCCGCCACGCCGCACGCGGTCACCGGCCCGGTCGCCGGCCCGTTCGGCGCCTATGTTTTTGAGGTTACGGACGCCGTCGCCGCCGGCGCGCCGGCCTTTGCCGACCTCGCCCCGCAGCTCAAGCAGCAACTGCAGCTGCAAAAGGCCCAGCAGGAAGTGAACCAGGACGTGGACAACGTGCAGGACGCGCTGGCCGGCCAGACCCCACTGGACAAGCTGCCCGGCAACCTGGGCCTGGCGGCGGTGCAGGGCACGCTGGACGCGAAGGGTGACACGCTGGACGGCACGCCGGCGCCAGTTCCCGGCGGCGCCGATATGCGCGAAGCGGTGGTGAGGGCGGTGTTCGCCGCGCATGTCGGCGATCCCGCCACGCTCATGAGCGGGCCGGATAACGGCTATTTCGCCTTCACGATCGACAGCATCACGCCGCCCGCGGTCAAACCTTATGACCAGGTGCAGGCGCAGGTGGCGGCGGACTGGCAGCACGACGAGTTGCAGCGCGAGGCCGAGCAGACTGCCGCCAATCTCATGCAATCGGTCAACGGCGGCGGCCATTTCGACGCCGCGGCGGCCGCCGCCGGCCTGCCGGTGACGCCCATCGCGCCGGTTTCGCGCGGCTCCGCCCCCGTCGGCATACCGGAATCCGCCGTGCCGGTGCTGTTTTCGCTGCAACCCGGCCAGGCCGCCATGCTGCCTTCGGCCGACGGTTTTATGGTGATGGCGCTGACCAAGATCGATAATCCCACACCGGCGGAGGCGCCGGACGAGGTGGCGGGCATCCAGCAGGCGCTCAACAAATCCTTGCAAACCGACACGGCCGAGAGCTTTTTATCCGGCCTGCAGACCCGCGAACACGTCAGCATCGACCCAAAACTGTTCGCGCAGATCTATCAGTAGGAGTTTTGGCCAAAAATGAAAGCCCTCGCCACGCCCGGATATGACGCGTTTCGCGCCGCCTATGAGGGCGGCCGGGGCGCGCTGGTGTGGCGGCACGACGTGGCGGACATGCTGACGCCGGTCGCGGCGTTCTTGAAGCTCGCGCACGGCAAAAAATTCTCATTTCTGCTGGAAAGCGTGGAGGGCGGCGCCGCGCGCGGGCGCTACTCCGTCATCGGCATGGCGCCGGATTTGATCTGGCGCTGCGACCGCGGCGTCGCCGCGATGAACCGGGACGCGCAGGAAAACCCCGAAAGCTTCCTGCCGGTCGGGGAGCCGCCGTTGGATTCGCTGCGCGCTTTGATCGCGGAGACCCGGCTGGATGTGCCGGAAAATCTGCCGCCGATGACCGGCGGCCTGTCCGGCTATCTCGGCTACGATATGGTCCGGCTGATGGAGGATCTGCCGGATTCCAATCCCGACGATCTTGGCATCCCCGACGCGATTCTGGTGCGGCCCAGCCTGTTTGCGATTTTCGATGGCGTGACTGACGAACTCACGCTCGCCGCCCCGGTCTATCCGCGCGCCGGCGTGACCGCGGAGGCCGCGTATGCCTCGGCCGAGTTGCGCCTGAAGCGCGCCGCCGCCGCGCTGCGGGAGCCGGCGCCGGTGCTGTCTTCCGCCAGCATGCTGCTGGACCCTATCCCCGTCTCGAACATGCAAAAGGGCGAATTCCTGAACATGGTCGGGCGCGCGAAAGAGTATATCGAGGCCGGCGACGCCTTCCAGATCGTCCTCAGCCAGCGTTTTGAAGCGCCGTTCACGATGCCGCCCTTCGCGCTGTACCGCAGCCTGCGGCGCATCAACCCGGCGCCATTTTTGTTCTACCTGGATTTCGGTACGTTTCAGGCGGTCGGCTCCAGCCCGGAAATCCTGGTGCGGCTGCGCGACGGCACGGTGATGATCCGCCCGCTGGCCGGCACGCGTAAACGCGGCGCCGACAAGGCGGAAGACGCTGCCCTGGAAGCCGAACTGCTATCCGATCCGAAAGAACGCGCCGAGCACCTGATGCTCCTGGATCTCGGCCGCAACGATGTCGGGCGGGTCGCGAAAATCGGCACTGTGAAGGTGGTGGAGAGTTTTGCGATCGAGCGGTTTTCGCACGTGATGCATATTTCCTCCACCGTCGAAGGCAAAATCCGCCCTGGGCTGGACGCGCTGGACGCGCTGACCGCCGGCTTTCCTGCCGGCACGCTGTCCGGCGCGCCAAAAGTGCGCGCGATGGAGATCATCGACGAACTGGAGCACGCCCGCCGCGGGCTGTATGCCGGCTGCATCGGCTATTTTGCCGCCAACGGCACCATGGACACCTGCATCGCGCTGCGCACCGCTCTGGTGAAAGACGGCAAGATGTATGTGCAGGCCGGGGTGGGCGTGGTTGCCGACTCCGACCCTGAAGCCGAATACCAGGAATCCGTCCAAAAAGCCCGGGCTTTGTTCCGCGCCGCCGAGGACGCCGTCCGCTACGCCGCGAGAAACACGCCATGATTTTGCTCATCGACAACTATGACAGCTTTACTTTCAACCTCGTCCAGTTTTTGGGCGATCTCGGCGCGGAAACGGTGGTTCGCCGCAACGACAAGATTACGCCCGCCCAAGCCCTCGCCCTCGCCCCTTACGGCATCGTGCTTTCGCCGGGTCCGTGCACACCAAATGAGGCAGGCATTTGCTTAGACCTGATTCACGAAGCCGCCGGGAGAAGAATCCCGCTGCTTGGCGTGTGCCTGGGCCACCAGGCGATCGGCCAGGCTTTTGGCGGCCGCGTTATCCGCGCGCCGCTGCCCGTGCACGGCAAGACCGCAAGAATCCATCACGCCGGCCGCGGCATTTTCGCCAACCTGCCTGACCCGTTTACCGCCACGCGCTACCACTCGCTGATCGTGGAGCGCACCACGCTGCCGGATTGCCTGGAGATCACCGCCTGGCTCGACAACGGCCTGATCATGGGCCTGGCCCACAAGACGCTGCCGATTTTCGGCACGCAGTTTCACCCGGA
>PLFB01000114.1 GCA_003137135.1 Acetobacteraceae bacterium
AAAAGTTTTTTGCGCGCCCCAGGCGGGGAGCCTTTTTTTCAAAAAAGCGCTTCTTGCTTGCCTTAACTGCAATGCGCCCGCCGGCTTGCCGCCTCGATCGCCGGGCCCATGCCCTTGGGCGGTGTCGGGAACTGGCTGTTCAGGCTGGCCAGCGTATCGCAGGCCGCGGATTCCTGGTGGATCGCGGCGAGCGAGTTGGCCAGGCCGAGCAGCGCGCCGGGGGCGTAGGTACCTTCGCGGTCGCGGTTATAGGCGTCGTCGAAGGCGATGGCGGAATCTTCCGGCTTGCCCTCGCCGTACAGGGACTGCGCCAGAATGTACTGCGCCTGGTAGCCGGCCGGCGTGGCTTTGGCGGTGGCGAGGATGCCGCGCGCCGCCTGTTCGGCGGCGGGGTAGTCGCGGTGCAGGATCGCCTCCTGCGCCTGGTGCAGCGCGAGCCGGGGCGAGGCGGCGGGCTCGATGGGTTTTGGCGGCGGCGTGGGCACCAGTAAGGGCGGCTTGCCGCCATTGGCCGCCTGCGGGCCGGGCGCGCCGGGCGTGCCGGGCGGGGTGCCGGGCGCGCCGCCCGTCATCTGGAATTTCAGGTCCGAAATGTCCTTCTCGATCTGCGCGTTCTGGGTGTTCACCTGGTTCTGCAGCGTGTCCACCCGGCCGTTCAAGGTCTGGATTTGGGTCTGCAACTGCTGCACCTCGGTGAGCAGATTCGTCACCACGCTGCTCGGTATGCCCGTTCCGCCGGTGTTATCGCCGGAAGACGGCGCCGGCGACCCGCCCAGCGACGAGCCGCCATTGCCGCCCGACCCGCCGGCCTGCAATTGCTGCACCTGGGCCTGCAGCTGAAGTATCTGGTTTTCCAGGGCGATACCTTCCTGGCTCTGCACCATCGGCTGCGCCCAGGCCGCCGCGGGTAGGAGAAACACCGTCATCGCCAAAACAGTTTTACGCATATTGCCGACCCAAAAGTTTCCAACCCCCTCTAAACCCGCCGCCCCCACCTGAAAAGTCATGCGAAAGGCGATGCCGGAAACAACTTCCTTTTCAACAAAAACCAACACGGTTAATCTCATCGCATGGACGGGCCAAGACCGCGCGGCTTCTGGACTTCAGCCCTTGACCCGGCCGGCACCACGCTCCTGGAGCGCGGGCGGCGCTACACGGTCGTGGCCGCGTTCACCGATTATGACGGTGTTCGTCACGCGGCGGGCGAGAGCTGGGTTTTTCTGGCGCAGAATTTCATGCCCTATGATGACGGCCTCAGCCTGATCGTCTCGCTCGACGGGATTTCCGAATGGCATATCCGTCTGCAATGGCGCCGTGAAACCCAGGGCGGGATCATCGATCACCTCGGCGACTACGTGCGGCCCGTTTAACCCGGCAATGCCCCCTCCACCACGCCAAAAATCTCTATGTATCTTGGTCATCCGCGGATAATCCTTCGGCCGCCTCGAACATTGCGGACGACGAAACGCGCCCCCAGATGCGCCTCACCCAAAAGTCTGCTACGCCCCACCAATGCTACCCTCCGAAACCCTCATCCGCCACCGCGACGAAGTCCACGCCATCATCCGCCGGCATCGCGCGCAGAATCCCCGCCTGTTCGGGTCCGCCGCGCGCGGGGAGGATTCCGCCGACAGCGATTTGGACATTCTGGTGGACCCGACCCCCGGCATGACCCTCTTCGACCTCGGCGATTTGACGATCGAACTCGAAGCCCTCCTTGGCCTCAAAGTGGACATCGCCACCCCCGGCGCCCTCTCACCAGCTCTGGCGGAACGCATTCGACAGGACCTCCGTCCGCTGTGAATCGGCTGCGGGACTGCCTCTCGCATATCCTTGAAGCCATCTCCCGCACCGAACCTATACGGCGGGCATGGACGAGACGGCCTTCCTGGCCAGCCAGATCACTCAGGACGCCGTCATTCGCAACATCGAGATTATCGGCGAAGCCGGCCGTAATATCAGCCGGTAACATCCAGAGTTCGCCGCCGCCCACCCGCATCTGCGGCTGAATGCCGCCTATGTCATGCGCAACAAGCTGTCGCACGGGTATTTCGAGGTCGATCTGGGCATCGTCTGGTCCACCGTGCAAATCGGCCTGCCGGTCCTTCGCAGCGATATTATCGCTCTCATAGGAAACTTACCTTGAGCCCGCTCAACGGCAGTTCTGCGGATTATACCCCACCACCGAAGTGATCGCGTTCCGGTTCTGCTGGTAGGCCACGCCGTCGTTGCCCGCCACCACTGGGCAATCCTTGCCGTAGGACGCGGTTTTGATCCGCGCGGCCGGGACGCCCGCGGCGACCAAAAAATCCCGGGCGGCATCGGCGCGGTGTTCTCCGAGTGCCAGGTTGTAGGTCTCGGTTCCCCGTTCATCCGCGTTGCCGGCGATCAGCACGTCCACTCTCGGATATTTTTCCAGCCACGCCGCCTGCCGCCCCAGCGTCGCACCGGCAGCGTCTGGAAGCATGGACTTGTTGAACGCGAAAAACACGCGGTCCCCCACATTGGCGACGAGGTCCCGCTCGCTACCAGGCGTAATGTAGGGATGCACCATCGAGCAAAGACAAAAGCCCGGATAAGCCTGCCTCGCGCACCCCGCCAAGAAAGCCGCCAGCCCAACCAGCCCATACCGCAACACCCGCATCGTCCAAACCGCAAAGGACAAAAAACGGCGGCCACCCGAAGGCAGCCGCCGGTCCTCAAACCAAACCTTGGCGGAAAAGCTTAGTGGCAGTTCTGCGGGTTGTAGCCTTCCACCGAGGTGATCGCGTTGCGGTTCTGCTGGTAGGAGGCGTCGTCATTGCCAGCGGCCACCGGGCAGTCCTTGCCGTAGGAAATCGTCTTGATGCGGTCGGCGGAGACGCCCTGCGCCACCAGGTAGTCGCGCGCGGTGTCGGCGCGGCGTTCGCCGAGCGCCAGGTTGTAGGTCTCGGTGCCGCGCTCGTCGCAGTTGCCGGCGATCAGCACATCCACGCTCGGATACTTCGCCATCCAGGCGGCCTGGCGGCCCAGGGTCGCATCGGCGTCGCTGGAGAGCGTGGAACTGTTAAAATCGTAAAACACGCGGTCGCCGACATTGGCGACCAGGTCCTGCTCCGAACCGGGGGTCGGGCCGCCGCCGGGGGTCATGCCGCCGCCGCCGCCCATGGTGTTGCCGCTCGGGCCCGAGGAGCAGGCTGCCAGCAGGGCCAGGCCGGCGAGAGCGCCCAATGCTTTGAATTTCATACTAAAACCGTCCCTGTGCCTAAAAACTCGTCGAGATTGACGTTGCCGGTCCGTAACCACAATGATTGCGTACCATAGTCCCGGCCTTACCGCGCAGTAATGCGACGGGTCAAGCGCCTCAGTCATGCATTTCGTGTGCCGCAGGCCGGATTTCACCCCGTTTTAGAAGATTTTTGTATCTGTTGATATTATGTAACACCTACGACATTATACCCCCCGCCCGCCCACCGCCGGCGCCAAGCGGCCAAACCCGTCTTGACTTTTGGGCCCGGCCCGCGTCTCCCAACGCTCCGCCTGACGCGGAGTGGGATGACGCAATGCCTGGTGACGATCTTTTGCCGCTGCAAACCGAAGCCGCCGCCGCGATCGCGGCGGCGGCGACGCTGGAGGCTTTGGAAGCGATCCGCGTCGGCCTGCTGGGCAAGAGCGGCGCGGTGACCGCGCTGCTGAAACAACTCGGCGCGCTGGCGCCGGAGGAGAAAAAAACCCGCGGCGCGGCGCTGAATATCCTGAAAACTTCATTAACGGACGCGCTTGCCGCCCGCCGGGAGACGCTGGAGGCGGCGGCGCTGACCGCGCGCCTGACAGCGGAAAAAATCGACATCTCCGCGCCGCCCCGCCCGGAGATTCTTGGCGCGATCCACCCGATCAGCCGCACCATGGAAGAAATCGCGGCGATTTTCGGCGCGCAGAATTTTGCCATCATGGACGGGCCGGACATCGAGGATGATTGGTACAATTTCTCGGCGCTGAACATTCCCAGCCACCACCCGGCGCGCGCCATGATGGACACGTTCTATCTCAACGCCTCGCACGGCAACCGGCCGGCGGTGCTGCGCACCCACACCTCGCCCGTGCAAATCCGCACCATGCTGGAATGGGCGCGTCTGCACGGGGCGCACGCGGAAAAACCCGCGATCCGCATCATCGTCCCCGGCCGCACGTTCCGGGCGGACCATGACGCGACGCACTCGCCGATGTTCCACCAGTGCGAAGGCCTGGTGATCGGCCGGGACATCACGCTGGCGCACCTCAAAGGCTGCCTGATCGATTTTCTGCACGCCTTCTTCGGCCGGCCCGACCTGCCGCTGCGCTTTCGCGCCAGCTATTTTCCGTTCACGGAACCCTCCATGGAGATCGACCTCGGCTGGGACAGGAAAACCGGCGAGATCGGCGGCGGCGGCGACTGGCTGGAAATTCTGGGTTCCGGCATGGTGCACCCCAACGTGCTGGCCAATTGCGGGATCGACCCGCGGGAGTACCAGGGCTTTGCCTTCGGCATGGGCATCGAACGCCTCACCATGCTCAAGCACGGCATTTCCGACCTGCGGCTGTTCTATGAATCAGACATCCGCTGGCTGAAGCATTACGGCTTTTCGCCGCTCAGCCCCGCCATGCTGCACGAGGGCTTTTAGTCGCATGAAATTTACCCTTTCGTGGCTGAAGACCTGGCTGGAGACGTCCGCCGCTCTGGCAACCATAACGGATACGCTCTCGGCGATCGGCCTGGAAGTGGAGAGTGTCGAAAACCGCGCCGCCCAGCTGGCGCCCTTCGTCATCGCCGAAGTGCTGGAGGCGGTGCAGCACCCCAACGCCGACAGATTGCGTGCCTGCACGGTCAACACCGGGGCAGGTGACAAAAAATCGGTGGTGTGCGGCGCGCCGAATGCCCGCGCCGGCATGAAAGCCGTGTTCGCGCCGCCCGGCGCGTTCATTCCCGGGACCGGCATCACGCTGAAAGTGGGCGAAATCCGCGGCGTGAAATCCGAGGGCATGCTGGTCTCCAGCCGCGAACTGGCACTCGGCGACGACCATGACGGCATCATCGAACTGCCGGCCGACGCGCCGGTGGGCCAAAATTATGCCGCCTGGGCGGGTCTGGACGACCCGGTGATTGAAATCGCCGTCACCCCCAACCGCGGTGACGCGCTCTGCGTCCGCGGCATCGCGCGGGATCTCGCCGCCGCCGGCCTGGGCGCGCTGAAGCCGTTTTTTCCGCCCGCCAGCAACGCCGCCGCCGCCAGCCCCGTGACCTGGCGCAACGAATTTTCGGAATTCTGCCCCTGGGTGCTGGGCCGCGCCGTGCTGGGCGTGAAAAACGGCGCCAGCCCGGACTGGCTGCAAAAACGCCTGGACTCCATCGGCCTGCGTCCGATCAACGTTTTGGTGGACATCACCAATTTCTTCACGTTCGACCTCGGCCGGCCGCTGCACGTGTTCGACCTGGATAAAATTTCCGGCCCGCATCTGACACTGCGCCCCGGCAACGGCGAGACGTTTTTGGGCCTGCACGGCAAGCCGGTCACGGTTACGCGCGAGGACTGCGTGATCGCCGATGAAGCCGGCGCGCAGTCGCTGGCCGGCATCACCGGCGGCGAGGCGACCGGGTGCGATGAAAACACCAAAAACGTGTTCATCGAATGCGCGCTGTTCGACCGCATCAAAATCGCGCAGGCCGCGCAGCGCCACGGCATCATTTCAGACGCCAGACAGCGCTTTGAGCGCGGCATCGACTCGCAGTTTTTGCCCGCGGCGCTGGACGCCGCGACGGCGATGATCACAAAGCTTTGCGGCGGCACGGCGAGCCTGGTTTCGGAGGCCGGCCAGCGCCCGGCCTGGCGGCGCAAGGCGTCGCTGCGCTTCCGCCGCCTGAAAAGCTTCGGCGGCGCCGATATCACGCCGGACGAAGCCGTCGCCTCGCTCGAAAAACTCGGCTTTTGCGTGTTCCGACGCGACGCCACGCATGTGGTGATGGACGTGCCGTCCTGGCGCAACGACATCGCGCAGCCGCCGGCGCTGGACCAGCGCGAGGTTTTTGCGCGGGCCGCCGCCGGCGCCGCCGAGATCGAACCGGAAAACGACCTGATCGAGGAGGTGTTGCGCCTGCGCGGGCTGGACGCCATCGCGCCCGTCTCGCTGCCCGTCCCAGCCACCATCCCAGCGCCGATCCTGACCGCGAAGCAGGCGCGCACCGGGCTGGCGCGGCGTGTGCTCGGCGCGCGCGGGCTGCTGGAATGCGTCACCTTCAGCTTTCTGGACCATGAAACGGCCGCTTTGTTCGGCGGAAGTGGCGCGGAACTGCGGCTGGCCAACCCGATCGCCGCCGACCTGGACCAGATGCGCCCCACGCCGGTGGCGACGCTGGCGCTGGCGGCGCGGCGCAACATCGCCCGCGGCTTTCCGGATTTCGGCCTGTTCGAAATCGGCCCCGGCTACGCCGGCGCCGCCACGCAGCTTCTGCTCGCCGCCGGCCTGCGCACCGGCGAAACCCCGCTCTCGGCGCTCGCCCCGTCGCGCCGCCACGACGCGCTGGACGCCAAGGGCGACGCCCTGGCCGTGCTCACCGCCCTCGGCGTGCCGGCGGATTCTTTGTCCGCCACGCCCGACGCGCCGAGCTGCTACCACCCCGGCCAGTCCGGCGTGCTGCGCCAGGGGCCAAAGACGGTGCTGGCGCAGTTCGGCGCGCTGCATCCCGCGATTTGCGCCAAACTGGATCTGCCCGAAGGCAGCGTCGCCTTCGAGGTATTTCTGGACGCCATCCCCGAACCAAAACGCCGCAAAAAAGCCGCGCCCGCGCTCCCGCCCTTCCAGCCTATCCGCCGCGATTTCGCGTTTCTGGTCAGCGCCGGCACGCCCGCCGACACCCTGCTGCGCGCCGCCAAATCCGCCGACCGCCAGTTCATCACCGCGGTCACGCTGTTCGACCGTTATGCCGGCAAAGGTGTGCCGGAGGGGCAGGTGAGCCTGGCGCTGGCGGTGACCATTCAGCCCACGGACAAGACGCTGACCGAGGCGGAGCTCGACGAGATTTCGGCAAAAATAATTGCGGCGGTTGGCAAGGCGACAGGCGCCACTTTGAGGATCTGAAGCCGTTACTTTTTTAAAAAAAAGTAAATCGCCCGAAACCGCGGCAAAAAAACTTTTGCGTGGGGGCNNTTTTTTCAAAAAAGCGCTTCTTTGCTTACTTCCTTTAGAACAAACACTCTTAGCGCCGAAGCCAGAGCCTGGCTTGCCTGCCGCGTTTCATCGACCTTCGCGACCAGCGCGGCGACGGTGATGCGTTGTTTTTCCGCAAGCCGGCCCAGCGCCGCCCAGAATTCCGGCTCCAGCGCCACGCTGGTGCGGTGGCCGGAGAGACTAACGCTGCGTTTTTCCAGCATTGGCTAAGCGGTACAGCAACGCGGGCAGAAACGCGAAGGTCGCGATCAGCACGGCCAGCAGGCTGAGGAGGAGCAGGATGCCCATGCTCGCGGTGCCGCGGTCGTGCGAAGCGGCCAGGGTGCCGAAGGCGGTGCCGGTGGTGAGCGCGGAAAACAAAACCGCCCGCGCGGTGGCGGAGGACAGAAAATCCCGCATGCCGGCGCGGAAATTCATCACGAAATACACGTTGAAGGAAACGCCGACGCCCAGCAGCAGCGGCAAAGCGATGATGTTGGCGTAATTGATCTGCAGTCCCCATGCCCTGGCGAACAGCGCCGTCAGCAGCGCCGAGAGCGCCAGGGTCGCCAGAACCAGCGCGGTATCGCGAAAATTCCGGAACACGATGAACAGGATCACGGTGATCGCCAGTGTCGCCAAAAGTGCCGCCTCGCGAAACGAATCCAGGATCGTGCGCGCCGTGGCGATGGTGGAGATCGCCGGTCCGCCGGCGTTCGGCGCCACCGACTGCACCGCGCGGGAAAATTTTTCTATGCCCTTGGTATTTTGCGCCGCGGCCGACGGAAAGGCTTCCACCCGGACCTGCCCATCCGGCAAAAACCAGTCCTGCGCCACCAGTTTTGGCAAGTTGGCTGGCGTGATCGTGGTCGCGGATAACGATGCGTTAAGCTGGTTCAGCTCGGCCGGCAAAAATCGCGTCACCGCAGCGTTCATCGCCATCAGCCGCGCGTCGGGCTCGCCCAATAATTTCGTCATCGCCGCGTCAATCGCCAGCACCGGCGAATTTTTCGGCAACTGGCCGGCGACTTTCGCGATCTGGTCATGCGCCGCCTGCATGGCGGCGCGGATCGCCGCCGGCGTCACCGGCGCTACCGCCGTCTGCGGCGCGAGCGCCGGCGCCAGAATGGTCTGCGCCTGCGCCAGCATGGCGAGTTTTACCGTCTGTTGCGCCGGCACGAAGGTGGCGCCGGAAATCACCGCCGCCACCTGCGGCAGCGCCGATAATTTCGCGGCCATCGCCGTTGCCGCGGCGAGGTTGGGCGTCAGCGCGTCGGCATAGAACGGATTGGTCTGCGGATCATCCAGCAGCGTGCTCAGCGTGCGCATCGCCGGCGCGTTCGGGTCTTTGGTGTCCAGCGGGTTGGCGTCGAACCCGATCGTCGCCGCGGCATAAAGTCCCAACAACGCCAGCACGCCGAACAGCGCCAGCACGGGGTTGAAAAACCGATGCAAAAACCGATCCGCCGCGGCACCGAACGGCAGCCCCACCGACTCGCGATCCGCCGCCGGCCGGAAAACCCAGAGCAGCGCGGGCAGCAACAGCATGGTGGTGAAAAACGCGATCAGCATGCCGACACCGGCGATCACCCCCAGTTCCGCCACGCCCACGAAAGGTGTGGGCGCGAACGCCAGGAAGCCGCACGCGGTCGCCACCGCCGCGAGGCCGATCTGCCCGCCCGCCTCGCGCGCGGTTTCTGCCACCGCCGCCCGCAGTTCCGGCACGTCCAGCCGCACCGAGCGCAGCCGCACGCAGAACTGGATCGCGAAATCCACCGCCAGGCCAATGAACAAAATCGCAAACGCCACCGAAATGAGATTCATCACCCCGATCGCCGCCGCGGCGAAAAAAATCGTCAACACCAGCCCCATCACAAGTGTGGCCAAAATCGGCAGGATCAGCCGCCAGCTGCGCAGCGCCAGAAACAGCCACAGCGCGATCAGCGCCACGCTCACCAGGCTGCTCACCAGCAGCCCCTGCGTCAGCGAGGCGAACTGCTCATCCGAGAGCGGGATCTGCCCGGTAAAATTCACCGTCGCGCGGCCGGCTTGCACGTCCGGCAGGGCCGCGGCCAGGCGCTGAAACGCCGCCGTCGCCACGCCGCCCGGCTGCAGACTGCCCTGGTTCAGTTTCGGGTGCGCCAGCACGAATTCCGCATCGCCGCCCAGGTTACCGCCGATCAGCCCCTGCCAGGAGAGCGGGGCAGGGTGCCCATCCGCCGCCGCCTGCAAATTTTCCGCGACGCCGGCCAGCGCCTGGTTGTACGGCGTCAGGTCCGCCTGGCCTTGCGCCACGCCCTCCGCGATCAGCCCGATGCCGTTGAACAGGCCGCGCGAGGACGGGTCCGCCGCCAGGCCGCCCAGAAACGGCTGCGCCGCGATGATGGACTGCAACAATTTCGCCAGTTGCGGCACCGGCAGCAGCAACAGCCCCTCATGCGCGTAAAACGCGTTGCCGCCGGGGTAGCGCGAATCCCAAAAGTCCGTCCTGTCCGCCTGCAGCGCCGCATTCAGCGCGGCGGCGGTTTGCTTGGCCTCCTCCGGCGTCCGCGCGCGCACCACCGCCACGATCAATTTGTTGAACTGCGGGAAATTGCGGTTCTCCGCCATCTGCGCCTGCCGCCACGGCAGATTCTTCGCAAACAGATCGTCGGTATCGGTATCGATGGAGAGGTGCTTCGCCGCATAGCCCACGCCCAGGACCGCCAGCAGCACAAAAATCACGATCATCGCCACCGCATGACGCGCCGCGCCGGCGGCCATGCCCACAATCAAACCCAGCACGAAACTTCCTTCGCCTGCCTTAACGAGCCCCACATGGGGTTCTGCCCGGCGGAATCAAAACGTCAGCCCCGCCATTTCCAGGTGAATTTCGATGTCCGCCAGCAGCATCTGCAGGGCTTCGAGCAGCAGAATCGCGATCAGCGGGCTGATATCGACGGCGCCGAAATTCGGCAGCACGCGCCGGATCGGGTTCAGCGCCGGCGCGGTCACGCGGTTCAGAAAATCCGAGATCTGGAATACGAACTGGTTGCGCCCGTCCACCACGCCGAACGAGACCAGCATGGAGATGACCACCGCGGCGATGATGGCCAGGATGTACAGGTGGATCAATTCCCCCACCAGCCAGAAAATCGCGCTCATATTTTTGCTCCCACTACCCTGTTTTCGCCGATGATGTCGTGGGCGCTACTACAGGCCGCCCCGAAAACTGTCCAATACTTGACTTAGGGACCCGTATGCGCGAAGCCGCCCGCTGCGCTGGCCGGAACACCACGGATCGGGGCTGTAGCTCAGTTGGTAGAGCGCGTCGTTCGCAATGACGAGGTCTGGGGTTCGATTCCCCACAGCTCCACCACCGCCCTTCCCAGGCCGCGCAAAGACCTTGAAAACGCCCCTCATTCAAGGCAGAAGGCCGCGCCGGTGTAACGCGTCGTTCCACTGTAAAAATTTCGTGGGACTTCACAACATGACCATCATCGGCAGCGGCACCACGGTCGTCACCCTCAGCACCGCCCACCGCAATGTCACCATCACCGGCACCATCAACGCCTACGGCATCGAAGAGACCGACTTCGTGCGCTACGCCGCCGCGGTCTTCGGCCCCGCTTCCGGCCACTTCACCATCCTCAACACCGGCCTGATCGAAAGTTTCGGCACGGAGCAATCCGGCGCGGGCATCCTGCTCGCCAACACCGGCACGGTCAGCAATAAGGGCACCATCATCGGTGGCGAAGGCCTCGTCCTGCAATACGGCCGCGGCGCCAGCAGCGTCGTCAATACCGGCTACATCCAGGGCAGCCTCGGCAGCGGCATTGTTCTCGGCAAAAACGGCACCGTCGAAAACGCCGGTCTCCCGGCGCCCGCACCAAGGTCCAAGGCCATGTCCGATCCTGACATCGCACCATCAAATAGCGCCGGTCGCGCGATCGGGCGCTCGTGAAAGACCCGACGCGCGAGGCCGCGTTTTTGCTGCTCGACGCCGTCCTCGCGCATAGCCAATCGCTCGACGCAGCACTCGACGCGCTGCCGCCGCTGGCGCCGCGCGACAGGGCCGCCGCGCACCGCCTGGCCGCCGCCGTGCTGCGCCATACCGGCACGCTGGACGCCGTGCTGGAGGGATTCTTGCAGCGCGAACCGCCGGACGCCGTGCGGAGGATTCTGTACCTGGGGGCCGCCGCCGCGCTGTTTCTGCAGGCGCCGCCGCACGCCGCCGTCGGCACCGCGGTCGATCTCGCCAAGACCAAAAATCTCGCCCCCTTCGCCGGGCTGGTCAACGCCGTGCTCCGCAAAGTCGCCGCCGGCGGCCCGGCCTTGCTGGAGCAACTGGACATGCCGCGTATGGACACCCCCGCCTGGGCCTGGGCCAGCTGGGGTCCTCTTGCGCGCGACATCGCGACCGCCCACCAGACCGAAGCCCCGCTGGACCTCTCCGCCAAGCCTGGCTTTGCGCCTGAAGGCGGCATAAAACTGCCCACCGGCTCGTTCCGCTTCCCCGCCGGCACCTCGGTCACCGAGATTCCAGGATTTGCCGAGGGCCATATCTGGGTGCAGGACGCCGCCGCCGCCCTGGCCGCGCAAATCCTCGCCCCCCAGCCCGGCGAGCGGGTGCTGGACCTTTGCGCGGCACCCGGCGGCAAAACCGCGCAACTCGCCGCCGCCGGCGCCGCCGTCACCGCGCTGGACCGCGATCCCTCACGAATCGCCACCCTGAAAGCCAATCTCGACCGCCTCAACCTGCCAGCCAACATCGTCCAGGCCGACGCCACCACCTGGCAAACCGATGAAAAATTCGACGCCATCCTGCTGGACGCCCCGTGCAGCGCCACCGGCACCTGCCGCCGCCACCCGGACCTGCTGCACATCCGCAAACCCCGCGACATCATTGCGTTGATTAAGCTGCAGGACCAACTCCTCGCCGCCGCCGCGGAAAAACTGGCCCATGGCGGCCGTCTGATCTACGCCGTCTGCTCGCTGCAGCCCGAAGAAGCCGAACCACGCATCCAAAATGCCGTCAAAACCCTCGGCCTGCGCCACGACCGCCTCAGCCTCAAATCCCTCCCGGAAGCCGTCACGCCGGAAGGCAACATCCGCACCCATCCTGGAATGTGGCCCGCCCTCGGCGGACTCGATGGATTCTTCATCGCAAGGCTAAGGAAAGGGTAGAAGAAGCGCTTTTTTAAAAAAAAGCCCCTCCGCGGGTGCGGCGCAAAAAACTTTTATTAACTGCGGGCGCGGGCGCCGGGCGTGCCGCTGATCGCCGCCGGCGGGGGCGATTAACGGCACTTCCGGACCAAGCGCCCGCAATAACCAAAAATTTTTTGCGCGCTTTTTTTTAAAAAAAGCGCTGCTTTCCTTTTCCTTAGCCCTAAAAATCCTTACCGCTTGTGAAAGCGCTTCCCGCTTCGCTACAAACGCGCCATGGACCGCATCCTCATCGCCCCCAGCCTGCTCGCCGCCAATTTCGCAAAACTCGGCGAGGAGTTTTTGGCGGTCGAAAAAGCCGGCGCGGACTGGCTGCATCTGGACGTGATGGACGGCCATTTCGTCCCCAACATCACGTTTGGCCCGCTCATCGTCAAAGCCCTGCGGCCGCTGTCAAACATGCCGCTGGACGTGCATCTGATGATCGCCCCCGCCGACCCCTACATCGCCGCGTTCGCGGAGGCCGGCGCCGACCATATTTCCGTGCACCCGGAAGCCGGGCCGCATCTGCATCGCACGCTGCAGGCGATCCGCGCTTTGGGGAAAAAAGCCGGCGTGGTGCTCAACCCCGCGACGCCGGTGGAGGCGGTGGCGCATGTGCTGGATCTGACCGACCTCATCATGGTCATGACCGTCAACCCCGGTTTCGGCGGCCAGTCGTTCATTTCCAGCCAGCTCGCCAAAATCGCCACGCTGCGCCGCATGATCGACGAGTCCGGCCACGATATCATCCTGCAGGTGGACGGCGGCGTCACCGAACAAACCGCCGGGCCGGTGCTGGCCGCGGGCGCCACCTGCCTGATCGCCGGGACCGCCGTGTTCGGCGCCGAAAATTATGCCGAGGCGATCGCCAAAATCCGGGCCGCGGCGCCGCGGGACAGACCAGCGCGCGCGGAAAGTGTTCGTTGACCGAGCCTGGCGGTTTCACCCGCTCGGCCCGCGCCCTGCTCGCCAAATTCCAGACTTTTGGGTCCGCCAACGCCCCCGAACACCCGGCCATCGCGGTCCATGACCCTTGGCCGGGCGACCCCGCATGCGGCGCCCGGCTACTCAAATCCGAGCTGAGTTTTTGGGGCGCGGTTCTGCCGCTTGCCCCCGGCATTTTTGCGGCCGAAGGCGCCACGGCGGTGCTGCGCGCGCATCTGCTGGGTTTTTCGTGGCTGCGGGACCTGCGGGCGCTGGGCACGGATAACGCCCGGATGCGGGGAAAAAACCTGATGGCCGAATTTCTGGACACGCCGGATTTTTTGCTCGCCGCCCGGCCGGACATCGCCGGTGCGCGCATCGCCGCCTGGCTCGGCCACTACGAATTTTTCGCCGATGCCCGCGACGATTTGCGCGCCCGTTTGCTGGCCCGCCTGGTCACGGACGCCCGCACGCTGGCCGGCGCGCTGCCGGCGGAAACGCGCGACGGCCGTGCGCTGACGGCGCTCAAGGGCCTGATTGCCGCCGCGGTATCGTTTCCGGACCATGCGCCTTTTCTGCCGCGCGCCAGCAAATTTTTGGCTCAGGAGATCGAGGCCCAAATCCTGCCCGACGGTTTCCAGGTCGAGCGCAGCCCCGCCGCCCACCTCGCGGCGCTTGAGGATTTGATTGAAATCCGTAGCCTTTACCACGCCGCCGGCGCCGAACCGCCCGAGAATCTCACACCAGCGATCGAGCGCATGGCCACGGCCCTGCGCGCGCTGCGCCACCCGGATGGCGGCCTCGCCTTGTTCAATGGCACGCGCGAGGAGTCTTCCTCCCTCATCGAACTGGTCCTGTCGCAAGCCGGCCGCCCCAGCCGCGCGGAGAAATTTTTAGCACATGCCGGTCTGCACCGCCTGGCGGCGGGCAAATCCGTCCTGATCGCCGACGCCGGCGCCCCCGCCGGCCCCGGGCTGGACCGGTTTGCGCATGCCGGCACGCTGTCCTTCGAGTTTTCGGCTGGCCGGGAGCGCCTGATCGTCAACAGCGGTGCCGCCCCCGCCGCCGGCGCCGATTGGCGCGACGCGCTGCGCGCCACGCCGGCGCATTCCACGCTCATCATCGCCGACGTCTCTTCCGCCGAACTGCGCGAATCCGGCCTCGGCCGCCGCCCCACGCTGGTGACCGCCGAGCGCCACGAAGACGCCGGCGCGCACTGGCTGGACGCCAGCCACGACGGCTACCAAAAAACCTTTGGCGCCATCCACCACCGCCTGCTCTATTTGGCCGCCAACGGCGAGGATGTGCAGGGCGAAGACAAGATCGAGGCGCCGTCGCCCGTGCCCTTCGCGATCCGCTTCCACCTGCACCCATCCGTGACCGCCAGCCTGCAGCAGGACCAGGCCGCGGTGCTGCTGCGCCTGCCCTCCGGCCAGGGCTGGCGCCTGCGCGCCAAGGGTGCCGTGATCGCCGTGGAGGAGAGCGTATATTTTGGCCAGGGTGAGCCGCGCCGCGCCGAGCACGTGGTGCTGACGGGTAAGCGGGATGGACCGCAACTGGTGAAATGGGGCATTACGAAGGTAGGGTAGGGAAGAACTTCTTTTTTGAAAAAAAGAAGCAAAAAACTTTTATTAATTGCGGGCGCTGTCACCACCACGTCTAGAATTGCCATCGCTGATGGCAATTCTAGACGTGGTGGCGCCCCAGCCCGCAGTTAATAAAAGTTTTTTGGTTACTTTTTTTCAAAAAAGTAACTTCTTTCTTCCTGCTTTTTTATTCTGGATTTCCTTTATGCCCAACATCCTTCTCACCGGCGGCGCCGGCTACATTGGCTCCCACACCGCGGTGGCACTGCTGGCGCGCGGCCACACGGTGACGCTACTGGACAATTTCGCCAATGCCGAGCGCGAGGTGCCGGACCGCCTGGCGCAACTGACCGGCGCCGAGATTCTGGTGGTGGAGGCGGATATTCGGGATGTGGAGACGGTCGCGACCGCGCTGGCGGACCAAAACATCGACGCGGTGATTCACTTCGCGGCGCTGAAGGCGGTGGGGGAGAGCGAGGCGGACCCGCTGCTGTATTATGAGATGAACATTGTCGGCACGATCCGGCTGTTCGAGGCGATGCAGAAGGCGGGCACCAAGAACCTGGTTTTTTCGTCTTCCGCCACGGTGTACGGCCAGCCGGACGCCTCGCCGATCCTGGAAAATGCGCCCACCCGGGTGCAGAACATTTACGGCCGGACCAAGCTGGTGATGGAGGATCTGGGTGCCGATCTGGTGCGCACCGGTTTTCTGAAGGGTGTCGTCAATCTGCGCTATTTCAATCCGGTGGGCGCGCATTCGTCGGCGATGATCGGCGAGACGCCGTCGGGCGTGCCCAATAATCTGATGCCCTATATCACGCAGGTGGCGACCGGCGAGCGCCCGTATTTGCAGGTTTTCGGCAACGACTACGACACGCCGGACGGCACTGGGGTGCGCGACTATATTCACGTGATGGACCTGGCGGAGGCGCACGCGCTGGCGCTGGAATACATTCTGCAGACCCCTGGGGCGCTGACGGTCAATCTCGGCACCGGCACGGGCATTTCCGTTCTGGACATGATCCACGCTTTTGAGCGTGCGACGGGCCGCACGATTCCCTTTAAAATTTCCCCGCGCCGTCCCGGCGACGTGGCCAGTTACTATGCCAACCCTTCGCTCGCCGAGCGCCTGTTCAACTGGAAGGCCAAACTGACGGTGGACGACATGTGCCGCGACTCCTGGCGCTGGCAAGCCAGACGCGCCGGCATCAACGACGTTTAGGCCCGGCTTCAAGGCAACAAACTCGAAACGCGCCACCTTCTTGCTATCTTCCTGCATGGACAGCAAGACCACGCCAAAATGGATCAATCTGAATGACCGCTTTGCGCTCAAACCGGCCGTTGCGGGGTAACTTGGCTCATTTGAAAGCTGCCGTTAGCCGGCCTAATAGATCAGCGGGATGATCCGCCGCGTCGTGCGCTGATACGCGACGTAGTCCTGCCCGAAAGCGGCTACCAGAACCGCCTCCTCGACCCGAATGCGATAGCCAAACACAGCAGCATTCGCGAACAACAAAACCCCCAGAGCAAGCCAGTTGTCCAGGGCAATACCAAGCCCCACCGCGGCCATCAAATACCCGCTATAGGAGGGGTGGCGAACGTAACGGTATGGACCGGCACGAATGATCTCGTGATCTTCGCGGATCGCGACGTTGCGGGTAAAAAATCGGCCGAGCACGTGAATCGCATACCATCGCAACGCGACACCGAACAGCATGACAACAGCGCCGACCGCCAGAAACGCAGCCTGGTCCAAACCAATGACTGCCTTGGTCTCAGCAACAGCAAGGTTAAAGGCCAGGATCTGGCTGCCCACGATGCCGGCCACCAGGATCCGTTCTGACCCGCGGTCGCGATTTTGGACCATGGCACGTTCGCGCTGGAACAGTGCGCCCAGCATTTCGGGGACCACCATAAAAGCATAGGCCAACCAGAAGAGCAGGGTAACAGGACTAATTGTCAGCCAGATCGGCGTCATTCTAAATCGACTTCCAAGGAGTGGGTTGGTTTCGATAGAGCATTTTCAGAACATCGCGGCTGACGCGTCAACAGATTCAGTGGGTGCCGGCTAATCTCGGTGGCGCATTGACGCCGTAAAGTCGTTTGCGGCCACGCCGAACGAATATCAGACTGGTAGCTTGGCGCCTCATCCACGCTATTCGCGGGTGAAGAACTGCCGGGCCGCTTAAGGCCGGCGAAGCCGGAACCGGACATTCAACGTATTGTGAAATAAGGCAATACAAGCCATCAGTTTTTCATTTGATGAACGTTGAGAATACTTTTTAGTAACGCGTTGGGATATTGGTTCCGAGTTTTTTCAACAGAGTTCTGAATTCATCGGTTATAAACCGTGCCCGTCCTACAGCGTCATTGACTTCGACGCCCTTGAACGTTTCCCGAAAAACCGGTGCTAAATTCCAAGGGAGATTTGCCACGCGAAACTTCGCGGCTTCTTTGTCGTATAAATCGGGGCGGCCAAAGTCTTCTGGGTTAATGGAAATCTGACGACGCTTATAGAATCCTTGCGCTTCTCTCTTAACGATTCCACCTAAAAACTCGAACGTATCTAGGTCTTCCCCCGCTTGCCTGACGCTCTCGCTATTAGGATACTGCAGAAATTCTTCTGGATTTCCAGCCCAAAAAAGAGCGATGCAGGTCGACAGATCGCAATCTTCGCGTGTTACCAACCATTCTACACATGGCATCGCATAGCCCCAATTCAAATGAATCGCCGCGAAATGTCGACGCTCTGGGCTTTGGTTGGCAAGCCATCGGATCATTTCATTGTTTTCAGCGTCGTACATTTCTGGTTTCGATGCTCCCCCTACACACAGCATATGCGTTGCAAATGCCGTTAGCTTAACCTCCTCTCATCCTTTCTGGAAGGTCTCTTTGCATGTGTGTCGTTTCAGACGAATGGTAGATTTCTGGATTAAGCAAACGACGATCAACAACCGACATGGGTGCGTTGTTGCTGCCAGCAAATAACGCCACACGTCCTCTTCTGAGATCATCTTCCAAATTGACCGATGCCCGACTAAGATTGAGACTTGCCGTCCCACTCACCGGCAATGTCCGCTTGTATCTGTTAGCGCTCCGGAGCTGCCGGGCAGCTCTCGGCCAGCTTCGGGAATTCATACCGCCCCACGACCTCATCCGCGGATAGCACTTCCTGACTTGCGTCCATTTTTGTACAGATACCGCCGCTGGCCCACCCACCCCAAGCCACCCGCCGCGCCGGCAAACTGGAAACATCCCCCCCAGCTTGCTATCCTCCCCCCATGACCACCGAAACCTCGCCCAAACCCAGCCACATGCCGCTCTCCGGCCTCCCCGAAACGCCGGACGAGCGCACCGCCCGCAGCCGCCATGAAGCCGCCCTCATCGCCCAAGGCGAAGCCGATTTCGCGGCGGGACGTTATTACAATCACGACGAGGTGGAAGCCTGGCTGAAAAAGCTCGAAATCGACCCAAACACACCAATTCCTCCTTTAACGCCCAAATCGCCCCGGTAGTCACCGCGGCGTGGCTCGCGGTGTTCTAATGTCGCTGGCCGCGCTGCGCGCGTTTGGACAGGCGAAGGACTGGCTTATACAACTTGGTTCCGGACAAAAAGGCGCCCAAAAATGGCGTGCCATGCAACAGGTCAGCCGCCGTCTTAGACGTAATCCTTATCTCGGCCCGCAGGACCCGGCCCAACCAATGCAACGGATCATCGTCATCTCCGGCGACCGATTCATCTACCGCGTATCACCCGACACCGGCGACAGTCGGACAGCAGGTGACATTGAAATCATTCAAATTCCAGGACCTGGCCAGGACATTGGATGGCCGTAAAAACCACCCCGCCCAGCGCCCAAAAAACCCTTCTCTTCCTCCTCACCGAAGACTGGTTTTTCGCCTCGCACTTTCAAAAACGCGCGCTGGCCGCCAAGGCCGCCGGCTGGCGCGTTATCCTCGCCGCTCGCGAATCCGACGCCACCCCAAAAATCCGCGCGGCCGGCATCGAGGTCATCCCCATCCCCTTTATCCGCCGCCGCCTGAATCCTTTCGCCGAACTTCTTTTCACGTTCCAGCTTGCGGCGCTGTACCGCCGCGTCAGACCGGACCTGGTGCACCATATCGCCCTGAAACCCATCGTCATCGGCGGCCTGGCGGCCCGCATGGCCGGCATCAAAGCGATCGTCAACGCGCCGGTCGGCCTCGGCTTTGTCTTCTCCTCCGAAAAATTCCTCGCGAAACTCCTCCGTCCGCTCGTCTCCGGCCTGTTGCGCGTCACGCTGACGCCGCAAAACGCCAAGGTGATTTTCGAAAACCCCGATGACCTCGCGGCGCTCAGCGCCGCCGGCATGGTGCGCCCGGACGCCGCCATTCTCATCCGCGGCGCCGGCGTGGACATCGACGAATTCTCGCCCACCCCAGAGCCGCCCGGCAAACCCAGAATCGTCCTCATCGCCCGCATGATCCGCGAAAAGGGGATTGCGGATTTCGTCGCAGCCGCCACGATTCTGCGGGGCCAGGCCGAATTTGTCCTGGTCGGCGCCCCCGATGAAGGCAACCCCAACACCATCACCGCGGCCGAGCTCAAAACCTGGCAAGCGCAAGGCAAAATCACCTGGCTCGGCCCGCGCAAAGACATCGCAAAGCTGCTGGCCTCCGCCCACATCGCCTGCCAGCCCTCCACTTACCGCGAGGGCCTGCCCAAATCCGCGCTGGAAGCCATGGCCGCGGGCAAGCCGCTCGTCGCCACGGACATTCCGGGCTGCCGAGAAGCGGTGGTGCACAACGTCACCGGCCTACTGGTCCCGCCGCGCAACCCGCCGGCGCTGGCCGCCGCCCTGAAAACCCTGATCGACAACCCCGCTTTGCGCATAGCCATGGGCGAAGCCGCCCGGAAACGCGCGGTGGAAGAATTCTCCGACTCCATCATCTGTGAAAAAACCCTTTTGGTGTATGAATCCCTCGTACCCGGGAGTCGCAAATGAAACGCCTGTTCGTCACCACAATCCTCGCCGCCGTCCTCGCCACACCCGCGCTGGCGGACCAGCAGATCGGCAGCGTCGTCACCAATTTCCGACTCACCGGTTCGGACACGGTGGTGGTCCAGCGTTTTGACGACCCGAAAGTCGCCAACGTCTCCTGCTACGCCTCCTTCGCGCATACCGGCGGCATCGCCGGCGACATCGGGGTCGCCACCGACCCCAGCCAGTTCGCGCTGAACTGCATCGCCACCGGCCCCGTCACAATTCCTGCCGACCTGCCGCAGAAGGAGGAAGTCGGCGCCATCTCCGCCTCCTTCCTGTTCAAGCATTTCGTGCTCACCCGCCTGGTGGATACCGACAAGAACACGCTGGTCTATCTGCTCATCAGCACGAAAATCCTGCACGGCTCGCCGGCCAATGCCGTGTCCGCCGTCGCCGCCACAGCCGCCCCGGATGCCAGCAAGCCATGACCGGCTTCCGCTCCATCAAGCGCGCGCTCATTTCGGTTTCCGACAAAACCGGGCTCGTCGAATTCGCCAAGATTCTTGCTGATCACAACATCGAAATTCTGTCCACCGGCGGCTCCGCCAAGGCGCTGCGTGACGGCGGCATCCCGGTCACCGAGGTGTCCGACCACACCGGCTTCCCCGAAATCCTCGACGGCCGCGTGAAAACCCTCGTCCCGCAGATCCATGGCGGCATTTTGGCCCGCCGCGACGACGAAAACCATCTCGACCAGCTCCGCACCCACAAAATCGCACCCATCGACCTGGTCGCCGTCAATCTCTACCCGTTCGAGGCTACCGCCGCCGCCGCAAAACCGTTCGCCGACTGCATTGAAAACATCGACATCGGCGGCCCCGCCTTGATCCGCGCCGCCGCCAAAAACCACGATTTTGTGACTATCCTCACGGCACCCCACCATTACGATTCGGTCGCGACCGAATTGACCAAACACGGCGGCACGTCCTTGGCTTTGCGCAAAACCCTCGCCGCGGAAGCCTATGCGAGAACCGCCGCCTACGACGCCGCCATCGCCGCCTGGTTTGCCGCGCAAAACGGCGAAACCTACCCCGCCACCGTCACCCTCACCGGGCACAAAAAACAGGACCTGCGCTACGGCGAAAACCCGCACCAATCCGCCGCCTTCTACACCACCGCCCCGCCCCGCTTCGGCGTCGCCACCGTCACCCAAATCCAGGGCAAGGAACTCAGCTACAACAACTTCAACGACACCGACGCCGCCTTC
>PLFB01000035.1:0-179 GCA_003137135.1 Acetobacteraceae bacterium
ATCATCCCCACATAAACTTTCTCGCCGGGCGAAACGAACATCGTGCCGCGGTCCTGCAGCGCGAACAGCGCGTACTGCACCGCCTCGCCATCTTCGCTGGAAATCAGCGCGCCATTGCGCCGGCCCTCGATCGTGCCCTTCCACGGTCCGTACCCCGCAAAAATCCGGTTCATCACGCC
>PLFB01000035.1:271-15374 GCA_003137135.1 Acetobacteraceae bacterium
CGCATCTGCTCGATCAGCACGCCCAACTGCAATTCCCCGCGCCCAGAAACCTCGAATGCATCCGTCTCGGAACTGTCGGCGACATGGATCGCGACATTGCCTTCCGCCTCGCGATACAGCCGGTCACGGATTTGCCGTGACGTGACCTTCTTGCCCTCGCGCCCCGCCAACGGCCCGTCATTGATCCTGAACGTCATGGAAAGCGTCGGCGGATCGATCGGCGTCGCCGCCAGCGGCCCTGGCAGATCCATCGAGCCGATCGTCTCCGGCACCGTCGCATCCGTCAGCCCCGCCACCGCGATGATGTCCCCGGCGCTCACCTCCTCCACCGCCACCCGGTCCAGCCCGCGGAACGAGAGCAGTTTTGTCAGCCGCCCGGTTTCCACCACGCTGCCATCGAGCCGATAGACTTTGACCGGCATGTTCAACGTCGCCCGTCCCTGCTCCACCCGCCCGGTCAGCACGCGCCCCAAAAACAAATCCGACTCCAGAATCGACGCCACCATCCCGAACGGCGCCGTTGCATCCAGATCCGGCGCCGGCACGTGCGAAAGAATCAAGTCAAACAGCGGATTCAAATTTTCTCTTGCATCCGCCAGCTCTTTTACCGCCCAGCCCTGCCGGCCGGAGGCAAACAGCATTGGAAAATCCAACTGCTCATCGCTGGCGCCGAGTGCCGCGAACAGATCGAAAATCTCGTTATGCACATCATCCGGCCGCGCATCCTGCCGGTCGATCTTGTTCACCACCACCATCGGCTTCAGGCCCCGTGCCAGCGCCTTGCCCAGCACGAACTTGGTCTGCGGCAGCACGCCTTCGGCGGCATCCACCAGAATCACCGCGCCATCCACCATGTTCAGGATGCGCTCGACCTCGCCGCCGAAATCCGCGTGCCCCGGCGTATCCACGATGTTGATGCGCACGTCCTGCCAGACCACGGAGGCGACTTTCGCCAAAATCGTGATGCCGCGCTCTTTTTCCAGGTCATTGCGGTCTAGCGCGCGCTCAGTCATCGCCTGATGCGCCGCGAACGCCCCGGACTGTTTCAAGAGCTGGTCCACCAGCGTGGTCTTGCCATGGTCAACATGGGCAATGATTGCGACGTTCCGGATTTTCGGCAGCGACATGAGAAAAAAATACCTGCAAGTTTCGCGCCCCGCATAGCCATAATGCGGCGCAAAAGCGAGAGCCAAACAAAATGGGCGCCGCGAGGCGCCCATTCCTTCACCAAAAAGAGCGGTGTTTTACTGCGCCGGCCCGCCGGAAGCCCCGGTTCCCGACATCGGCGACATATCCGAACCGCCGCTCATCCCGGCGCCATTCATCCCTTCGGCACCCATCATCCCGTGATGGTCGTGCATCGCCATCCGCGTGTCGGAGGCCGCGGTCTGATAATCACCGGACGCCAGTGCCTGCCTGGCATGCTCGATCGCCGTGATGCCGGGCGAATCATCCGCCGTGGCACCTTCGGAGGCCGGCACCGCGCGCGTCAGCATCCGCGTCTCCGCGTGGCTCAGCGCGTCGTCGGCCAGCATCTTGTCATGCTGCTTGATCGCCTTCGAGGCGATCCGCAGATAGGTGTTCGTATCGGCGTTTTCGGGCAGCGCTGCCGAACCGCCGTAGCCCATCGCGGTATGCGACATGCTGGACCCGCTGGCATGTGAGGACGCCATCGGACCCGCACCCATCGCCCCGCCGGAAGACCCATTCGCACTCGCCTGGCCGGCGGGCGGGCTGACGGAATCCTGCCCGTTATAGTGCGGCGAAGTTGCGGCGGTGGACGACGACCCTGAGTTCATCCCGCCGGTATCGGTCGCCGGCGTCGGCGGGTTTGAGGGCATGCCGGAAGACATGCCGCCGGACGATGCGGCGGAACCCGTGGACATTGCGCTGCCCGAACCGCTCATGCCGTTGGCACTCATACCACTGGCAGGCGCCATGTTGCCCGGCGAAGCGCCGGGCGCGGGTGAAGCCGCCGCGGCATTCGGCGCGCCGGTCGGCGCCGGCGATGAGGACGCCGTCTGGGCCATCGCGACGCCAGCGGTCAAACAAAGTGCGGCCGAAGCCAGCCATAGCGAGCGCATGAAAAATCTCCTGAAATAGTTGCGAAATCAGCGGACATGGACGGATTTGCCGCCTGTTCTCGCGGCTGAACGTGGTCATCCGCACCTCTGGAACAAGTTTTTTAACCTCTACACGGCATTAAACCCTCGTCATTCCTGCGCGATTTCGTTTAAGAACAACGCCGAACGGGGGACGGTTGCATTGCGGCACTGGCGCTACATCCTGACGGCGTATTTTTGGCTCCTGGCCTCGCCCGCCTGCGCCGCCTCTCCGGCCGCGCCGCCGCCGGCCGCGCCGCCGCCGGAAGCCGCCTGCACCCTGGCCGGCGCCGCCGCCGAACAGGCCGCCCTGCTGCCCGCCAACATCCTGGTCTCCATCGGCATGGTCGAATCCGGCCGCGCCGACCCGCTCTCCGGCAAAATCACGCCCTGGCCCTGGACCGTCAACGCCGACGGCGCCGGACATTATTTCGATTCCAAGGCAGACGCCATCGCCTTCACCCGCCTGGCGCTTTCCTCCGGCGCGCAGGACGTGGATGTCGGCTGCTTCCAGATCAGCCTGCAAAACCACCCGGACGCCTTCGCCACCCTGGACGAGGCCTTCGACCCCGCTGCCAACGCCACCTACGCCGCTGAATTTTTGACCGAATTAAAGGCCCAGAGCGGCTCCTGGACCCAGGCGATCGCGGATTATCACTCCGCCGACCCCGCCGCCGGCATCCCCTACCAGGCGCGGGTCCTGGCCGCGTGGCACGGCATCGGCGCCGTTCCCGGCGCGCTCGGCGCCTCCGGCCTCGTATTCCCTGCGCCCGACCCGGTCGTCATCAAACTCGCCCCCGCCGCGCGCCTCGTCCACGTCTATAGCATGGACGAGTACTTCGCCTTGCCGCTGCGCCGCGGACTGCCCCGGGTCATCAACCCCTAGGCCCCGCCCGGAGAAGAGAAAGCAGTTACTTTTTTGAAAAAAAGTAACCAAAAAACTTTTGGTTCGCCCCGCCTTCCAACGGCTACGGTTTGGCGACTGAAGGGCCGGTAAAGCAATTTTTGTTCTCGTTAACGCATCATAAACCTTCCCGTGGTGAATTGCTCCCGACGGATCGCCCCTGACGCTGAAGCCTGAACCGAGCGGCTTCAAACCCAGGGAAACGGATCGCCCGAAACAATCGGCACGAAGTCCACGTTCAGCAGCCCAGCAGGCGGCCCATTGCGGCCATGCGGGCAGGGAGACTTTAATGACCGGTTCCGCCCATTTCCCAGACATGACTGCGCCCTCCCATGAGCACGCGCCATCGGCGCCCAATCGCGCCAGATTCATCGGCTTCGTCCACGACGAGGAAACCGCCGCCACCCTCAACGCCGCCTTCGAGCCCATCTTCCCGCATGGCAGCCCATTCCACGTCGTGCCGTTCCGCGGCGGCCTTTCCATCCTCTCCCAAATGGTCACGCCCGAAGTCGTGCTGATCGACATCTCCGGCGAGGATCAGCCGCTCAACGCCATGGCCGACCTCGCCGAGGCCGTCGAAGCCGGCACCACCATCCTGCTAATCGGCGAGGCGCGCGACCTCACCTTCTACCGCGCCACCGTCACTGGCATGGGCGTCAAAGAATATCTCTCCAAACCACTCACCAAGGCCGCCATTACTCAGTATTTCCTGCCGCACGTCACCGGCAACGGCGTGCTGGATAATATGCGCCGCGGCGGCCGCCTGATCGCCGTCACCGGCGTGCGCGGCGGCGTCGGCACCACCACCATCGCCACCAACCTCGCCTGGTCCATCGGCCACGACAAGCACCGCCACGTCATCCTGCTGGACACCGACCTGCAGGCCGGCACCACCGGTCTGGCCCTCGGCGTCGCCCCCGGCCACGGCCTCGCCACCGCCCTCGAATGCCCCGAGCGCATCGACACCATGCTGCTCGAGCGCGTCAGCCAGCCCGCCGGCGACCGCCTGCACCTGCTCGCCGCCCAGCAATCGCTCTCCGGGCCTCTCGACTACGCCCCGAGCGCCGCCAGTGTCCTGACAAAAGTTCTTGGCTCGCGCTACAATTTCGTGGTGGTGGACGCCGGCGCCCGGCACCTGCCCTTCGCCCGCGACCTGCTGCATCTGGCGCACCAGCGCGTCATCGTGCTGGACCCCACGATCCTGGCGATCCGCAACCTCGAACGGCTTTCCCAGCTGCCGGCGGCGCCGCACCAGAACCCAAAACCCATCCTGGTGCTCAACCAGGCCGGCCGCCCCTTCGGCATGAGCCAAAATTTCATGGAAGAAAAACTCGGGATCAAATTCGACGTCGTCATCCCGGACCTGCCGCGCATGATCACCAAGGCCGACCAGTACGGCGACATGGCCGCCGGCATCCGCGGCCAGTTCCGCACCGGCATTTTGCGCCTGGGCAAACTTTTGGGCGCGGATATGACGGTGGATGAAGCCGAAAAGGTCAGCGTCGCCGCGTAAAAAGTGCAAGAAAGAAGCGCTTTTTTGAAAAAAAGCGCGCAAAAAACTTTTGCGTGCGGGCTGAGGCAACCCCGGTGTCTCTTTGAGCGCCTCCGATGGAGGCGCTCAAAGAGACACCGGGGTTGCCACACCCGCCAGCAAAAGTTTTTTTGGTTCTTTTTTTTCAAAAAAAGAACTCCTTTTTCCCTCCCTGAATTAGCCTTTTCCTCTCTTCTGGTGTAAGAACTTCGAGTCTGTTTTTTCCCTGGAGCCACACCCCTCATGTCCGAGCCGACCGACCCGCCGACCCCTCCCGAGGCGCCGAAAGACGACGCGTATGACGCCGCGTCCATCAGCGTGCTCAAGGGGCTCGACGCCGTCCGTAAGCGCCCCGGCATGTATATCGGCGACACCGACGACGGGTCCGGCCTGCACCACATGGGCTTCGAGATCATCGACAACGCCGTGGACGAAGCCCAGGCCGGTTACGCCAGCCATGTCGAGGCGATCCTCAACGGCGACGGCTCGATGACCGTGCGCGACGACGGCCGCGGCATCCCGACGGACATCCACCAGGAAGAAGGTATCTCCGCCGCCGAAGTGGTGCTGACCAAGCTGCACGCCGGCGGCAAATTCAACCAGAACTCCTACAAGGTTTCTGGCGGCCTGCACGGTGTCGGCGCCGCGGTGGTCAACGCCCTCTCCGAATGGATGGAAGTCAAAATCTGGCGCGAGGGCATCGAGCACTTCATCCGCTTCCAGCACGGCGAAACGCAGGCGCCGCTGGCCGTCGTCGGCCCCGCCGACCATACCAACGGCACCGAAGTCACCTTCAAACCCTCCGCCGGCACGTTTACCCACACCGAATTCGACTACGCGATTTTCGAACGCCGGCTGCGCGAACTCGCCTTCCTCAATTCCGGCCTCACCATTTTGCTCCGCGACGAACGCCACGTGCCGCATGTCGAGGACAAATTCTTCTATAAAGGCGGCGTCGCCGAATTCGCCTTGTGGCTGGACCGCGCGAAAACCCCCATCCTCGCCACCCCCATCACCTCCATCGGCGAGGCGAAGGAGCACGGCATCCGCGTCGAATTCGCGCTGACCTGGAACGATTCTTATCACGAAACCATGCTGTGTTTCACCAACAACATCACCCAGCGCGACGGCGGCACGCATCTCGCCGGCTTTCGCGCCGCCCTGACCCGCGTGGTTTCCAAATACGCGCAAGGCATGAGCAAAAAAGACAATCTGGAGCTCAACGGCGAAGACATGCGCGAGGGGATGACCGCCGTGTTGTCGGTGAAGGTTCCCGATCCAAAGTTCTCCTCGCAGACCAAGGACAAACTCATCAGCAGCGAAGTCCAACCGGTGGTCCAGGCCGCGGTTGCGGACGCGCTGTCCCACTGGTTCGAAACGCATCCGAAAGAAGCCAAGAACATCGTCCAAAAGGTGATGGACGCCGCCGCCGCTCGCGAAGCCGCACGAAAAGCCCGCGAACTCACCCGCCGCAAGGGCGTGCTCGACATTTCGTCCCTGCCCGGCAAACTCGCCGACTGCCAGGAGCGCGACCCCGCCAAATCCGAACTTTTTCTGGTCGAGGGTGATTCCGCCGGCGGCTCCGCCAAACAAGGCCGGGACCGCAAGTTCCAGGCCATCTTGCCGCTAAAAGGCAAAATCCTCAACGTTGAGCGCGCCCGCTTCGACAAGATGCTCGGCAGCCAGGAAATCGGCACCCTCATTACCGCACTCGGCACCGGCATCGGCCGCGGCGAGCCAGAGCAGGGCGGTTTTGATGAAACCAAACTCCGCTACCACCGCATCGTCATCATGACGGACGCCGACGTGGACGGCTCCCACATCCGCACGCTGCTGCTGACGTTTTTTTACCGCCAGATGCCCAAACTCATCGAGCACGGTTTTCTCTACATCGCGCAACCGCCATTGTATCGCGCCAAACGCGGCAACGACGAAACCTATCTCAAGGACGACGACGCCCTGGAATTGTTTCTCCTAGAGCGGGCCTTGAAGGAGGCGAAAATCCGCGCAGCTGACGGCACGCTCTACGCCGGCGATGAGTTGCGCGCAGAGATGTCCTGGATCACCCAAACCGTCCACCGCCTCAACGCCCTCAGCCGCCTATTACCCGTTCCGTACCTGGAACAAATGGCGATCACGGGCCTGTTAGCGCCGGAGGCGCTAGGCGACAAATCCCGCGACCAGGCCCTCTCCGCCCGCCTCAACGCTTTTTCGCTCCCCACCGAGCGCGGCTGGGTGGTCGACTCCTCCCCCACCGGCGTCACCCTAGGCCGCATGGTCCGCGGCGTCTCCGAGCGCTACACTGTGGACTCCGCCCTGCTGCGCACCACCGAAGCCCGCTATTTGGCCGAGCGCAGCGCGCGCCTAAGTGCCCTCTTCGGCACCAACGCCACCCTGACGTTAGACGGCCCCGAAAAACCCCTCCACGGCCCCGCTGAACTTTTTGACGCCATGCTCAGCTACGGCCGCAAAGGCCTAGCCATAAACCGTTTTAAGGGTTTGGGCGAAATGAACCCCGACCAACTCTGGAAAACCACTCTGGACCCCCAGGTCCGCCGCCTCCTCCAAGTAAAAATCACCGACGCCGAAGATACTGACCAAATCTTTTCAACCTTAATGGGCGACATAGTGGAACCGCGACGCGATTTTATCGTCACCAACGCCTTGAAGGTTGCAAACCTAGACACCTAAGCACACGTCGCCCTCGGTCACGCCGCCTCCACCGTCCCTGGAACCGCTCCAACCCCTAGGCTCCCGCATCGGCCCGCTGGACCACCAGGCCGCGGACACGCGCCGGCATCGCTCTTCCCGCCTCACCGCCCGCAACACATCCGTTACGTCTCACACCTGCGGATCAAGGTCATCAACCCCTGTCCGCGATGACCACGCCACCGATTGAAAACCTAACAGCCCCCGCCCACGTGCAGTGGACTCAGCCTTAAACATAATTTAGCTTACATATATGTCAGGTATTGCCACCCAGTTGGCACATCTATCGGAGAGTGTGGATGCAGCCCGCCGCCCAAAAGCCAGATGTGCCCAAAATCTCCGGTCAACCGCCGGCGCCGCTGCTCGCCCGCACCCTCACCACCTCCGAACGCCTGAAACGCGACTTTGCGGACACGCACGCCGCTCTTGAGCAGCTCATGCAGCTCCCGCACGCCATCAAAACCGTGGAAGACTACGCCGCCAGCCTAAAAATGTATGTTTGGGTTTTTGCCCCGCTCGAAGACGCGCTGGCCGGCTACCCGCAATGGCCGCTCCTCGGCATCGATTTCGCGCAACACCGCCGCACGCCCGCCCTGCAGGCGGATATTTTTGCCCTCACGGGCGCCGCCTGCGCGGCACCTAAGCCCGCCGCCCCGTTCGCCAGCTTCGCGCAGGCCTTCGGCGCGCTCTACGTGCTAGAAGGCTCCGCCCTCGGCGGCCGCTTCATCCTGCGTGATCTAGAGGCGCGGCTCGGCCCCGCCATCGCCGGCGCCACAAGATTTTTTGCCGGTCATGGCGCCCAAACCGGCCCGTTCTGGAACGCCTTCAAACAAAAACTGGACGCCTACGGCGCGCGGCACCCGGACCAGCACCAAAACCTCGCCGCCGGCGCCAGCCAGGTCTTTGACCGCTTCATGCAAGCCGCGAAGCCCGCTCTGGAATGACCCATGATCGCCCGACCCGCTTAGTCCCCGCCACCGATGCCGACCTCGCGGCCTGCGCGCGCGAGCCCATTCACACCCCTGGCGCCATCCAGGCGCACGGCGTCCTTATCGCTTTGCGCGCGCCCTACCACGTCATCACCCATGTCAGCGCCAATATCGAAGCCCTGGCCGGCCTGCCGCCGGAGCAGATTCTCGGCCACAGCCTCGCCGAGATCGTCGGCGACGCCGCCGCCGAAGCGGTGCAAAACATCGTCGGCGGCGAAGACTATGTCCTTGGCACGGTTGTCCCGCTGGAACTGCCGGTGCGCGACGGCGCCAAATGCATGTTCCAGGTGCACGCCACCGCGGATACCTGGTTCATCGAGGTCGAGCGCACCAGCACGGACGATGACCTGCGCGACGTGCTCAAGGCCGCCAAACTGTCATTCCTGAAACTGCGCGATCCCGACAGCGTCGAGACGCTCTGCCGCCTGGTGGTCCGGGAAATCCGCCACCTCACCGGCTACGACCGCGTCATGGTCTATCAGTTCGACCGTGACGGACACGGCCGCGTCGTCGCCGAGGCCCGCGACGCCGCCATCGAATCCTATCTGGATCTGCGCTACCCCGCTTCCGATATCCCCGCCCAAGCCCGCCAGCTCTACCTGCTGGCGCGCGTGAGAATCATCGCCGATGCCGCGTACACCCCCGTCAGCATTCTCACATGGGAAAACCCGGCGGCGCCGGATACGCCGGCAAAGGCGCTCGATCTGTCGTATTGCGGGCTGCGCAGCGTCTCGCCCATCCACCTGGAATACGTCCGCAACATGGGTGTGGCCGCCACCATGGCGATCTCCATCATCCAGGACCAGCGGCTATGGGGCATGGTCGTCTGCCATCATCGCACGCCCCTTATTCCCTCCTTCAGCGCGCGCACCTCCTGCGACGTCATCGGCCAGCTGCTCGGCCTGCTGATCGCCGAGGTGGACGAACGCACGCGCCTGGCCGACCTCATCGCGCGCGAAACCAGCCTCACCCGCATCGCCGACGAGCTCGACCGGCAGGACCACCTGCTCGGCAGCCTGGCCGCCGCCGGCCGGGACCTGCTCAAGCTGGTGGGCGCCGACGGCGCGCTGGTGCGCCTCGCCGGCAAGACCAGAACCGTCGGCGCCGTGCCGCCCCCCGACGTCGCGCTGCAAATTCTCGACACGCTGCGCATCCAGGACAACGACGAGATCTTCTTCACCGAAAATCTCAGCGCGCTGCAGCCGCGCTTCAAGGACTGGAAAACAGTAGCCAGCGGCGTGCTGCTGCTGCCCTTCGCCAACCATTCCGGCGACGGCATCATCTGGTTCCGCGGCGAGGTGATCCGCACCGTCAAATGGGGCGGCGACCCCAACGACAAGGCTCTCATGGAGCCGCTGAGCCGGCGGATTTCACCCCGCAAATCCTTTCAGATGTGGAAGGAACGCGTCGAGGGCTGCGCCGTGCCCTGGACCGCCGCGGATGAACAGGCCGCCGCCGGCCTGCGCCGCGTCGTGGCGCGCGCCATGCTGCGGCAGACCGAGCAGGAACTGTTCCGCGTCTCCAGCTCGGACCCGCTCACGGGCCTGGCCAATCGCAGCGTGCTGAACGAATTTTTGCAGGCCTGGCGGCAGGCCGACCCGCCGGCGCCGGCCGCCGTGCTGTTCTTCGACATCGACCGGTTCAAAAACGTCAATGATTCGCTCGGCCACTACGCCGGCGACGACCTGCTGCGCGAAGTCGCCGACCGGCTCTCCGCCCTCGCCGGCCCGGATCACCTGGTGGTGCGCCTCGGCGGCGACGAATTCGTCATCATGGCCGAAAATATCTCGGAATCCGAGGCCTGGGACCTCGCCCAGTCCGTGCTGCGCCAGTTCGATCACCCGTTTACCGTCGCCGGCCGGCCGGTGCGCGCCACCACCAGCATCGGCCTCGCCTGCGGCGCCGCCGCTTCCGACGATCTGCTGCGCAACGCCGACGCCGCGATGTACGCCGCCAAACGCCAGGGCGGCGGCCGCATTGTCCGCTTTGAGGCCAAATTGCACGCCGCCGTGCACGAAAAACTGCTGATCGAGCAGGACCTGTTCCTGGCTCTGGACCGCCAGCAGCTCAGCCTCCACTTCCAGCCCATCGTCTATCTGCCCAGCGCCAAACTGCGGGGATTTGAGGCGCTGCTGCGCTGGCGGCATCCCGAGCGCGGCTGGATCTCGCCCGCCGAATTCATTCCGCTCGCCGAGGAAACCGGCCAGATCGAGCGCATCGGCCTGTGGGTCGCCGAACAGGCGGTCGCCACACTCGCAAAGCTCGAGGACAAGACCTTGCGCATGACCATCAACGTCTCCGGCAAGCAGCTCGTCGGCGGGCGTTTTTGCGAGGCCTTCGCGCGCATCCTCGCCGCCGCCGCCATCGACCCGCCGCGCATCATCATTGAGGTGACCGAGAGCGTGCTGATGGAGGATGAGGCGGTGAAGGAACTGGAGCGCATGCGCGCGCTCGGCTGCCGCATCGCCATTGACGATTTCGGCATCGGCTATTCCTCGCTCGCCTATCTTCGCCGCCTGCCGGTCAACGTCATCAAAATCGACCAGAGTTTCATCTCCTCATTGGGCCATGACCGCGAAACCGAACTGTTTCTCCGCGCGCTCGTCAAACTCATCCGCACGCTGCGCCTCGCGGTGATCGCCGAAGGCGTTGAAACGCTAGAGCAATGGCGCCTGCTCGCCAAAATGCACTGCGACGCCGCGCAAGGCTATTTCTTCGGCAAACCCGCCCCCCACTGCGACTACCACCCGCCCGCGGCGCTGGCATAGCAAAGCAAGCAGCGCTTTTTTGAAAAAAAGCGCGCAAAAAACTTCTATTTCCCCCGGCCTTTGAGCGGCCACAGTATGGCCACTCAACGGCCGGGGGAATCAAAAGTTTTTTGGTTACCCCGGGCGGGGCGCCTTTTTTTCAAAAAAGTAACTACTTTCTTCCTGCTTTCTGAACTTAAACCACTCGCCCCGCCTTCGTCGCCTCCTCAACCTCCACCAGCTTCCCCGTCCGCACATCGTAATAATAACCATAAATCGGCACATCCTTCGCCACCAGCGGGTGCGAGCGGATGCGCCGCACATCCTCCACCACGCTCGCCGCGAGGTCCTTGAACGTCAGCCACTTCACAAACCGCCCCTGCACGCTGCCCTCGCCATGGCCATGGTCGTGCCACCCATGCTCATCGATATGCGCGGTATCAAGGCTACTCTCCAGCAGCCCGCCCATCACCTCATCATCAAACAACTGCATCCCGCAATCCGTATGATGCACCACGAACCACTCATTCGTCCCCAGCAGCTTATGCGAGATCACCAGCGAGCGTATCGCATCATCCGAAGCCCGCCCGCCGGCATTGCGAATTACATGCGCATCCCCCTCCGCCAGCCCCGCATACTTCGCCGGGTCCAGGCGGGCATCCATGCAGGTCAATATCGCGAATTTCCGCGCCGGCGGCAGCGCCAGCCCGCCTTTCTCGCCAAACTCCGCCACATACGCCGCATTCGCCGCAAGCACTTCTTTCAAAATCTGGCTCATCTCGCACTCCCCTATAGATCCAGCCGGGTTCGTCCCGCGCCCTAATCAACTACAATATTTATAGACTTTATAGATAATCACGAACCCGTGACTTTAAATCACCCCAGAATTTTCTTCTCAGAAACCTTTTAACCCCCAAACCGCCCCCCACCTGGAAACGAAATCTTTAAACCCAACACCCTCCACCCCATTCCTCACGAATATACGTCAGCACCCCTGTCAATTGTGATACAAATCACAAACGTCAACAATACTAACATTATGTCTTCACAACCTTCGGCGCCAATGCCAGCGCAATCGAAAGCTCCTTCAACCGCCGCGCATCCACCGCGGCCGGCGCCCCCATCATCAGGTCCTCGCCCTGCTGGTTCAGCGGAAACGCGATCACCTCTCGAATATTCGGCTCATCCGCAAGCAGCATCACGATCCGGTCAATCCCCGGCGCCGATCCGCCATGCGGCGGTGCGCCGTACCTGAACGCATTCAGCATCCCGCCAAACCGCGCCTCAACCTCCTCCGCCCCATACCCCGCAATCTCGAATGCCCGGAGCATCACTTCCGGCTTATGATTCCGGATCGCGCCGGAAGATAATTCGATGCCATTGCAAACGATATCATACTGAAACGCTTTGATGGTGAGCGGATCTTGCGTGTTCAACGCCTCCAGCCCGCCTTGCGGCATGGAGAAAGGATTATGCGAAAACACAATTTTTTTCTCCTCCTCATCGTATTCGTACATCGGGAAATCGATGATCCAGCAGAATTTGAAGTCGCCGGTGGCGATGAGGCCGAGGTCAAGACCCAGTTTGGTGCGCACTGTGCCGGCGAATTTGGCGGCGTCTAGTTTTTTGCCGGCAGCGAAGAACACGGCGTCACCGGCGGCCAAGCCGCATAGGTCGGCGATTTTAACAATCCGATCCGCATCTAGATTTTTCGCTATTGGGCCGGCAGCCAGAGGATGCTCACCCTTTAGAGCTATTTTCTGTGCCGTCGGCGGGAATGGATTTTGGCTAAGTTCTCTCTCCGAGGTCAAGCCCTCACCAAACACCAAATAACCTAAGCCTCCTGCGCCCTCAGCGCGTGCCCAATCATTTAACTTATCGAAAAAAGACCGAGGGCTTGAGCCGACTCCTGGCGCGGGAATTGCGCGCACGATGCCACCGCCCTCGATGATATTCGCGAACAATTTGAAGTTTGACCCGCGGAAAATGTCGGTGACGTCGGTGATTTCGATGGGGTTGCGCAGGTCAGGTTTGTCGGAGCCGTATTTTAGCATCGACTCATCGTAGCCAATCCGCACAAACGGCGGTTTGGAAACCCCACGCCCGGCGGAGAATTCCTCAAACACACCGGCGATCACCGGCTCGATCGTCGCAAAAACATCCTCCTGGGTCACGAAACTCATCTCAAAATCCAGCTGATAAAATTCTCCCGGCGAGCGGTCCGCCCGCGCCGCCTCATCGCGGAAACAAGGTGCGATCTGAAAATACTTATCGAACCCCGCCACCATCAGCAGTTGCTTGAACTGCTGCGGCGCCTGCGGCAGCGCGTAAAATTTCCCCGGATGGTTCCGCGCCGGCACCAAGAAATCCCGCGCCCCTTCCGGCGAAGACGCTGTGAGTATCGGCGTCTGAAACTCCGTGAACCCGGCCGCCACCATGCGCCGCCGAAACGAGTTGATCACCCGCGAGCGGAGCAAAATGTTCTTGTGCACGGCCTCGCGCCGCAGGTCCAGAAACCGGTATTTTAGCCGCAACTCATCGGGATAATTCTCGCCACCCGCCACCTGCATCGGCAACACCTCGGCGGCCGACTGCACCACCAAACTCTCGACCCTTAGCTCCACGTCCCCGGTCGGCAATTTCGCGTTCTGCGTCCCCGTCGCCCGCGCCACCACCTCGCCCGTCAGCGTCACCACGGACTCAACCCGCACGCCCTCGGCGGCCGCAAACGCCGGCGACCCCGCCGCCAGCACGCACTGCGTCAACCCAAAATTGTCCCGCAGGTCCAAAAACAGCAGCCCGCCATGGTCCCGCTTGGCGTGCACCCAGCCCGAAAGCCGCGCCTGCCCGCCAATATCCGAAGCCCGCAACGCCGAACAATCATGAGTACGATAAGGATGTGTTTGCATGGGAACGGAAAGAAACGACGCCCCCCTCCCTGTCAAGCCGCCGCGCGTGTAAGCAAGGGGTATGAACGACGCCACCTTGCCCAAAAACCCCACCTTCATCACCACCAGCGACGCCCTGAAAAACCTCTGCGAGCGCCTGGAACTGGAAGATTTCGTCACGGTCGATACCGAATTCATGCGCGAAAAAACCTATTTTCCGGAACTCTGCCTGGTCCAGCTCGCTGGCGAGCAGGACGTGGCGGTGGTGGACGCCCAGGCCAAAAACCTGGATTTTGAGCCCCTGAAAACCCTGCTGGCCAACGAAAAAGTGGTAAAGGTGTTTCACGCCTGCCGGCAGGACGTGGAAATTTTCCTGCTGATGTTCGGCGCTGTCCCCACCCCCATCTTCGACACCCAGGTCGCCGCCATGGTCGCCGGCTTCGGCGACCAGGTGGGCTACGATGCCCTGGTGGCGGCCCTCACCGGCGGTCATATCGACAAGGCCCACCGCTTCTCGGACTGGTCCGCCCGCCCCCTGACCGCCGCCCAGATCGCCTACGCCGCCGCGGACGTGACGCATTTGCGCCCGGTTTACGAAAAATTATTGGCCCGGCTGCGGGTGGACGGGCGCATGGACTGGGTTTCCCAGGAAATGGCGACTTTGGCAGAACCGGCCACCTATCGCGTGGACCCGGAGCGTGCCTGGGAGCGCCTAAAGGTGCGGACCGGCAACCGCCGTCAGCTCGCCATCATCCAAAGAATCGCCGCCTGGCGGGAGCGTGAGGCGCAGCGCATCAACATCCCGCGCCAGCGCCTGCTGAAGGACGAGCAAATCCCCGAACTCGCCGTCATCGCGCCGACCGACCCAGAATCCCTTTTGCGCGCCCGCGGCATCAACTCTGGTTTTGCGTCCGGCAAATCCGGCGCCTCGCTGCTGGCCGCCATGTGCGACCGGGCCCGGCTCGTCGCCGACCTGGTGGACCTGGCCAACACCGACCATCTCACCGGAGCCGCCAACCGGCGCCGGCTGTTCGAGGTGGTGGGCGAGGAGGTCCACCGCTCCCGGCGCTCGGGTCGGCCGTTCGCCCTCGCCATCCTGGACCTCGACCACTTCAAGCGCTACAACGACGACTTCGGGCACGGCGCCGGTGACCGGCAGCTCCGCCGGTTCGCCGACAGCGTCGCCGGCCGCCTCCGGGCCCAGGACCTCCTCGCCCGCTACGGCGGCGAGGA
>PLFB01000121.1 GCA_003137135.1 Acetobacteraceae bacterium
CTGCGCTCCGAACTGAACGAGCTGTACGAAAAGGGCGTGCGCCTGCGGGTGATCGGCGAGCGCGACCGGTTTGGTCCGAACCTGTCCTCCGAATTGCTGGAGGCCGAGGAAAAGACCAAAAACAACGAAAAGCTCACCCTTGTCATGGCGCTCTCCTATGGCGGNNGACCTGCTGATCCGCACCAGCGGCGAGGAGCGGATATCCAATTTTTTGCTGTGGCAGACGGCCTACGCCGAACTGTTTTTCACCGACGTCCTCTGGCCGGATTTCGGCGAGCAGAAATTTGCCGAGGCGGTGCAGGAATTCGCCCGGCGGGAGCGGCGGTTTGGCGCACGTCCTGCCTGAAGGCGCCATCACCACCCCGGACGGGCACGCGCCGGACGGCCGCTGGTCGGATTTTTGGACCCGTTTCTGGTCGGCCGCCATTCTGGGGCCGGTCGCGCTGGCGGCGTTGTGCTGGGGCGGCCCGGCCTGGACCGCGCTGATGGTATTGCAACTCGCCGTGCTGGGCTATGAATGGGGCAATCTGGCCGGCCTCGGCAAGACATCCTGGCTCCCGGCCGGCCTGGTGGGGTCCGCCTGCGCCGCGGTGCTATTCGGGTTTTTCGCGGGCTTCCTGGTGCTGGCGGCGGCGACACTTTTCATCAAACGCCGGCACGGCAATTTCGCCGCCGCCGGCCTGCCCTATGCCGGCATCTGCGGCCTCAGCCTGATCTGGCTGCGCAACCTGCCCGGCCATGGCCTGGAAGACACGTTGTTCCTGGTCACGGTGGTCTGGGGCACCGACATCGGCGCCTACGCCGTCGGCCGGGTTTTCGGCGGCAAAAAACTCGCGCCCAGAATCTCGCCCGGTAAAACCTGGAGCGGCGGCATCGGCGGTTTTATGGCCGGCGGCCTGACCGGCGCGGCGGTCGCACTGTTTCTGCACGGCAACCCGCTCGAAGCGGCCCTGGCCGCCGGCATTTTGAGCCTCGTGGCGCAAGCCGGCGACCTGCTGGAAAGCGCCATCAAGCGCCATCTGGGCGTAAAAGATTCCGGTGACACCATCCCCGGCCATGGCGGCCTGTTCGACCGGGTGGACGGCTTCTTGACGGCGGCCCCCGTGGCGGCGTTGTTTCTGGTCATAACGCAGGGAGGGGTGGCGCTATGGCCATAAAAAATCTGTCGGTGCTCGGCTCCACGGGCAGCGTGGGGACGCAGACGCTCGACATCGTGGCGCAGCACCGCGAGCATTTTTCCCTGCGCGTTCTGGTCGGCGGCAAAAACGTCGCCCTCCTCGCCGACCAGGCCAGAATTTTTCGGCCGGAACTCACCGTGGTCGCGGATGAAAACCTGCTGCCCGAACTCCGCGAACGCCTGGCCGGCAGCAACCTGGCCACCGGCGGCGGCCGCGCGGCGGTGCTGGAAGCCGCCGGCGCCAAAGCCGACTGGACCATGTCCGCCATCACCGGCGTCATCGGCCTGGAACCGGCGATGGCCGCCGTCACCCATGGCGGCACCATCGCCTTTGCCAACAAGGAAGCCCTGGTCTCCGCCGGCGAGGTTTTCTTGTCCGCGGTCAGAAAAGCCGGCGCCACGCTGCTGCCGGTCGATTCCGAGCACAACGCCATCATGCAGGCGATGGCCGACGGCAACGACCGCTCGATCGAAAAAATCATTCTTACAGCCTCCGGCGGCCCGTTCCTCAGCCACACCCATGAGGAAATGCGCGGCGTCGCGCCGGAGGCCGCCCTGCGCCACCCGGTCTGGTCGATGGGCGCCAAAATCTCCATCGACAGCGCCACCATGTTCAACAAATGCCTCGAAATCATCGAGGCCGCGCGCCTGTTCAACCTCGCCTCAGAACAGATCGAGGTGTTGATCCACCCGCAATCCGTGATCCACGGCATGGTGTATTTCTCCGACGGCAGCGTCCTTGCCCAGCTCGGCACACCGGACATGCGGATCCCCATCGCCCACACCCTCGCCTGGCCGCAGCGCATTTTCACCACCGCCCCGCGGCTGGACCTCGCCGCCATCCAAAAGCTGGAATTCTGCGCCCCCGACGAAACCCAGTTTCCCGCCTTGCGCCTCGCCCGCGAGGTGCTCGCCGCCGGTGCCGGCGCCTCCACCGTGCTGAATGCCGCCAACGAAATCGCCGTCGCCGCGTACCTGGCCAAAAAAATCGGTTTTCTGGACATCGCCGCCATCGTCGAGGACGTCCTGGCAGCCCTCGGCGCCCCCGCCGTGCCGGATCTGCAAACCGTCCTCGCCGTGGACGAAGCCGCCCGCAAAACCGCCGCGCAACGCACCACCGCAAAGGCGGCCTGAAAACATGACCGACACGATACGCTCGATCGCCGCCTACGCCGCCGTGCTCGGCGTGCTGGTGTTCTTCCACGAACTCGGCCATTACCTCGCCGCCCGCGCCCGCGGCGTGACGGTGGAAGCCTTTTCCGTCGGCTTCGGCCCGGCTTTGCTCAAATGGCGCGCCAAATCCGGCACGGTCTGGAAACTCTCGGCCCTGCCGCTCGGCGGCTACGTCAAAATGCAAGGCTGGGGCGACGAATCCAACGCCCCCAAACTCCCCGGCTCCTTCGCCGCCGCCACGCTCGCCTCAAAAGCCTTCATCGTCGCCGCCGGCCCGATCGCCAACCTGATTCTCGCCTTCATCCTGTTCACCGGCCTGTTCGCCATCAACGGCCGCATCGAGGTCCAGCCGGTCGTCAGCCAGGTCCTCGCCGGCTCCCCCGCCGCCGGCGCCGGCATGCAGGCCGGCGACCGCATCACGGCCATCGGCGGCCACGCCGTGCACGATTTCGACGACATGATCGAACTCGTCGCCATGCACCCCGATACCGAAATGATGTTCACCTACCAGCGCGCCGGGAAAACCATCACCCAACAAATCACGCTCGGCCATAAGGACGTGAACGGCGACGAAATCGGCAGCCTCGGCGTCGAAGGCGACCAGTTCACCAGCGAACATTTCGGTCCGATCGGCGCGATTGAGGCTGCCGCACAGGAAACCTATACCGACACCAGCAATACCCTGAGCGGGCTATTCAACCTGATCTTCCACGGCGAAGGCCTGCACAACCTCTCCGGCCCGCTCGGCATCGCCCAAATAACGGGCAAAGTCGCCGCCTTCGGCCTGCCCAGCCTGATCAACCTTCTCGCTTTGCTCTCCATCAACCTCGGCCTCATCAACCTGGTCCCCATCCCCATCCTCGACGGCGGCCACCTGCTGTTCTACGCCGCCGAAGGACTGTACGGCCGCCCCATCCCCAAACAGGCCATGGACGTCTGCCTGCGCTTCGGCATGGCGGTCATCCTGAGCCTGTTCGTCTTCACCACCCTCAACGACCTCACCCGCATGGGCGCCGTGCATTGGGTCGCCCACTTGTTGGGGTGAGAAAGTAAGGCCAGGGGGCTCTGCCCCCTGGACCCCCGCTAAGGCCGAAAGGCCTTAGAACCATTTAGTTTGGTCTCGTGGGTNNCTACCCACCCACGAGACCAAACTTTTGGGTCCTAGGGCCCTTCGGCCCTAGTGGGGGGTCCAGGGGGGCAAAGCCCCCTGGCCTTACTTCCTTTCCAACAACTTGCCGAACCTTGCGGCCCAAGCCGGGGCGTGCGAAATGCCGGGCGGTGGCGGCTGGTTGGCTGAGTCGTACCTGGGATGGATGGGAGGTAGTCTTTTGCTTAAGCCGCGTTCGGTTCTGTTGGCCTCCGTTTGCATTTTTCCGGCGTTGATGACTGTGGGGACTGTGGGATTGGGGGTTGCGTATGCGCAATCCGCGGCGCCGTCCGGCACGGCGCAGGGCGGCGTGGTCGCGGCGATTAGTGTGACGGGCAATCAGCGCATCGAGTCCGGCACGATCCAGAGCTACATGGTGATCCAACCAGGCGATCCGTTTGACGCTGACAGGATCAACGAGAGTTTGAAGACGCTGTATGCGACGGGGTTGTTCTCGAATGTCACGATCACGCGCGACGGCGAGAACCTGGATGTGGCGGTGGTGGAAAACCCCACGGTAGATCAGGTGTTTTTCGAAGGCAACAAGGTGGTGGCGGACAAGGACGCCGGCGATGCGATCAGTCTGAAGTCGCGCGCGGTGTTTACCGAGGCCGCCGCCGAGGCGGACCGGCGCACGCTGTTGGCTTTATACGCCAAGAAGGGCTATTACAACGCCACCGTGACGCCGGAGGTGATCCGGCTGCCGGATAACCGTGTCAACGTGGTGTTCCAGTGTTCCGACGGCACGCAGACGTTGATCAGCCGGATCATTTTCGTCGGCAATGATCATTTCAGCCAGGGCAAGCTGCGCGAGGTGATTTCGACGCGCCAAAGCGCCTGGTTCCGGTTTTTATCCAGCTCCGACCAGTATGATCCGGACCGGGTGGAGTATGACGAGTATCTGCTGCACGAGTTCTATCTGCACGAGGGCTATGCGGATTTTCAGGTGAACTCGGCCAATGCGGAGCTGGCGCCGGATAGGAAGTCTTTCTATCTGACTTTTGACATGACGGAGGGCCCGCGCTACCGCGTGGGCACGCTGAAGGTTGTATCGGACATCAGGACTTTATCGGATGCCGAACTGCGCGGCCTGGTGCCGCTCTCCTCCGGCGAGTGGTTTGACGGCACCGCGCTGCAGGAGGGTATCACGGCGGTATCCACGCGTGCGCAGAATCTCGGCTACGCGTTCGCGCAGGTAAACCCGCAGGTTTCCACCGATCCGGCGACCAAAAAGATCAACATCACGCTGGATGTGATCGACGGGCCAAAAGTTTATATTCAGCGCATCGATATTTCCGGCAACACGCGCACCGAGGACAAGGTGATCCGGCGCGAACTCACACTGGCCGAGGGTGACGGCTATAACCAGACCAAGGTGGACCAGTCGCAGACGAATTTGAAAAACCTCGGCTATTTCAAGGACGAGAAGCTGACGACGGAACCGGGCTCGACGCCGCAGCAGGTGATTCTGGATACCAAGGTGACGGAGCAGGCGACCGGCCAGTTCTCGCTCGGCGGCGGCTATTCCAGCGACCTCGGCGCGCTGGTTAACGCGGGGCTCAGCCAAAATAACTTTCTGGGCACCGGCGTCGATGCCGCCATCAACCTGCTGCTGGCGCAGCGCGGCACGCAGATCAATATCGGCGTCACCGACCCGTATTTTCTGGACCGGAACCTGATCGCCGGCTTCGATTTGTTCCGTACCGTTACCGATTCCTACACCGCGGCGTCGTCGGCCTACGACTATTCCGAGAGCGATATCGGCGGCGACGTGCGGCTCGGCTACCGCTTCAACAGCCATGTGCGGCAATCCTTCACCTACACGGTCAGCGAACGGAATCTCTACTCCGTGCCATCCGGCTCCAGCATCTACATCGTCGATGAGGAAGGTGTGACCACGCTCAGCCAGGTCAGCCAGACGCTGACGTTTGACTACGTGGACGACGATCTCTCGCCGACTTCGGGTTTGCTTGTGGATTTGACGACGGATTTCGCCGGTGTCGGCGGCACCGCGAAATATGTGCGCCTCAGTCCGGATGCGTCGTACTACATTCCGCTGGAGCGTATTTTTGGCGACAAGGCCTGGGTGCTGAAATTCGGCGCCACCGCCGGCGACCTGATCCCGGTTTTCGGCTACCAGGAAAACATCGTGGACCGGTTTTTCCTCGGCGGCGATTCGCTGCGCGGCTTCGCGGATGGCGGTGTTGGTCCGCACGATGAGCTATATGGCAGTTCCATCGGCGGGCGCGTGATGTGGACGCAAACCACCGAGTTGCACTACCCGCTGCCGGTATCGCCCGACCTGGGCATTTCCGGCTTCGCGTTCATCGATGTCGGCTCGCTCTATGGAGCAAAAACCTTGCTGGATAACGGCGTGCCGCAGCCGATCTATGACAGCACGTCGCCGCGCGTCGGCGCCGGCATCGGCGTGTCCTGGAACACGCCGTTCGGGCTGATCAATTTGTCGCTTGCGGAGCCGATTTTGAAGCAGAAAGACGATCAGATTCAGCAATTCCGCGTTTCTTTTGGTACGAGGTTCTAAGTGTTGGTTTCCCGCGTTGCAAAATTTTCTCTGCTGACCGCGATCATCCTGGCGGTCGGCTCGCCGGCCGCGATGGCGCAATCGAATCCGGGCTATTTCATCCCGCCCGGCCCTGCTTCAACCCCGGGCCCGGCGCCCGTCACCCATCACCTGGCGCCGCGGCCGGCGGCGCCGCCGATGGGCCAGGACGCCGCCGCGGGCGATGCCGCCGCCGCGCAGGAACAGCCGCAGATGCCCCCGATTCCGCAATTGCCGCCGCTGCCCAAGGAGGCACCGCCGCCGCAGGCCGTCATCGGCGTGCTGAGCGTGCCGGAGGTGATGCAAAAATCCACCGCCGCCGAGGGCGTGCAGCAGATCATCCAGCAACGCCGCGCCAAACTGGCCGCCGAAGCGCAGGCCGACCAGCAGGGCTGGGAAGAGGAGCAGGCAAAAATCACCGCCGAACGCTCGAAACTCACCGACGCGGAGCTGGAAGCCAAGGAAAAGGCGCTGCAGGACCAGATCGCCGCGGCGCAGACCGATTTCCGCGCCCGCGACCAGGCGATTCAGAACTCCGCGCAAGCCGCTTTGGGGCAAATCGAATCAGTGCTGATCGCGGTGATCCGGCAGGTTTCCGAGGCGCGCGGCATGAACCTGGTGCTGCACCGCGAGCAGGTGGCGCTGAACATCAACGCGTTCGACATCACGTCCGAGGTGGCGGCGCAGTTGAACCGGCTGCTGCCGGCGGTGCAGGTGCCGCCAAGCGTGGTGACGCCCGGGATGCATATCGATACGCCGCAGGATGAGCAGGACCAGCAGGCCAATCAGTAGAGAAAGTAAGCAAGCAGTTACTTTTTTTGAAAAAAAAGTAACCAAAAAAACTTTTACTAACCACGGCTTTTGAGCGGCCACAGTATGGCCGCTCAAAAGCCTTGGTAATTAAGAGTTTTTTTGCTTCTTTTTTTGCAAAAAAAGAAGTTTCTTTCTTCCTTCCTTTGGGTGAGTGATGACCAAACCAGGCGATCCCCGCTTTTTCCCGCGCACCGGCCCGCACGACGTCGCCGAGCTGGCGGCGCTGGCCGGCGTCGAAGCCGAGGGCGGCAAACTGATCCACGGCGTGGCACCACTGCAGAGCGCCGGGCCGGCGGATGTGAGTTTTCTGGATAACAAGCGCTATGCCGCGCATCTGGACGTCACCAAAGCCGGCGCCGTCATCGTGCATCCTGATTTTGCCGCGCGTGTGCCGGCCGGCTGCACGGCCATCGTAACTCCGGAGCCTTATGTGGCCTGGGCGAAAATTTCGGCGCTGTTTCACCCTTTTACGCGCGCCGTGCCGGGCGTGCATCGCAGCGCCATTGTGGACGCGGCCGCCGCCATCGACGAGAGCGCCGAAATCGGCCCCGGCGCGGTGATCGGCGCCGGCGCGACAATCGGCGCCGGCAGCATCGTCGGGCCGCTGGCGGTGGTGGGCGAGGGTGTGGTGGTCGGCAAAGATTGCCGGATACACGCGCATGTGACGCTGTCCCACGCGGTGCTTGGTGATAGGGTGGTGATTTACCCGGGAGCGAGGATTGGACAGGATGGGTTTGGGTTTGCGATCGGCAAGACCGGGTTTACGCCGGTGCCGCAGTTGGGCCGGGTGATGATCGGCGATGGCGCGGAGATCGGCGCCAATTGCTGCATCGACCGCGGCTCGGCGCAGGACACTGTGATCGGGCCTTATGTGCACATCGATAATCTGGTGCAGATCGCGCATAATGTATCCGTTGGCGCGGCGAGCGTGATCGTGGCCCAGGTCGGCATTTCCGGCTCGACGGCGATTGGCAGAAGCGTGATGATCGCCGGCCAGGCCGGGCTGGTCGGGCATCTGACCGTCGGCGACGGCGCGCAGATTGGCGCGCAGTCCGGCGTGATGAACGACGTACCTGCGGGCGCGAAAATGTTCGGCTATCCGGCGCAGACGGCCAAAACCTATTTCCGGCAGCTCGCCTGGCTGAAGCGGCTTGCGCAGGGCGGCGGTAAATCTGATAAGACGGTTGCCACGGATTAAGGTTGCATGGACCAGACTCATTCTCCCCCCGCGCCCCCGATCGATGTGAAGCTGATCGATACCAAGCGGCTGATGACGATGATTCCGCATCGTTATCCGTTTCTGCTGCTCGACCGGCTGGTGGATATCCGCCGCGGCGAGTCGGCGATTGGTATTAAAAACGTCACCATGAACGAGCCATTTTTTCAGGGGCATTTTCCGGGCCATCCGGTGATGCCGGGGGTGCTGATCGTCGAGGCGATGGCACAGACCGCGGCGGCCCTGGTGATCGAGAGTTTTGGCGCCGAGGCCGGCACGCCACTGGTGTATTTCATGTCGATCGATGGCGCCAAATTCCGCAAGCCGGTGGTGCCGGGCGATCAGTTGCGGCTGAACATGACGAAGGACCGCAGGCGGGGGAATGTGTACCGTTTCAACGGCGTCGCAAGGGTTGACGGGGTGACGGTGGCGGAGGCTTCGATCACCGCGATGATCATGGACGAGGTCAAGCCGGCCGGCGCCTAAATACTTTATATTCAATTGGTTAAAAAGAAATAGTCCGAAATGATTTGTGACTGGCGGAAGCCGGTGGCCGGGTCTAGAGCCGGGCTGCCCAGTATGGGAAGACGGTGTTGATGATGCTGAACGAACAAATCCATCCCACGGCGTTGGTGGAAGATGGGGCCGAAATCGGACCTGGGGTCAAGATTGGGCCGTTTTGCACCGTCGGGCGGCAAGTGGTGCTGGAGGAGCGGGTGGAACTGGTCTCACACGTGGCGGTGGACGGCCGCACGCGGCTGGGGGCGGGCGTCAAAGTGTTTCCGTTCGCGACGGTAGGGCTGGCGCCGCAGGATTTAAAATATCAGGGCGAGGATACCGCGACGGTGATCGGAGAAAACACCCAGATCCGCGAGCATTGCTCGATCCATCGCGGCACCGTCACCGGAACCGGCGTGACCAGAATCGGCAAGAATTGCCTGCTGATGGCGGTGGTGCACGTGGCGCATGACTGCGACATTGGCGATAGCGTGATCATTTCCAACAACGTGGTGCTGGGCGGGCATGTCGAGATCGGCGAGCGCGCCGTGCTGGGCGGGGCGGCGGCGGTGCTGCAATTCGTGCGCATCGGCAAGGGCGCGATGGTCGGCGGCGTCACCGGCGTGCCGGCGGACGTCACACCCTACACCTTCGCATTCGGCACGCGCGCAAAACTGGTGGGGCTGAACATGGTGGGGCTCGGCCGGCGCGGGCTTGAGAAGTCACAACTGCACCGCATCCGGGCGGCCTACCGGCTTATTTTCAAGGGCGAGGGCGTGTTCGCCGAGCGGGTGGCGGAAGCGGAGCAGGAATTCGGCGAGGATGGCTTTGTGCGGGATATGCTGGATTTCATCGCCTCGCCCGGACGGCAGGGGATTCTGACCAACGTCGCGGCGGCCGGGGACGACGGCGGGGCCTGACTATGGGTTGTCTGGGGATTATCGCCGGTGGCGGGCCGTTGCCCGGCCAGGTGGCGGCGGCGGCCGTGGCGGCGGGCCGGGACGTTTTTGTGGCGGCGATCGAAGGCTTTGCGGAACCTGGCGTGGTGGCCGGCTTTCCGCATGCGTTCTTCCGGCTCGGCGCGGCCGGCGCGATCCGGGCGGCGCTGAAGGAGCGCGGCTGCCGGGATTTGGTGATGATCGGGCCGGTCAAGCGGCCGTCGCTGATGGCGCTGCGGCCGGATGCGGAGGGCGCGAAGTTGATCGCCCGCGTGGGCCGGGCGGCGTTTGCGGGGGATGACGGGCTGCTGGCGGCGATTATCCGCGTCATGGGGGAGGATGGGTTTCGGGTGCTGGGCGCGCACGAGATTCTGGGCGAGGTGCTGGCGCCGGCCGGGGTTTTGACAAAGGTGGCGCCCGATGCCTCCGCGATGGCCGATGTTTCCCGCGGGCTGGAGGTTTTGCGGGCTGTAGGCGCGGCGGATGTGGGGCAGGCCTGCGTGGTGCAGCAGGGGATTGTGCTGGCGGTTGAGGCGGTGGAGGGCACGGATGCGATGCTGGCCAGGGTGGCAAAACTGGCGCGGCCGGGACCGGGCGGGGTGTTGGTGAAAATCGCCAAGCCGGGCCAGGACCGGCGGGCGGATTTACCGGCTTTGGGCGCGGCGACGGTTGGGAATGCGGCGGCGGCGGGTTTGAGGGGGATCGCATTCGAGGCCGGCGGCACCATTTTGACCAGCAGGCCGGAGATGATTTTGGCCGCCGATGCGGCGGCGATATTTCTGGTGGGTGTTTCGATTTAGGGAGGTTTTGATGGCTGAGTTTTCGTATTTGCATACGATGATCCGGGTGAAGGACCTGGACGAGAGTGTAAAATTTTACACCGAGCTTTTGGGGATGAAGGAATTGCGGCGCAACGATGTGCCGGATGGGAAATATACGCTGGCGTTTGTCGGGTATGGCGATGAGAAGGCGCATACCGTGCTGGAGCTGACCTATAACTACGGGGTTGATTCCTATGACCAGGGCACGGCGTTTGGACATCTGGCGCTCGGCGTGCCGGACATTTACGGCACCTGCGAACGCTTGCGCAAAGCCGGCGCCAAAATCGCGCGGGAACCGGGGCCGGTGAAGTTTGGCACGACGGTGATCGCGTTTATCGAGGACCCCAACGGGTACAAGATCGAGCTGATCGAGCGGAAGGCAGGTTAAGTAAGAAAGCAGTTACTTTTTTGAAAAAAAGTAACCAAAAAACTTCTAATTCGCCCGGCTTTTGAGCGGCCAGACTTTGGCCGCTCAAAAGCCGGGGGAGCAGAAGTTTTTTGCGCGCTTTTTTTCAAAAAAGCGCTACTTTCTTCCTTTTTTAAGACGCCGGTCTCTCGCTTAAGTGGTGCGCGCGCAAGTTTTCGTTTGCAAGTTGTAAATTCGCCCGCTCATACTGGCGTCATGAATGGTTTCATCGCGCCCGCGCGCAGCCGGCAGCCAGCGGCCCGGCTGGTGGCTTTCTACCTGCCCCAGTTCCATCCGATTCCGGAAAACGACGCCTGGTGGGGCGAGGGGTTTACGGAATGGACCAATGTCAAAAAAGCCAGGCCGCTCTATCCTGGCCACCGCCAGCCCCGCCGGCCAGGCGCGCTCGGCTATTACGATCTGCGCGATCCAGCGGTTCGCGCCGCGCAGGCCGAGCTGGCGCGGGGCGCGGGGATCGAGGGGTTCTGCTACTGGCATTACTGGTTCGGCGGCGGCAGGCAAATCCTGGAACGGCCGTTCGATGAGGTGCTGGCCTCCGGCCAGCCGGATTTCCCCTTCTGCCTGTGCTGGGCCAATGAATCCTGGGTCGGTGTCTGGCACGGGTCACCGGGGCGGATGCTGATCGAGCAGACCTATCCGGGGCCGGCGGACCATGCGGCGCATTTTGCCGCGGTGCTGCCGGCGTTCCTCGACCGCCGCTACCTGACGGTCGCCGGCAAACCCGTGTTCCTGATCTACAGCCCCGAGAGACTCCCGGCGCCCGGCGCCGCGCTGGCGCAATGGCGCCAGATGGCGGAGGTTGCCGGGCTGCCGGGCCTGTACCTGATCGGCATGAGCGGCAGCCTCGGCGCGCCGTGCCTGGCCGGGTTTGACGCGGTGATGCCGTTTGGCCCGCGGGATTTTCTGGAAGCGGCGGGGCAAAAAAAAATTCCCATGCGGCTGGGGCGGCGGTTTGCGTCGGGCAAGGTTTTTCAGGCGGTGAGCGAATCTTTGGGCGGGCTGCCCTGGCTGCCGGCGCGCTATGATTACACGGCGTTGGCGCGCGATGCCTTTGCGCGATTGCCAAGGGACGGACGCCATCTGCCCTGCGTGCTCGCGGGCTGGGATAACACGCCGCGTGCCGGTCGGCGGGGGATCGTGCTGGAGAATTTTTCACCCGCGCTGTTGGCGGCATGCGTGGAAAAAGCGGTGGCGCATGTGGCGGCGCACGCGCCGGAGGAGCGGCTGGTGTTCATCAAGGCGTGGAATGAATGGGCGGAGGGGAATTTTTTAGAGCCTGACGACGACCACGGCGCTGCGCGGCTGGCCGCGGTGCGCGGGGTGGTTTTGGGGGCGTGCGGCGAGGTACAAGCCTTAGCGCATCCGCTCTGACAGGACATTCGTGTCCGGAATGATCATTCCAAGATGGCGCCCTCGGCGGGGGTTACGGCCGCGTCGACAATAGCGCGGATTTCGGCTTCGACGCCGCGGCCGTTCGCGGCGGCGGCCGTGCGCGGCTTCGCGCTGCAGGCCGTCAAACGGCCGACCCGAATTGACAACAAAATGTTATTTGGTTGCCTATATGAGACCATAATGTACATCAAATGGTTTTTGACGTATCGTTAAGAAAGGGAATGCCATGACAACCAAGCTGGGCGTCAATCTACTCGTCGATCCTGGCGCCGAAAAGGCAAAGCCGCCGGTCGGCAGCTATGAAACGGTCGTGCCGATTCCCGGGTGGACCACGGCAGGCGGAATGACCGCCGATTACTATGGCGAAAACGACCTCACCACGGCGGAGGCGGCGCCTGGCGGTGGCAAAAACTATTTTTATGGCGGGCCAAATAATGCGTCGAGTTCGGCCAGCCAGACGATCACGTTCAAGGGGCTGACCTCCAAGATCAAAACCGGACAGGTTACGGCGACGATCAGCGGGTATTTGGGCGGATATGGCGGGCAGACTGATCATGCCGATATCAATGTGAGTTTTTTGAACGCTGCGGGCACGGTCATCAGCATGACCACGGTTTCAGGACCGACCTCATTCCCAAACGGCAGTTCGCTGAGTTTAGAAAGCGAAACGGTGGCGGTGCCGAAGGGAACGGCGTCCGTGACCTACACTTTGGTGGCGACGCGCGAACAGGGCACGGATAATGACGGGCTGGCGGATAATCTCTCGTTCGTGCTGAATGACGCCGCGGCGAGCGTGGCGGCGGGCAAGTCCGGCCAGATGACGTTTCTGGCGCCACGGGGCTGGGGCGCGGAATCGCTGAGGGCGACGGGTGCCAGCGCCGGTGACGACCATGCCGTCGCCGTCGCGCGAGCCGCCGGGGTGCCTGCGGTCACGCGCCCAGACCTGGCCTTCCATGCCGGCATCGGGATTGCGGCTTTGACGCGGGCAGAGACGGGTGCCTTTCTGGCGGCTCTACACGGCCAGTTACATGCTGCACTCAGATGAAATGCGTTGGCCGAGGGGCCGGCGCGGGAGGATGGCGGATTTCATCCGCCCTGCTAAACGCGGCGAAGGATGAAAACTTCGCGCAGCGAATTTTCGATTTCCTGGCCGTGGGCGGCGTCGCGGGCTTCTATCATGATTTCTAGCTGGGCGTCCTGGACGGAGGGCGATGAAAACAGGCGGTGGTGGCTGACTTCAATAATGTTGCCGCCGCGGTTGCCGATGCGGGTGGAAATCTCCGCCAGCATCCCAGGGCGGTCGGGAATTTCCATCACGACCCGCAGCAGGCGGCCGTCGCGCAGCAGATTGCGCATCAGGGTGTTGGCGAGAATCCTGGGGTCGATGTTGCCGCCGCATAGATGAATGCCGACTTTTTTGTCCGCGAATTTTTCGGGGTAGGCGAGCACGGCCGCCAGGGCGGCGGCGCCGGCGCCCTCGGCGACTTGTTTGGCGCCCTCAACGAGCAGCGCGATCGCCTGCTCGATGGCGTGCTCGCTGACCACCAGAACCGGGACCTGCAATTCCCGCAGGATTCTTAGCGGCGTTTGGCCGATGTCGCGCACGGCGATGCCCTCGGCGATGGTGGGGCCGCCGACGTGGATGTCCTGGCCCGACAAGGTCTGGGCGAAGGCGGCATAGTTTTCGACTTCAACGCCGTAAAGCTCCAGCCCGGGTTTTACGGCGCGGGTGACCGTGGCGGTGCCGGCCAGCAGGCCGCCGCCGCCGACGGCAATACACAAGGCGTCCAGGTCCGGCACGTCCTCCAGCATTTCCAGCGCCGCGGTGCCCTGGCCGGCGATGATGGCGGGGTCGTCATAGGGGTGGATGAAGAACAAACCCTGTTCCTGTTCTAGGCGATGGGCGTGCGCGGCGGCCTCCGCCAGGGTTTCGCCGTGCAGGATGACATGCGCGCCCCAGGCGCGCGTACGGGTGACCTTGGTCGCCGGCGTGTGGACCGGCATGACGATGGTGGCGGGAATGCCTGCCAACGACGCGTGGCGCGCGACGGCCTGGGCGTGGTTGCCGGCGGACATGGCGATGACGCCGTTTTTGCGTTCCTCCGCCGTTAACAGCGCGATCCGGTTGGCGGCGCCGCGTTCCTTAAATGCGCCGGTGGCCTGGAGGTGGTCGTATTTGAGAAAGATTTCGGCGCCGGTGGCGCGGCTGAGGTTGTCACAGCGCAGAAAGGGCGAGCGCAGGATGGCGGGCTTGATGCGCACGGCGGCGGATTGGACGTCGGCCAAAGTGAGGGGCATGAAAAGGGGGCCTAAAAAGGGAGAAGGAAGCAGTTACTTTTTTGAAAAAAAGTAACCAAAAAACTTTTACTAACCACGGCGGTTGAGAGGCCAAACTGTGGCCGCTCACCGGCCGGAGGAATCAAAAGTTTTTTGGTTANNCGCTTCGCTCGCAATGACGTGGCTAGGACCGGGGCTCAGCCGTAGGTAATTCGCAGGATCTCGTAGGTGCGGTCGCCGCTGGGGGCGGGCACGGAGACCGTGTCGCCGACCCGTTTGGCGATCAGGGCCTTCGCCAAGGGCGAGGTGATGCTGAGTTTGGACTGTTTGATGTCCGCCTCGTACATCCCGACGATCTGGTAAGACACCTCTTTCTCGGTGTCCTCGTCGAGCAGCAGAATGTTCGCGCCGAATTTGACGGTGTCGCCNNAGGTCGCCATGGCTGCGGGCTTCCGCAATGGCGCGGATGATGGCGGGGCGTTCCTCGGCCTTCAGGAAGCGCAACTCGTCTTCCAGAGCGACGAGGCCGGGGGCGGTCATGGGGAATTTCTGCACATCGTCTCCTCGGCCGAAAACCCGGGCCGATGGGGGTTAGGGTTGAATCAAAGACGCCGCCGCCGGGGGTGACCCTGGAGGCGACGGGTTAAAAAGATTGGGGAAAGTACGACTGAAGTGGCGCGACTTCAAGACTGCCCGTTTTTAGGGCGGCGATGGCATGCGCGGTGGCGCGCGCGGCGGCGATGGTGGTGAAATTGGGGATGCCGTGGGTGAGGGAGGAGCGCCGGATGTCGAAGGAGTCGGTGACGGACTGGGCGCCGTGGGCGGTGTTGATCACCAGTTGGATTTCGCCTGAGCGGATGGCGTCCACGCAATGCGGGCGGCCCTGCAAGACTTTGTTCACGATTTTCGCGGCAATGCCGGCTTTCGCCAGGGTGGCGGCGGTGCCGGAGGTGGCGAGCAGGGAAAAGCCGAGTTCCGAGAGCCGGCGGGCGACCGGGATGATGGCGGCCTTGTCGGATTCCTTCACCGACAGGAAGGCGGTGCCGGAGAGCGGGAGTTTGACGCCGGCGCCGAGTTGGGCTTTCGCGAAGGCGCGGGCGAAATTCTTGTCCAGGCCCATCACCTCGCCGGTTGATTTCATTTCCGGGCCGAGCAGCGTGTCCACATTGGGGAAGCGGGCGAAGGGAAACACCGCCTCTTTCACGGCGACGTGGGCGTGGGGGATGGAGTCGTCGAGGTTAAACGTCGAGAGTTTCTCGCCGGCCATGATGCGGGCGCCGATTTTGGCGACGGCGACGCCGGTGGCCTTGGCGACGAAGGGCACCGTGCGGGAGGCGCGCGGGTTCACTTCCAGGACGTAGATGAGGTCGTTCTGGATGGCGTATTGCACGTTCATCAGGCCGACGACGTTCAGGGCTTTGGCCATCGCTTCGGTTTCGGCCCGCAGTTCGGCCACCATGGCGGGGCTTAGGGAGTAGGGCGGGATCGAGCAGGCGGAATCGCCGGAATGGATGCCGGCTTCCTCGATATGTTCCATCACGCCGGCGACATACACGGTGCTGCCGTCGCAGATGCAGTCCACGTCCACCTCGGAGGCGTCGGCCAGGTACTGGTCGATGAGCACCGGATTTTCGGGCGAGGGGCGGGCGACGTTTTGGGTGTAGCGCGCCAGGGCGCTACGGTCATAGACAATTTCCATCGCGCGGCCGCCCAGGACGTAGCTGGGGCGGATGATGACGGGGTAGCCGATGCGCTCGGCGATGAGTTCGGCCTGTTCCGGGGAGCGGGCGATGCCGTTTTCGGGTTGTCTCAGCCCAAGTTTCTGCAAAAGGGCGGCGAAACGCTCGCGGTCTTCGGCGATGTCGATGGCGTCCGCGCTGGTGCCGAGGATCGGGATTTCCGCGGCTTCCAGGAACTGCGAGAGTTTTAGCGGGGTCTGGCCGCCGTATTGGACGATGCAGCCGAGCAAAATGCCGTTTTGCTGTTCGGTGCGGATGAGGGAAATAACGTCTTCCGGGTACAGGGGTTCGAAGTAGAGGCGGTCGGACGTGTCGTAGTCGGTGGAGACGGTTTCGGGGTTGCAGTTGACCATGATGGTCTCAAAGCCGGCTTCGCGCAGGGCGTAGGCGGCGTGGACGCNNATGCCCTGGCCGATGCGGTTGGGACCGCCGCCCAGAATGATGATTTTTTTTGCCGCCGTGGGGCGGGATTCACAGATGGGGGGGGCGAAGGAGCCCTCAAAAGTGCTGTAGAGGTAGGCGGTTTCGGAGGAAAATTCGCCGCCGCTAGTGTCGATGCGCTTGTAGACGGGAGTGACGTCCAGTTTGAGGCGGGCGGCGGTGACGGCGGATTCTTTTTGGGCTGTGAGTTCCGCTAGGCGCTTGTCGGCGAAGCCGAGGGATTTGAGGCGGCGGAAGGCGAAGGAATCTTTCGGGAGGCCGTGCTTTTTGACTTCGTTTTCGGCGGCGATGATGGTTTCCATCTGGCGCAGGTACCAGGGGTCGAATTTGCAGGCCTGGTGGATTTCTTCGACGGTCAGGCCGGCGCGCAGCGCCTGGGCGGCCATGAGCAAGCGGTCGGGGCGCGGCGTTGAGAGGGCGGCCCGAAAAGCGTCGGGGGTGCCGTCGCCAGGCGGCGCGATTTCGTCGAGGCCGGATAGGCCCGTCTCCAGTGACCTTAGGCCTTTTTGCAGGGCCTCGGCAAAATTGCGGCCGATGGCCATGGCTTCGCCGACGGATTTCATCGAGGTGGAGAGCAGCGCCGGGGTGCCGGGGAATTTTTCGAAGGTGAAGCGGGGAATTTTGATCACGACGTAGTCGATGACCGGCTCGAAGCTGGCGGGGGTGGATTTGGTGATGTCGTTTTTCAGCTCGTCGAGGGTGTAGCCGACGGCTAGTTTGGCGGCGATTTTGGCGATGGGAAAGCCGGTGGCCTTGCTGGCGAGGGCGGAGGAGCGGGAGACGCGGGGGTTCATTTCGATGATGACCATGCGGCCGTCCGCCGGGTTGATGCCAAACTGGACGTTGGATCCGCCGGTATCGACGCCGATTTTTCTTAAGCACGCGATGGAGGCGTCGCGCAGAATTTGGAATTCCTTGTCGGTGAGGGTCAGCGCGGGGGCGACGGTGACGGAATCGCCGGTGTGGACGCCCATGGGGTCGATGTTTTCGATCGAGCANNGACGATGATGCAGTTATCCGCGCAATCGCGCACGACCTCCATTTCGTATTCTTTCCAGCCCAGCACAGATTCTTCGACGAGCACTTCGTTGGTGGGGGACGCGTCGATGCCGGAAAGGACGATGTCGAAAAATTCCTCGCGGTTGTAGGCGATNNCGATGCCGCCGCCGGTGCCGCCGAGGGTGAAGGAAGGGCGGATGACGGCGGGCAGGCCGACGAGGTCTAGGGCGGCGGCGGCTTCCTCGCGGCTGTGGGCGATGGCGGATTTCGGGCCGGCGATGCCGATTTCGGCCATCGCGTCGCGGAATTTTAGACGGTCTTCCGCCCTGTCGATGACGTCGGCTTTGGCGCCTATGAGTTCAACGCCGTGTTTTTCCAGAAATCCGGATTTGGCGAGAATCATCGCGGTGTTCAGCGCGGTCTGGCCGCCCATGGT
>PLFB01000164.1 GCA_003137135.1 Acetobacteraceae bacterium
TTTTTGCGAGATGGTGGGGTGCGCTTCGCGCAACCCACCCTACTGTCCTAATAGTTGCGCTAGCGTGCCGGGGGGGAGTTCGATGCGGGAGTAATCGGTGGGGGCGTTGAAGTCGCGGGGGTTCTGGGGGGTGGTGGTGAGGGAGGTGGCGGTGACGGTGGCGGCGCCGTGGGAGTCGTGGCCGGCGAAGTGCAGGATGACGCCCTGCGGGGTTAGGCAGGTGTTGGCGGACCAGGAGGGGGCAAAAACTTCGTATTTGTCGCAGGGCAGGCCGGCGTAGTGGGCGGGGCCGAGGGGGAGGAATTTTGCGCCGTCCGCTGAAGAAACCTGGGCGGCGAGGTTGGAGATGTCGGGGGCTTCGACGACGGCGTGCAAAGCGGGGATGATGAGTTCGGCGTGGCCGGTGATGAGGTCAACCAGGAAGGTGAGGCCGCGCAGTGGGTCGGTGATGCGGGCGCGTTCGTCGGCGGCGTCGTATTGCAGGGTGTAGGGCTGGGTGGGGCGGCCGGGGGCGGCGAGCGTGTAGGTGGCGGCGATGTCTTGTTCGGGGAGGAAGACGGGGCGGGTTTGGGCTTGCGCGGGGGCGAGCAGCAAAGCGAGGAGGGCGGCGAGGGGCATCAAAAATCTCCGTCCCGGGTGCGGGACTCTGCGTAGATCGCGGCGATTTCCGCGGTGAGGGTGGCCTGGTCCGGCGTGGCGGGGAAGTAGGCGGAGGCTTCGACGGCTTCGGCGAGGATGACATGGTAGTCCGCGCGCGGGATTTCACGGGTCCCGAAGCGGGCGAGGTGGGCGGTGATGAACTGGGTGTCGAGCAGCAAAAAACGGCCGAGGCGCAGGCGGGCGACGAGGTGGACGAGGGCGATTTTGGAGGCGTCCGTGGCGGTGGAGAACATCGATTCGCCGAAAAAGGCGGCGCCGAGGCAGGCGCCGTAGAGGCCGCCGACGAGGCGGNNCGCGGGCGGCGGCGCAGGCGGCGATGGTGGCGGGGAAATTGGCGTCCGCGGTGACATGGAATTTTTCGGCGCGCAGGGTTTTCATGAGGCTGCGGGGGAGGTGGAAGGCGTGCAAAGGGAGGATGCCGCGGGCCTCCGGGTCCAGCCAGTGGAGCGAGCGGGAGGTGCGGGATTCGGCCATGGGGAAGAGGCCGAGGCGGTAGGCGCGCAGGAGGAGGTCTGGGGTGAGGACGAAGGGGCGGGCCGACATGGCGGGAGAGTGGCATGGATTGCACGGGGGAAAAAGGCGGGGTGGGACGGGCGTTGCGACTGGACGCCGAAGTTAGGGGAGACAGGTTGGACTTGGTTAAATGCGATCGGGCGGATACGATGCCGCGGCAGCCGATTGCACCGGACAACGCTCAACGATTGGGGGAAAACAGTGCTGCTCAACGAGACGCAAATGGCGATCCAGGACAGCATCCGCGATTTCGCGCAGGCTGAGATCCGCCCCAACAGTTTTGCCTATGAGTCGGCAAAGGCCTATCCGCCCGACCTGTTCGCCCGCCTGGCCACGATGGGGCTGATGGGCATGACCGCGCCGGAGGAGGCGGGCGGGGCGGGCGCGGATTACGTTTCCTACGCGCTGGCGCTGATTGAGCTGGCGGCAGCGGATGGCGCGCTCTCCACCATTGTGTCCATCCAGAACTCGCTGCTGGTCAACGGCATCATCGCCCATGGCAGCGCGGCGCAGCGGGAGCGTTTTCTGCCGGCCCTCACATCAGGGCGGATGATCGGCGCGTTTGCGCTGAGCGAGGCCGATGCCGGCTCGGACGCCGCCGCGATTGCGACCCGCGCCGTCAAAGTGGCGGGCGGCTGGCGCTTGAACGGGTCGAAGCAATTCATCACCTCCGGGCGGATTGCCGGCGTCGCGATGGTGTTTGCGGTGACGGACCCGGCGGCGGGCAAAAAGGGCATTTCCGGCTTTCTCGTGCCGACGGACCGGCCGGGATATCTGGTGGACAAGGTTGAGCACAAGCTCGGGCAGAACGCTTCGGACACCTGCGCGATACGCTTCAAGGACCTGTTCATCGAGGACGAATTTTTGTTCGGCGAGGAGGGACAGGGGTATCGCCTGGCACTTGCCAACCTCGAGGCCGGGCGCATCGGGATTGCCGCACAGTGCATCGGCATGGCGCAGGCGGCGCTGGAGATTGCCGTGGGGTATGCCAAGGAGCGCAAATCGATGGGGTCGTTCATCATCGAGCACCAGGCGGTCGGTTTCCGGCTGGCGGACCTCGCGGCGCGGTTGGAAGGGGCGCGCCAGCTGGTGCTGCACGCCGCCGCGGTCAAGGATGCGGGCCGGCCGTGCCTGAAGGAAGCCAGCATGGCCAAACTGCTGGCGTCCGAAACGGCGGAGGCGGTGTGCTCCGGCGCGATCCAGACGCTGGGCGGGTATGGCTATCTCGAGGAGTTCGGACTGGCGAAAATTTACCGCGATGTGCGGGTATGTCAGATCTATGAGGGGACTTCGGACATCCAGCGCATGGTTATCGCCCGCGCGCTTTAGAGCGATGGCCTGCATTTGGGTCAGAAGGAAAGGAAGCAGTTACTTTTTTGAAAAAAAGTAACCAAAAAACTTTTGATTCCTCCGGTTTTTGAGTGGCCGTACTGTGGCCGCTCAAGGGCCGGGGGACATAAAGGTTTTTTGCGGGCCGGACGGCGGCGAAAAAATACCCTGGGCTTGTGGCCCAGGGTATTTCGGACGTTCCTAAAAGTTGGCGCTTTGGCGCTTATTGTCTTCTTAGGGAGTGGGGTTACCGGTCCGGGGCGTTGACGGCCCAGGCGTGGCTGTGGACGAGGCCGTCATCGTAGAAATCGTGGCTGTGGTCCTCGTGCTTGGAGGTGTGGGGCTTTTCGCCGCTCTTGGGCTCGCGGTGGCTGGTGTTGGTTTCGTGGCGGCGCTGCTCCGTGCTGCTGCCGCGCATGCCGTCGGGGGAAAAAGTTTTGGTCATCTGGCTTCTCCTAAAAACCTGTTAAATTCGTGCCGCTTAGTGCCGCGGTGATGAGTGAAGTATTTACAACGGCGGGGGGCGAAGTCATCCCCTAAAACCGTCATGCGGGCCGAAACCGGTGGCTGACTTCACTGTAAAACTTTGCTATTTGTAAAACATGTCAAAGACGATGATCGGTAAAACCATCCGGCGGCTGCGGATGGATCAGGGATTTTCTCAGCAAGGGCTCGCCCAGAAGCTTGGAATTTCAACGAGTTATTTGAATTTGGTGGAGCATGACCAGAGGGGGGTGACGGCGTCGCTGCTGTTCAAGCTGACGGATATTTTGAACGTGGACCTGGCGTCGCTGTCGGGGAATCAGGAACGGCAGTTTGAGGTCGCACTTCGGGAAGTGTTTGCCGACCCGCTGCTGGGGAGCGATCCGGTGCCGGAGTCGGAGATCCATGAGCTGGCGGGGGCGGCGCCGAATGCGGCGCGGGCGATTCTGGCGCTGCACCGGGCCTGGGCAGGGGCCAGGGAGGATGCTTCGGGGATCACCCTGCCTTCGGGGCGAAAGATCATGTTGCCGAATGAGGAGGTGCGGGATTTTTTTCATGATCACGCCAATCATTTTCCAGCACTTGAAGAGGTGGCGGAGGGGGTGAGCTCGACGCTGGCTTCGGCGACGCTGGGGACGAACCACGCGCTGGCGGAGCGGCTTAGGCAGGCGCATGGGCTGGTGGTTTCGGTGCAGCCGCTGCCCGGCGCCTTGCGGCATTATGATGCGAAGGCGCGTCTGTTGTCGCTTTCCGAATCGCTGCCGCGGGAAAGCCGGGGGTTTCAGATGGCGTTTCAGGTAGCACTGCTGGAATGCCGGGAGCACGTCGAGGCGCTGGTGGAGGCGGCGAACCCGACATCCCGGGATGCCGGTGAGCTGTTGCGGATCGCGCTGCTGAATTACATCGCGGGGGCGATTCTGATGCCGTACGCGCCGGCTTTGGCGGCGGCGCAGGAAATGCGGTATGATGTGGATGGGATCGCGGCGCGGTTTGGGGTTTCTTACGAGCAGGCTTGCCACCGCCTTTCCACGCTGCAGCGGGCGAATGCGCGGGGGGTGCCGTTTTTCTTTCTGCGGGTTGATCCGGCGGGGAATGTGTCAAAACGGTTTTCGGCGGCGGGGTTTCCGTTCATGCGGTTTGGCGGGACGTGTCCGCGCTGGATCGTGCACGCGGCGTTCGCGACGCCGGGGACGACCAGGGTGCAGGTTGCGCAATTGCCGGATGGCGGGACGTTTTTGTGTTTTGCGCGCGCGATTACGGGCCGGCCGGCGCATTGGGGGGAGCCGCCGCCGGTGCGGGTGGTGGCGATGGGGTGCGATGTCTCGCACGCCGCGGATATTGTGTACGGGGATGGGATCGATATCGCGACGGCGGCGGTGGGGATTGGACTTTCGTGCCGTCTGTGCGACCGGCCGGATTGCCGGAGCCGGGCGTTTCCGCCGATCGCGCATAGGCTGACGATTGATCCGGGGACGACGTCGGTTAGTCCGTATCGGTTTGAGCCTAAAGCGAAGTAAGCAAGACCTTCTTTTTTTGAAAAAAAGGCGCTGCTTTCTTGTGTTAGCGGCCGACCATTTCGAGGAGGGGGGCGGGGTAGCGTTCGCCTTCGACTGCGATGTTCTTGGCCAGCCCGGCGATTTCGGCGAGGTCTGAGGTGGTGAGTGCGACGTCGGCCGCGGCTAGGTTCTCCTCCAGCCGGTGCAGTTTCGTGGTGCCGGGGATCGGGACGATCCAGGGGCGCTGGGCGAGGAGCCAGGCGAGCGCGATCTGGGCGGGGGTGGCGTGCTTTTCGGCGGCGATGCGCTTGAGGAGATCCACGAAGGCCTGGTTCTTCGCCATCGCCTGCGGCGTGAAACGTGGCAGGGAGGCGCGGAAATCGCCGGCGCCGAGCTTGGTGGTTTGGTCCATCGCGCCGGTGAGAAAACCCTTGCCGAGGGGGCTGTAGGCGACGAGGCCGACGCCGAGTTCCTCGCAGGCGTCCAGGATGCCGTTGGTTTCGGGGCCGCGGGTCCAGAGCGAGTATTCGTTTTGCAGGGCCGTGACTTTTTGCACGGCGTGGGCGCGGCGGAAGGTGGCGGCGCTGGGTTCGGAGAGGCCGAAATGCTTGACCTTGCCGGCGGCGATCAGGTCTTTGACGGCGCCGGCGACGTCTTCGATCGGCACCGACGGGTCCACGCGGTGCTGGTAGAACAGGTCGATGTGCGAGGTTTGCAGGCGCTTCAGGGAGGCGTCGGCGACTCTTTTGATGTTTTCGGGGCGGCTGTTGAGGCCGGATTGCTTGCCGTCGGTGAAGTTGAAGCCGAATTTGGTGGCGATGACGACCTGGTTGCGGACCGGCACCAGCGCCTCGCCGACCATCTCCTCGTTGGTGAAGGGGCCATAGACTTCGGCGGTGTCGAAGAAGGTGACGCCGCGCTCGACGGCCTGGCGGATGAGGGCGATGCCCTCCGGCTTGCTGAGTTTGGTCGCGTAGCTGAAATCGAGGCCCATGCAGCCGAAGCCGATGGCCGAGACATTTAGAGATTGGCCCAAAATGCGTTGTTTCATGTGCGTGCTCCAGTAGGCTTGCGTTGTGAACGCGATATGGACCCGCCTGGCTGGTAAGATTAGAGACTAAATTTGTCATGAACCTATAGGTGGGGCCGATGAATGCGGCGGGATGAGCTGGGTGACCTGATGGCATTTCTGGCGGTGGCGGAAGAGCGCAGTTTTACCCGGGCGGCTGCGCGGCTGGGGTTGTCGCAGCCTTCGCTCAGCCAGATTGTCCGGCAGCTTGAAGCCAGACTCGGAGTTCGGCTGCTGACGCGCACGACGCGGCGGGTGGCGTTGACGAAAGCGGGGGAGGAATTGGCGGAAGTGCTGGCGCCGGCGCTGGCCGGGATCGAAGCGCGGCTGGTGGCGCTGGGCGAGCATCGGGACGCGCCGGCGGGCACGTTGCGGCTGACGGCCGGGCGGCACGCGGCGGCAACGGTGGTCTGGCCGGCGCTGGCGCGGCTGGGGCATGCATTTCCGGATGTAAAGGTTGAGCTGTTTGTCGATTCCGCGCTGACCGACATCGTGGGCGAGCAGTTTGACGCCGGCGTGCGGCTGGGGGAGCAGGTGGCGAAGGACATGATCGCGGTGCGGATTGGGCCGGATTTGCGGATGGTGGTGGTGGGAGCGCCGGACTATCTGGCGCGGCATGACGTGCCGGAGACGCCGCATGAGCTGACCCGGCATCGCTGCATCAATATCCGGCTGCCGACCGCCGGCGGGCTTTATGCGTGGGAATTTGAGAAGGCGGGCCGGGCTATGAGCGTGCGGGTCGATGGTCCGTTCGTGTTCAACGATTTTGGGCTTACCATTGGGGCGGCGTTGGCGGGGCTGGGACTGGCGATGACGTTCGAGGACCAGATTTCGGGGTTTGTGGAGGCGGGGCGGCTGGTCATCGTGCTGGGGGATTGGTGCCCGGCGTTTGCAGGCTATCACCTCTATTATCCCGACCGGCGCCATCCGACGCCGGCTTTTGCCGCGCTGCTGAACGAATTGCGGTACCGGCCGGCGTAACGGAATTCTCGGCTGAGGCGAACATTCCGGCTTGGCGGGGGAAGTTTACACGTTTAGGTAGCTGTGATGCAACGTTTGGTCAGGCTGGATGGGCTGCGGGGGGTGTTGGCGGTTTATGTCATGCTGGGGCATGCGATGCCGTTTACGGTGTTGCCGGGCTGGGTGCAGGGGCCGGTGCATCATGGCGAGGCGGCGGTGGATTTGTTTTTTTGCCTGAGCGGGCTGGTGGTTTTGAATTCGCTGGAGCGGTTTGGGTATCAGCCAAAGCCGTTCTTTGCGGCGCGGGCGTGGCGGCTGTTGCCGGTCTATTGGTGTGTGCTGGCGCTGGCCATGGGATTGGCGTTTTGGGGGTCGCCGTTGCCGGCGATGAGTTGGGTGAGGCCGGGGTCGGCGGCGGCGGAATTTTGGGCGGTGGGGTTGCCGGATCGGGTGGGATGGCAGGTGGCGGCGCATGTGTTGTTGCTGCACGGAATGGTGCCGCAGGGGGTGCTGCCTTGGGCGTATGTCGCGCTGCTGGGGCCGGCCTGGAGCCTTTCCACGGAGTGGCAATTTTATGGGGTGATGGCGGCGTGCTTGCGCAAGGGCGGGCTGGCGAGGTTTGCGTATGCGCTGGCGGGGCTGGCGGTGTCGTATCACGCGCTGGCGGGGTTTTTGCCGGCGTATTGGCGGTTCAGCCGGGCGTTTTTGCCGGATGCGGCGGGGTATTTTGCGCTCGGGCTGGCGAGTGCGGCCTGGCTGCGGGGCGAGGGAGGGCGGGCGCTGGCGGTGATATTTGCGGTGGTAACGGCGCTGGGGGTTTGCTCCGGCGAGCCGTCGAAGGGGCTGATCGGGGTGGGGTGGATGCTGGCGCTGGGGGCGCAGCGGTTTGATGCGATGCCGGTTTTGCCTCGGCTTTTGGAAAGTGGGGTGGCGCAGTTTCTGGCGGCGGTGTCGTATCCGTTGTATCTGCTGAATGAGCCGGTGCAGCGGGCGGCGGCGATGGCTTTGGCGCCGCTGGCGCATGGGAATGCCGTGGTGTTTACGTGGCTGTGGCTGCCGGTGGCGCTGGGAGGGCCGGTGGCGGCGGCGGTGGGGATGCATTTTTGGGTGGAGCGGCGGTTTATGCGGGGGATGAAGATAGAAAGGAAGAAAGCAGTTACTTTTTTGAAAAAAAGTAACCAAAAAACTTTTACGACCCCCGGCCTTTGAGCGGCCACAGTATGGCCGCTCAAGGGCCGAGAAAACCAAAAGTTTTTTGGTTACTTTTTTTCAAAAAAGTAACTGCTTTTTACCTGTATGATTATGGCAAAATTGCAATCTCTTAAGCCGCCAAAAATATCGCCGGCGGCGAATCCATCTTCAACGCCGCCCCCAATTCCCGCCCAATCCGCGCTGCCTCCGTCATCGGCCCGCACAACCGCCGTTTCAGCAAAAAGCTGCCATCCACACTCGCCACCAGCCCGGTCAAATGCAGCGTCCCATCGGCCGTAATCCTTGCATGCGCCCCAATCGGCGTCGAGCACGAACCATCCAGCACCGCCAGCATCCCGCGCTCGGCCGCGGCGCACGCCCGCGCATCCGGGCACTCGATCGCCGCCAGCAGCCCGCGCATCTGGGTATCGCTCTCCCGTACCGTCACCCCCACAATCCCCTGCCCCGCGGCGGGGACCAAGAATTCCGGATGGATCACCAGCGAAGCCTTATCCGCCAGGTCCAGCCGCCGCAGCCCGGCATAGGCCAGCAGCGTCGCCTGCGCATCCCCCTGCGCCACCTTCGCCAGCCGCGTATGCACATTCCCGCGGATCACTCCCACCCGCAAATCCGGCCGCGCATGCAAAAGCTGCGCCTGCCGCCGCACCGAAGCCGAGCCCACCAGCGCCCCCTTCGGCAAGCAATCCCACGGATGCCAGGGGTCCACGTCGCCGCATTCCGGCCCCAGAATCAGCACATCCCGCGCATCCTCCCGCCGCAGCACCGCCCCCAGCACAATCCCCGGCCGCATCACCGTTTCCAGATCCTTCAGGCTATGCACGGCGACATCGATTCTGCCCGCCAGCATCGCCTCGTCGATTTCCTTCGAAAACAGCCCCTTGCCGCCGATATCCGCCAGCCGGCAGCCGGAAGCCTGGCTGGCATCCCCGGTCGTGCGGATAATTTGCTGCGCCGTATTCGCCCCCGCCAGCGCCGGACAAATTTTCTGCAGATGCGCGATAAAATTCGCCGTCTGCGTCAGCGCCAGCGGCGAGCCGCGGGTGCCCACCTTCAGCGGCAACTCCCGCTCATGCGGCGCCACCTGAATAACCGGCGAGAACAGCGGCCGTTCCGCGACCGGCGGCGAAAAAACGTTCATCTCACGCCGCCCGGCGAATCGAAAGTTCGCTCCAGATCGTGGAAAGTGCGGCCACCAGATGCGAAATATCCGCATCGGAATGCAGCGGCGACGGCGTAATCCGCAACCTCTCCGTCCCGCGCGGCACCGTCGGATAATTGATCGGTTGCACATAAATCCCGAACCGGTCCAGCAGCTGGTCCGAAATATGCTTGCATTTGACGGGATCGCCCACGATCACCGGCACAATATGACTGGGATTGGCCAGATGCGGCACACCGGCGGCATCCAGTGCTGCGCGCAGCACCGCGACGCGGTTATGCATCCGGTCCCGCTCCACCGAGCTTGCTTTCAGATGCTGGATGGACGCCAGCGCCCCGGCCGCCACCATCGGCGGCAGGGCCGTGGTGAAGATGAAACCCGAAGCGTAGGAGCGGATAAAATCGCAAAGCGCCGCGGAGCCGGTGATGTACCCGCCGATCACGCCAAACCCTTTCGCCAGCGTGCCCTCGATCACGGTGACACGATCGGTCAACCCATCCCGGTCCGACAGCCCGCCGCCACGCTTGCCATAAAGCCCGACCGCGTGCACCTCATCCAGATACGTCATGGCGCCGAATTCATCGGCCAGATCACAAATTTCCTTGATCGGCCCTACATCGCCATCCATCGAATAGACCGACTCAAAAGCGATCAGTTTCGGCCGGTCCGGATCGATCGCCGCCAGTTTCTCGCGCAGATCGGCCAGATTGTTATGCTCCCAAACCTGAGTCTCCGCCCGGCTATGCCGGATACCCTCGATCATCGAGGC
>PLFB01000223.1:0-3547 GCA_003137135.1 Acetobacteraceae bacterium
ACAGTATGGCCGCTCAAGGGCCGGGGGTCGTAAAAGTTTTTTGCGCGCTTTTTTTCAAAAAAGCGCTTCTTGCTTCTTTCGCTTAAAGCTAGGCGGCGGCTAGGGCTTTGGATTGGGCGGTCTTCCAGATCAGGGTGCCGGGTTTGGCGCAGTTGGGGCAGGCGGGGGACCAGGTGTCGTGCGCGGTGAAGCAGGCGGTGCAGGACCAGACGGGCTGCATGGCGGCGGCGAGCGCGGCTTTGGCGTTGGGCTCGTCGAGCGCGGCGAGGACGGCGTAGGGGCGCTTGTCGGTGAGGCCGGCGGCGATGGCGGCCTCGGCGTGGCGTTTGGCTTCGCCGGTAAGTTTGGCGTCGAGTGAGGTTTGCGCGAGGATGAGCTCGGATTCCGGGTGGCCGGGTTTGGCTTTGGCGAGGTCGGCGGCGGCCTGGGCGCGCTCGATGGGGGTGGTGACGTTTTCAAGATAGGCGGCGGCGATGTCGGGGTGGGGCAAAATTTTCCAGGCGTTGAGGAGGGATTTTTTGGCGGCGCGGTTGCGTTTTAGTTTGCGCAAAATGGCGGCGTAGGTGACCGCGGCGGGCGCCAGGGTGGGGTCGGCCTTGATGGCTTGTTTGGCGTAGGCCAGGGCGTCACGGTCGGTGGTGGCGGCGCGGGCGGCGCCGGTGGCCAGGGCAGCGATTTCCGGCTTGCTGGTGGTGTGGCCGAGGGCGGTTGAAAAATCCTGTTTCTTGATGGCGAGGCCAAAGCGCTGGGTTTTGAGCCAGGCGGCGCCGGGATAGGCGGATTCGGCTTTTGCGGCGTGCAGGTCCGCGGCGTCGTGGTCGCCCGCGGCGGCGTGGTGGCGCAGCAGGCCGCGATGGCCGAGGAAGGCCATGGTTTTGTCCTGCGTGAGCTTTTCGAAGGCGGTTTTGGCTTCGTCCGGCTTGCCGGCGAGGCGGGCGGATTCGGCGGTGAGCAGCAGGACAAGCGGGGTTTCGCCGAGCAGTTTTTTGGCGCGCTGGGCTTCGATTTCGGCGGCTTTGGCGTCGCCCGCGGAGAGCGCGACGATGCCGCGCTGGGTGGCGGCCTCGCCCAGTTGCTTGCGCCGGCCGCCGCGCCAGCGGGTGATGCCGCCGGGGGCGCGGCGCAGGCCGCCGATCACGCGCAGTAAAATGGTGACGAGGGCGGCGATGATCAGCCACAGGAAGATCGCGAAGGGGACGGAGGTGGTGACGGTGATTTTGCCGGAATGGGCGGTGAAGGTGCCGGGGATGCTGGCGATCCACCAGACCAGGACGAGAATCAGCGCGGCGATGATGACGAAACGGAGCGCGCGGAACATGTTTTAGGACTGGCTCATTTGCGCGATGGCGGCGCGCGCGGCGAGCAGGCTTTTGGCTTTTTGCAGCCAGGGGCCGAGCGCGTTCAGGGTATAGGGGCTGAGGTTGCTGGTGAGGGTGGCGACGGCGCCGGCGAGGTCGCCGGCGTCGAGTTGTTCGCCGGCCTGGGCGGTGATGGCGGCGGCGGGGGCGCCGAGGATGACGTGGTCGCCGTTGCTGATGGTGACCAGGCCGGACAGGCGGGCGAGGACACGGTGCCAGAAATTGGATTTCGCGGCTTTTTCGGCGCTGGCGGCGTTGGCGGCATCCTCAGCCTGCGGGTAGGTGAGGATGAGTTCGGCCATGGTGGGCGGTGGGGTGGTGGCGAAGGCGGCGAGTGCCGGCGGGGCGCCTTGGATGGTGCCGACGGGCTGGCCGGAATCGAGCGCCATGCGGGCGCCGGCGACGGCGCCCAACAATTCGATCTTTTCCGCCGTTTTCTGAAGGTTGGCTCCGGAAGCGGCGAGCGTGGTGACGGCGGCGTGGTCGGTGGCGAATTCGGTTTGCAGGGCGGCGATCTGGGCGCCGAGTTCGGCGGTTTTTTCGGTGAGGTCGGTTTGGACCGAGATGGCGTCCGGTGCCGGTTGCGATTTGGCGAACTGATCCTGCAGGGCGGTGAGCTGGCTTTGCAGCGTGGCGACCTGGGAGGCGATGCCGGTTTCGACGGGTTGGGCAAAATTTTGCGCCGGGCTGGGCGCGGGGGTAGTGCCGAAGAGCGCGGCGACGGATGGCGGCTGGGCCAGGTGATCGAGGCGCCATAGATAAAATTCGCCGGCGGCGAGGAGCAGGAAGCCGAGCACGCCGAGCAGGCGCCAAAAGCCGCCGCCGGATTTTTGCGGTTTGGGCGCTGGCGGCGGCGGCGGCGGTGGCGGCGCGGCGATCGTGGCCGGGACCAGCGGTTCCGGCGGGGGGGAAATTGTTTCGGGGTCAGTCATTTCAATAGGGCCAAAAGATCCGCTTCGGTTGGGGCCAGTGCGACACGGATTGCGCTCCAGGGCAAGCCTGCGAGCGGCGCGGCGACGGCCGGGCTGAGCGCGAAGGCGGTGACGGCGGCGGTGCCGGCGGGGCGCAGGCGGGCGAAGGCGCGCACGGTTTCGGCCGAGTAAAACAGCGCGGCCTGGACCCTGTTTCCGGCCAGGGCGTCCAAAACTTCGGTTTGCAGGGTGCGGATGGGGCTGGCGGTATAGACGGCGCGGCGCAAAATTTTCATCCCGGCGTCACGCAAAGTGGCGGCGAGGGCCTGGCCGTGGCGCTCGCCGACGGCGAGCAGGTGGGTGCCGGGGAGGCGGTGGCGGAGGATGAGTTTTTCGAGGTCGCGCGCGTCGCCGCCGGCGCTGAGGACGGAGGAGAAATTTTTTTCGCGCAGGCGCGCGGCGGTGGCGTCGCCGACGCAGAACACCGGGAGGTGGTGGTAGGCGGCGGGCAGGGCGGGGATCGCCTGGGCGCTGGTGATGATGATGGCGGCGGGGGATTCCGGCAGGTTGATGGTTTTGGGTTTTATGGACAGGCAGGGCAGCAGGATGGGGGCGTGGCCCATGGCGGAAAGGCGGGCGGCGGTGGCGGAGGCGCCGGGTTCCGGGCGCGTGACCAGAATGTTCATGCGGAAGCGAAAATGTCGGCGGGGCTGTCGGCTTTTAGAGCGGCGCCGAGTTCGGCGCCCAGGCGGAAGGCGTCCTCTTTCGGGCCGGTGATGGTGCGTTTGAGAAGAAATGAACCGTCGGTGCGGGCCACCAGGCCGGTGAGGAGCAGAAAACCGTCTTCGAGCAGGCGGGCGTGGCCGCCGATGGGGGTGCGGCAGGAGCCGTCCAGGGCGGCGAGAAGCGCGCGCTCGGCGGTCGCGACGGCTTTGGCTTCGGCATCCTCGATGCCGGAGAGCATGGCGTGAAGTTCCTTGTCGGCGGTGCGGATGGTGATGCCGACGATGCCCTGGCAGGCGGACGGGACCATGAGTTCGGGCGAGAGCACGGCCGAGGCGCGGGAGGCCAGGCCCAGGCGGCGCAGGCCGGCATAGGCCAGTAGGGTGGCGGCCACTTCGCCATTCGCGATTTTTTGCAGGCGGGTGCCGACATTGCCGCGGAACAGGGTGAAGCTGAGGTCCGGGCGGGCGTGCTTGAGCTGGGAGATGCGGCGGACGGAGGCGGAGCCGATGACGGCGTTTTGCGGCAGGGCGGCGTAGGGGTCGGCGGGGTCGA